>NZ_CP062973.1:2003571-2337500 GCF_017311165.1 Psychroflexus sp. ALD_RP9 | reverse complement strand
GACTTGCATGTGTTAAGCCTGCCGCTAGCGTTCATCCTGAGCCAGGATCAAACTCTTCATCGTTGTTTCTTAATTTATCTTAACCTATTAAAATTACAACTACCTAAAAAGTCCTTAACTCAAAATTTAACTTCTAGTCTTAATGCTTCATTTTTAATCATAAATCTCTTACGAAATTTACAACTTGTCAATCCAATATTTCAACGAACTTTTAAAATTCTTTTGAACAAGTAAACCAAATCAATAATCTACCTATATTTCTATTTTTGCGAGTGCAAATGTAAAACTATTTTCTAACATAACAAGCTTTCAACTAAAAAATATTTAAAAACTTACTCCGCAAATAATTTAGAACTTCACAACTCAATTGCGGGGCGCAAAACTACAACCTTTATCCACAATAACAAAACTTTTTTAACGCGTTTTTGGAAATAAATCCCTAATTAATTATCCTACAAATATTTACTAGAAAAATTAATTCGAAATTCATCAATAAAACTATTTGATCAATAACTCACTCAAATACCATAATATCGGTATTGACTCTACATAATATATGGATTGTTAGGTTATAAAATGGGTATGATTCAGAAAAACTAATATCATAAGCATTCTTTATACTTTTAAAATTAAGCCATAGAGTTTTACTACTAGAGTCAATTAAACGTCTAATTGACAATAAAGCCTGTTATTTTGATGTAAGAATAGATTAATTTTAAAAATGTAACACAATTTGTATAAATTCAATTTAAAAATTTAATCTTATTTAACCAAATAAAATATATTTGCAAACTAAATTTATAGATTATGAAATTTATAGTATCAAGTGCGTACATGTTGAAAAAACTTCAATTGCTAGGTGGCGTTCTTAATAATAATAACACTTTACCGATATTAGATAATTTTTTATTTAATATACAAGGTGACAACTTATACGTTACCGCTTCAGATCTCGAAACTACAATTACTGCTAAATTAAATATTGAAAGTTCTGAAAATGGCCAAGTAGCTATACCTGCTAAATTATTACTTGACACTTTAAAAACTTTCCCTGAACAACCTTTGACATTTATTATTGAAAATAATAATATTGTTGAAATAAGTTCAGATCACGGCAAATATGAGATTGCCTATGCAAATGCAGAAGATTACCCAAATGAAGTTGAACTTGATGATCCCTCTACAACCGAAATAATGGGAGATATTCTTGCTACTGCAATTAACAAAACATTATTTGCAACAGGAAATGACGACTTAAGACCAGTTATGAATGGAGTTTTGTTTCAACTCAACGAACTAGGTGCAACATTTGTTGGTACAGACGCTCACAAATTAGTTAAATATCACCGCAAAGATAAAGTTCAAGAACATTCAGCTGAATTTATCATGCCTAAAAAACCACTTCAACTACTGAGAAATTTCTTAACAGGCGAGGATAGTGATGTAGTAATTTCATACAATGATTCAAATGCTAAATTTACGTTTGAGGATATTGAACTTATTTGCAGATTAGTTGATGGTAAGTACCCTAACTATGAAGCTGTTATACCTAAAGAGAATCCTAATGTTTTAATAGTCGATCGAAGCCTATTTTTAAATTCAGTTAAACGTGTATCAATATTTTCAAATAAAACTACACACCAAATTCGATTAAAAATTGCAGGAAGTGAACTTCAAATATCTGCAGAAGATTTAGATTATTCAAATAGTGCTAATGAAAGATTAACTTGTGACTATCAGGGAGATGATTTAGAAATTGGCTTCAACTCTAAATTTCTAGTCGAAATGCTTAACAATTTAAACTCAGACCAAGTTCAACTAAAAATGAGTCTTCCTAATCGAGCTGGCATTTTAACCCCTGTTGACGGTCTTGAAGACGGAGAAGAAGTTACGATGTTGGTTATGCCTGTCATGCTTAGCCGATAAATACAAGAAGTTTTATTAAAAAAGCGGTCATTAAATTTGACTGCTTTTTTTATGAAATAAATTTAATAGATAGTGGATAATATGGTGCCTCGCCATTATTAGCTTTAATAGCATTCACAATAGGAAATACTAAAGAAAATAATACTACAAGGCCTAATAATACTAAACCTAAAAGAGCAAATAAAATAAGTGGAATTGATAAAACACCCAATAAAATCATAGTTATTTGAAAATTCAAAATAGCTTTTCCAGTCTCATCCATATCTACAATTTTATCACGTTGAGTAATCCAAATAATCAATGGAACAATAAGACCTCCAAATCCAGTTACAAAGTCTAATAATTGTGATAAATGTGTTAACACTAAAGTTTGTCTATTTTCTCGTTTTATGTTTCCGTAAACTTCCATAAAATATAACATTATATAAATTTGACGCAAAATTTAAAAAATGTTACACTGTTATAGAAAAAAATAGTAATTACCTTTGTTACATGACAACACAAGATACAATTGTTGCATTAGCAACACCTTCAGGAAGTGGCGCTATCGGTATTATTCGTGTAAGCGGACCAAAAGCTATTATAATCAGTGAACAGGTCTTTAACGCTAAAAGTAAGAAAGCATTAAGCCAGTTAAATTCTCATACAGTTCATTTAGGTGAATTATATGATGGCGAACGTATTATTGATGAAAGTCTCGCTATCATTTTTAAAGGAGAACGCTCTTACACAGGTGAACCTACGGTAGAATTTTCTTGTCATGGAAGCCATTACATCTTAAATGAAGTTATTCAACTATTGATCAACAAAGGTTGTCGAGTTGCCAATGCTGGAGAGTTTACCATGCGTGCATTTTTAAACGGTAAAATGGATTTAAGTCAAGCTGAAGCTGTAGCCGACCTTATTGCAAGTGACAATGCAGCCTCACACCAATTAGCCATGCAACAAATGCGTGGCGGATTCACTAACCAACTAAAAATTTTAAGACAAGAGCTTCTAGATTTTGCCTCTTTAATAGAATTAGAATTAGACTTTTCTGAAGAGGATGTTGAATTTGCAAATAGACAACATTTTAAGGATTTAATTTCTAAAATTAAAAAAATACTTAAACAACTTATAGATTCCTTTGCGGTTGGAAATGTCTTAAAAAAAGGAATTCCAGTTGCTATAGTCGGTGAACCTAATGTTGGAAAATCTACTTTACTTAATGCATTCCTTAATGAAGAACGAGCAATTGTTAGCGACATTGCAGGTACAACTCGAGATACAATTGAAGATGAAATAGCCATTAACGGTATTGGGTTTAGGTTTATTGATACCGCAGGAATTAGAGAAACTCAAGATCAAATTGAAGGCTTAGGCATACAGCGTACTTTCGAAAAAATAAAACAATCTCAAATTGTATTAAGATTAATAGATAGTATAAGGTTATTCGAAATGGATAAAGCTGAAATCAATCTTCAAAATTTGAAAAATGAAATTAATGAACTTCAACAAAAATTTCCCAACCAAGCCTTTATTATAATAGCCAATAAAGTTGATCACTTAAGTAATTCACAACAAAATCTCATTCTAAATTACTTTTCTAATGTAAAATTTATATCGGCTAAGCAAAATCTTGGCATTAGCGACTTAAAACAAAGTTTAGTTGACATAGTAGATACTGGTGCTTTACACTCGCAAGATGCAATTGTTACTAATGCTCGACATTATGGGGCTTTACAAGCTGCATTAAAAGAAATAAACGATGTGCAACAAGGCTTAAATGAAGGGCTAACAACCGACTTATTAGCTATTGACTTGCGTCAAGCATTATACCACTTTGGTGAAATAACGGGCGAAGTCACAAACGATGAACTTTTGGGTAATATTTTTGCTAATTTCTGTATCGGGAAGTAAACTCTTAAAGTATTTAATTCATTGAGATAAGTAATCTTACAACATATTTAAGCAAGATTCGTTATCTTTACTTTATAAACTTTAAATTAAAAAACATTTTCTATGAACAACATATGTTAATCTTCTTTACATAACATATTTTTAAAAAATATTGGTTAATAGCTAAGAAACACTTAGAATTGATTTTGTAATTCATTAATAAACCTTCGTTATTTTATATAAATCATTATTAAAAATAAATGAATCACCATCTTGTTTACCAAGCAGTAGCTTACCAATTGGGGTTTTTGGAGAGATAGCATAATATTTAATGCCGTTATATTCAAGCGCACCTAAACTTATAGATATAAAATAATTAGCTTTTGAAGTTTTAACAAGACATCCTAAACTAGCTTTAAAATGCTCTCTATTAATTTCAATGTTATAAAGTGATTGTTGTAACCGATTAACTTCAACTATTTGTCGACTTAATTTTTCATGTTCTAATTGAAGCATAGCGCGTCCAGTTTCATACTTATCACCTACACTACTTTTAGTTTCTGACTCCAAATTAATTTTTATATCTACAACCTGTTTACGTAATCTTTCTAAACGCTGTTCAGTCAAATTTATGCATTGTTGGTATAAATGATTTTTTATAGTTAAGGACATCTAATAATGTTTAAATGATTTTAATTGTCAAAAAAGAAAGCATCTAGATATCAAGGCTTTTATGAATATTGGTTAATAGCTTTTAAAATTATCTTCAAAATATCTTACCCATTTGCCATTTTGAAAAATTTCACCATATTCTTGTAACTGACCTTCAGCCGTTAATTTAAAAATGAAACGTTTCTTATCGCTAGCTTTAACCACAAATTTTCCATCATCATATGAAGCTTTATATTTAGCCGAACCATTTTTGTAAAAGGGATTATAGTAATACGTTTGACTTTCTTCATCATAATAGATCACTGTGTGAAGCTGTAAACTTTCAGAATGCAAGTCAATACTAATGATATGTTTATCAACTTTATAAGTGATTTTCTGAAAAGCAGGCTCAGAACTGATCACGCGACCTTTGTCTATACGAGTTGATAAACCTAGCCAGTCGCCAATCATAAAATCTAATGCTTTCATTTTTTCTTCTTTTTCTTGTGCAAGTGTAGTATAGATATTAAAAACAAAGCTTAATACAAATAGCACATAACAAAATTTAGTTAACTTCATCGTATAATTTTCATTTTTGTAAAGATACAAACCGCATCAACAATTTAGAAAAAATCATTTTCATTTTATAATCAATTATCACAAGCATTTGATTATCAAAATTGTTTGTCGATAAAATTGACAAATGAAGCTGCATCTGAAGCTAAAAACTTATCCGATTCAATTCATTTTCCATTAATGTTTATAAATTTTTACTGTAAGAAGAGCGGCTCGGGTTCTAATCTTAAGGACCAAAAATTAATTGGTTATCTGCTTTAGTTATAGCAAATCCCAATTAATCGTTAAAATTTTAAAGTATTAATTACTATTATTTTTCTCTGAATCTAAGTTTGGCTACTTATTAACCACATTAAAAGTAGTGATGTTTAAATTTATAAATACTAAAATTAATTACGACCAAAATAATTGAATAAAAATAATAAACCTGTTAATCTTAGTAAGATTGACTTACAGTTTCCTATTTTTAGAGAAGTTTTTCAACTTTTTTAATTATTATTTGAAGCTGATATAGACAAGGTTTAAGACGAATGTTAATAGAAAAATAAACTTCAACTTATATGACAGATTTAGATTGGATGCAAAAAGCTATTTCTATCGCTAAAAATGGCGGTACTCCTTATGGAGCTGTTTTAGTAGATACTAATGGGAATTTTCAGGAAGCATACAATACCACTTCAACCGATGGTCCTCATGCACATGCTGAACTTAATGTAATTCAACAAATTCATCGGCTCTCTTTTAGTTCTCCAATCGAACTTAAACTTTATTCAACAGTTGAACCTTGCCCCATGTGTATGTCTGCATTAATTTGGGCTGGAATTGGTCATCTTATTTATGGAGCAAGTATTAGTGATGCTGCTCAATTTGGACATCAAATTGATATTAAATCTCGAAAGATAGCAAGTAAGGCTTGGTATCCTATTGAAATTACCTCTGGTATGTGTCGCAACACTTGTATTCAATTATTTTAAACTTAATTAACTTTAAAAAGTCGTTTAAGGTGACTTTATAAATATTTATAATAGCTTTGATCACCTAAGCTAGTTTTTATGAAAAATTACACTAACAAGTACTTTGATATTTCAAAACCTGTATTTATTCCTTCGGCTATCATCACGCTACTATTTGTGTCGCTAACTATTGTTTTTGATGAAGAAGCCAAAGTTGGATTTTCTGGTTTTCAATCTTATATGAGTAATCATTTTGGTTGGATGATTAATTTATGTATTAACTATTTTTTGATTTTTGTACTTTATCTTGCCTTTAGTAAGTATGGAAACATTAAAATAGGCGGAAAAGATGCGAAGCCAAGTTTTAATAAGTTTTCGTGGGTGGCAATGCTGTTTTCAGCCGGCATGGGTATTGGTTTGGTTTATTTTAGTGTGGCTGAACCTATGCTTCACTTCAATCACCCGATTATAGAAAATGCCACCGCTGTAGAAAAGTCTCGCCTAGCTATGCGAAATACTTATTTTCATTATGGTTTTCATGTTTGGGGTATTTATATGCTTTTAGGTATAGCACTGGCGTATTTTAGTTTTAACAAAAGAGCGCCGTTATCACTCAAATCTACTCTGATACCACTTTTTGGCCAAAAAATGAACGCATGGCCAGGCTATTTAATTGATGTTATTGCTGTTTTAGCGACTTTATTTGGTTTAGCTACTTCACTAGGCTTTGGAGCATTACAATTTAGTACCGGTTTATCTGAGTACTTTGGTTTAGAAAACACGACTCTATTGCAAGTTATATCTATTATTGGTATTACTTTAATTGCAACAATTTCAGTTATAAGCGGTTTAAATAAAGGACTTAAATATTTAAGTAATTCTAATATAATTATTGCTATTATCTTATTCATTTTTGTTTTTATTTTAGGACAAACGACCAATTTAATAGATGGTTTTGTTGAAAGTTTAGGTAATTACGTTTCAGGCTTAATTGAGTTGAGTTTATTTAGAAATCAATATGGAACTTCTGGCGATTGGTTTAAGGATTGGTCTATGTTTTATTGGGTATGGTGGATTTCTTGGTCACCTTTTGTAGGTACATTTGTTGCGCGTATTTCAAAGGGCCGAAGTATTAAAGAAATAGCTATTTATGGTTTAATTGTTCCTTCGCTATTTTCGTTTTTATGGATGTCTGTATTAGGAGGAACTGCACTAAATCTTCAACTTGACGGTAGCTTAGACCTAGCTTCTATCGTTGCTCAAGATAGTTCAATTGGCCTTTTTAAGCTTTTAGAAACTTTACCTTACTATGAGATTACCGCCTTTATTTGCATTGTTTTAGTAGGTACGTTTTTTATTACCTCTTCAGACAGTGGTTCATTGGTCGTCGATTTAATGACTTCGGGCGGTAAATTAGATGCACCAAAAGGTCAAAAGGTGTTTTGGGCTTTCATGGAAGGTGCAATAGCCATAGCTTTATTAGTAGGTGGCGGATTAACTGCGTTACAGTCAGCATCAATTTCAACAGGATTCCCCTTTGCTCTTATTTTAGTGATGGTTAGCTTTTCCTTATTGAAAAGTTTAAGGAAGGACGATCAGCTGAGTAAGTAAAATATTAACATCATTTAAAAAGAATGATATTAGTATCAATTCGTAATTTAGAAATGACATTTACATCATAAATTATAATTATTTATTTAACATATTGGATTATTCATAGATTTTTAATCAAAGGTTATACATAATTAATTTTAGCTAATTTATAAATATCTTAATGTTACGACAAAATAAAAAAGTGCCTATAAAGGCACTTTTATCTAAGTCACAACTAAATGTTATTATGAATTATCAAGATGATTTTGTTATTCATTAGTGAATAAGCGAGAATCAATTTTAAATCGAAATCCTTCAGGTATTTCTAAAGAAAAACTTGAACCTCTTCCTGGAATTACATCGACTGTTAAATGTGTATGTTTCCAATATTCAAACTGTGCATGATTCATATAAAAATCTACACCAGCTACTTGTCCCATAAAAACATCTGACTCGTCTAAATAAAAATCATCTTTAGGGAGTAACATAGGAACAGATCCATCACAGCAACCACCACTTTGATGAAAAATCACTTCACCATGTTTTTCTTTTAAACTTTTTACGAGTTCAGCAGCTTTATCAGTAATTTCAACTCTCTTAACATTCATAAATCAAGACTAAAAGAATCCTAACTTTTTCTTATCATAAGAAATAAGCATATTTTTTGTTTGTTGATAATGACTAAGCATCATTAAATGATTTTCTCGACCAAAACCAGACATTTTATATCCACCAAAAGGTGCATGAGCTGGATAATCATGGTAACAATTTACCCATACCCGACCCGATTTAATCGCTCTTGGCACTTGGTATAATTGATGACCATCTCTAGACCATACGCCAGCACCTAAACCATATAAAGTATCATTAGCAATCTCGATAGCTTCAGTTTCATCTTTGAATGTACAGACAGAAACTACAGGGCCAAAAATTTCTTCTTGAAAAACACGCATTTTATTATGTCCCTTTAAAATTGTTGGTTTAATATAATAACCATTTTTATAATTACCTTCAGCTTGAAATGCCTCACCACCAGTTAAAACTTCTGCACCTTCTTCTTTGCCAATTTTAATATAGCTTAAAATTTTATCAAATTGGTCTTCAGAAGCTTGTGCGCCTAGTTGGGTATTCATATTGTAAGGGTCGCCTTGAACAATAGCTTCAGTCCTTTCAACAACACGTTTTATAAAACGCTCATAAATATCTTCCTGAATAAGCAGTCTTGAAGGACATGTACAAACTTCACCTTGATTTAACGCAAACATAACTGCGCCTTCTACACATTTATCTAAAAACTCATCATCATGGTCCATCACAGAGTTGAAGAAAATATTTGGAGATTTACCTCCTAACTCCATTGTAACCGGATTTAGATTTTTTGAAGCATACTGCATAATCAACTGACCTGTTGTTGTTTCACCTGTAAATGCAACCTTATCAACACGTGGACTTGACGCTAAGGGCTTGCCAGCTTCAGCCCCAAAACCATGCACGATATTTAAAACACCTGGTGGTAGTATGTCTTTTACTTTTTCAGCAAATAAGGTAGCTGAGCTTGGTGTTTGCTCTGCAGGTTTTAAAACGATACAATTACCTGCGGCTAATGCTGGTGCAACTTTCCAAGTAAACATAAGTAGAGGAAAATTCCACGGTATTATTTGAGCAACAACCCCAAGTGGCTCTTTAATTATCATTGAAACTGTATTTTGGTTAAGCTCTGAAGCTGAGCCTTCTTGTGCTCTAATAACTCCTGCAAAATACCGAAAATGATCTATTGCTAAAGGTGTGTCTGCCATTGTTGTTTCTCGAATGGGTTTACCATTATCATAAGTATCCATGGCAGCAAACTCATCTAAATTTGCTTCTAATATATCTGCTATTTTATTTAATAAATTAGAGCGCTCTGTAACCGAAGTTTTACTCCATTCACCTTCAGCAGCTCTAGCAGCATCAATTGCTGCATTAACATCATCTGCATTAGACCTAGGATACTTTGCTATTAATTTACCATCGGTTGGAGAAGTATTTTCAAAATACTTACCACTTTTAGGTGGTACAAACTCTCCACCAATAAAATTACCATAAGTTTCTTTAAATTGTGGTTTTGTATAATTCATAATTAAGTTTTTTAATTTGTTAAATATGAATTAATATTTTATTAATAAATTATATTATTCTACTTTTAATTTGCATTATTTTGTCAAATTAATATTTGTAATTGATATGTTACTTCCATTTCATAAGCTTCAAAAAATTGAGACGCTCGTTGAAAATAAAAGCGTGTATACAACTAATTTTGCTGAACTCTATATATATGAGACATTTCAAAAGGCTGAAAAAGTTTATTTGCAATTCGATTTTCCCGTTATTGCCTCAATGATACAAGGAAAAAAACATATGCACATGTTAGACCAACAAAGCTTTGATTTTTTACCTGGTGAAACCGTAACATTACCTACAAGTGAAAAAATGATTATTGATTTTCCCGATGCTAAATTAGATGAACCAACGCAATGTTTAGCTTTAGGAATTGATGTTGAAAAAGTTAAAGCAGCAACTTATCATTATAGAGAATTAATTGAAATAGAAAGTGATGAATTGCCGGTTTTAGATATGAATATAAAACCTAAACATTTAACCAATAATTTACAATTGCAACAACTGATTAATAAGTTAATGCTCACTTTTATGAATGATCATAAAGTTAAAGATGCCTTAGTAGATGTCATGATTAATGAATTGATTATCAGGCTACTTCAAACTAAAGCAAAAGATATTATCTTGAAAGAAGGTGCTTACTATCAAAATAATAATAGAATGTCTTTTGTTATTCAATACATAGAAGAACATCTTAATGAAAATTTAAGCGTTGAAACCCTCGCAAATAAAGCTTATATGAGTACTTCTTCATTTTATAGAAAATTTAAATCTTACTTTGGTGAAACACCTGTTGATTATGTAAACAAAAAGCGACTTGAATTAGCAAAAACCTTAATTAAAGGCAGTTCACAAAATATCAATGATATTTGTGCTTCTTGTGGTTTTAATAGCTCAGCTTATTTTAGTCGTATTTTCAAAAAAAATGTAGGTCTATCGCCTAATCAATTCAGAAAAATACACAGCAAATCATAGCTTACCAATTACTTTAAGTGGTGTTAGATCTACGCTATATTTATCTATATCATTATAAATTTTGAACGCCTGCTTCAATTCTTAAGTTAAGTTCATTTTCAGCAGGTGGCACAGGGCAAGAATAGCGATAACTGTAAGCACAATAAGGTTGGTATGCTTTATTAAAATCGATTATAATTTCATTTCCTTCAGGAATTTTCAAATCAATATATCGACCACCACCATAAGTTTCAAGGCCATTTGTTAAATCGGTAAATGGTAAAAACAAATGGTCATCAATATCATTTTTAACACTCTCATTTACCTTTCTATATAAAGCAAGTTTATATTTATTCCCTTTTAATTTAAACTCTGCATAAGCATAACGCACATAAGTTGGTTTACGAAGTGTCGAAGTTTGCATTTTAAAAGGTTTTGGATTTTTAATCTTCGTTAATTGAGCATTTACCCGATAAGTTTTGTTGATTGGAAAAAAAGGATGACCTTGAAATGACTTTAAATCCTTTAGGCCTAAAGGTGATTCTTCCGGGTCACTATAAAATTTATTTAACTCTTTTTGAAAGGTTTTAATTTCATTTTGATAAGTTGTTTGAGATATAGCTATTTGAGTAATTATTATAAAAAATAGTAACAGTGTTTTTCTCATGTATTTTGATTTGATGTTTTTAATTTATTACTTAACAACAATCTTTCGAGTTGTTTTAAATGATTTTGTATTTACAATTACTGAGTAAACCCCAGGTTTAAGTTTTGAAATATCAATTTGAAAAGTATTAGAACCATCGGTTTTTTTATTCTTTACAAGTTGACCACTTGATGTATAAATCAAAACTTCAGCTGATGATGAATTTAAATGATCGATGTTTAGGTATTCACTTGCAGGATTTGGGTATACCTTCAATTTATTTAGATTAGAACTTGCCTCTATATTTAAACTGGTATTTAGCGGAAAACGTTTAACTAAATTATTGTAAGTGACATATATATAGTCATTATAAAAATCTAATGCAGAAACATCTTCAGGTGCATTAATTTGGCCAACTTCAGACCAGTTGTTTCCATCCCATTGTGCTACCATATAGTTATTTGTAACTTCGTCTTGTAGTTTATTTCCTACAACGTAAATGTATCCATTATCAGCTATTTTATAAGACATAAAGCTATTGCTGGTTGTATTATCTAAGTTTAGTTCAGCTGACATGTCTCCTAAAACTTCCCAATACTGACCATTCCATTTTGTTAAGCAAGAATCGTTAGAATCTATCTCATAGCCAAACGAATAAATTATTCCAGCATCACTTACTTGAGTCCTACTTAAACGTTCTGCTTCATCTAATTGAAAATTATATAATATTTCCCAAGTATTTCCATCCCATTTTTTAATACGGATGTCTGAAACATCACTGTAACCATTGGTAGAGTAAACTTCATTTGGCCCTTCAACCCATAAATTAGAATAAGTGCTATAAGCGCCTGCTTGCGGGTCATCTTCACCTAAAACAGACCATGTCCCGTTAAAGTATTTTGCCACAGGTTTCCATCTGTAATCTGGAAGTTCAAACTCCCCAACAGCATACATTTCATTGGCGCTAACCACATGAATATTATTAATGGTTTTAGCAACATTTAAATTATTAGCATTTGACCAACTTGTACCATCCCAATGAGCTATATAATTATAGTTTGTCGTTGTATCGCCATTCAAATAATCATTTTTAGTTGCATAAATATCATCGTCAGAAAAGTAGACAAAACGTGGAGAAGAGAAACTGTTGTAAAAATCTCCTATATTACTCCACTGATTACCATCCCAACGTCTCAATTTATAGATTTGTGATGAAATGATCATGTTATTATCATTCACAACTTTAAGCTGAACGGCATCATAACCAGCTGGCATTGTAGAGACTGTTTCCCATTGTTGAGCCTTGGTGGTGCTAAGAGCTAAAATAAATATTAAAAGAATAAAATTTTTTTTCATAATAATTGATTTGAACGTATCATAAGGCTGTGAATTTAATCATATTATTCTATTGAAATCTAAATAACAAAATTTAATATTGATAAACGAGTTGCTGATTCCAGCCATCAATTGTAATATTTACTTCAGATTGACCTTATATTTGAAATGGTGCTAAATTAAATTCTTGGATAGATTCTATAACTGCTAAACAATTTTCATTATTAATTAATTCGAGCTTTGCTTCACGTTTCATAGGAAATACGGCATAAAAAGCATCAACACTATAAAAATAGCTTCCCCAAGATTTACCATCACAACCGCTTGCACTAACAGTAAGTTTTAAACAATCACCGTCAAGCTGAACATCAATTATACTGTAGTTTGAAGTATCAATACTATCGTAATCTTCTTCTGATGTAATCACGGCATCGACACCACATAATAGTTCAGTTGATGAATCTTCATCATTCTGAGAACAGCTGATGGTAAGCAATAAGAAAACGAAAAGAACACTAAAACTTAGCTTCATGATATCAGATAAAAATTCATATTTATCAAAATCTAATCATTTAGTGGTCTTTCCTTCCATTTCTGTAAAAATATAGTCAATCGGCTCCCAAAGTTCTATTTTACGACCTTCACCATCCATGATATGAACAAACTTACCATAATCAAAGCTTTCAATATCATCTAGAATACTAACACCTTTGCTCTTTAGCTGCTCAACTAAAGCTTCTATATTTTGAACGCGATAATTAATCATAAACTCTTTTTCTGAAGGTTTAAAATAATCACTATCATTTTTAAAAGGACTCCATTGTAAATAATTAATTTCTTCAGGTTTATGGGCATTTCTAAATTCGAAACTTGAGCCCCATTGATTAACCTCAAGTCCTAAATGTTCAGCATACCAATTTCGAGTTTGTTCTGGGTTTTCCGAAAAAAAGAAAATGCCGCCAATTCCTGTTACTTTTGGTTGTGTTTTATTAGCTTTTGAAGCATCTTTCATCATAATTTTTGTTTTTCAATGTACGAAAAAAATAAATCAAAGCTAACTGTATTAGATTTTAGCTAAAAATGGCGTTCTAAAATCTAAATTCTTAAATATGATTAAAATTAGTATCTTAGAATTCTACTAAAACTGTATAGTTAGTTATACATCATCATATATTAATTATAAGATTTAACTAAAATGAAAAAGTTATTTAAAATAGCTTCAACAGCTTCAATAGTTTTGTTCGGTATTTTTTGGATTTTAAGTCAATTTAATTTTTTAACAGATTACATCTCAACTGATATTAGAAATATTTTTGTGCTCATTTATTTATTTACGAGCTTAAAATACTTTAAGCTTGAATTAAACGACAAAAAAACTGAAATTAATAAACTGAAAATGCAATTAAAGCAAAACCATAGAACTCGATAACTAAAGTCTTAAAACATCTATTCAAATTAAAATATGAGAATATACAAGCCAATTTTTATTTTTATTGTTCTACTAGGATTAAATTCCTGCAACAATCCGTCATCAAAAGTAAGTTTTCCTGAATTTGACACTTGGAAGCCTTATGACGAATCAGCTATTATAGATTCTAGTCAGCAAAATGATAATCCTTTACTGCGTTATCAATTAATACAATCATCTATTTTAGATAAAAATGAGCTTTTAAAAATCATTGAACCTCAGCTTAAAGGATTCACTAAAGACATATATCATGAAATTTTTCCTTTGATTTATGAGAATAGCATTACAGAAATTCAAAAGCATATTTCACATAATAAGCTAAGCTACAAGCTATTAACACAATGGTATTTATTCCGTATTGCTTTACATGAAACTAATCGATATAAAAACCTAAATGCTATTATTTCTATTAATCCTAATGCTGTAGCTCAAGCTGAAATGTTAGATGAAAGAAAAAATGAAAACATTCACCCTATTTACGGAATGCCTATCTTATTAAAAGATAACATCAATACTTCTAAAATGCCAACAACAGCCGGCGCGATAGCCTTAATTAATAATCGACCTCATCAAGATGCTGAGATTGTGACAAACCTAAAAAATCGTAAAGCCATTATTTTAGGAAAAGTTAATCTTAGTGAATGGGCAAATTTTTTGTGCAATGGTTGTCCAAACGGCTATTCTGCTGTTGGTGGCCAAACCATGAATCCTTACGGACCGAGACGTTTTGATACTGGCGGCTCAAGTTCTGGAAGTGCAGCAAGTGTTGCTGCCAATTATGCTGTAGCAGCTGTTGGAACCGAAACTTCGGGGTCAATTTTATCACCTTCTAGTCAACAATCTTTGGTCGGTCTTAAGCCTACAATTGGTCAATTAAGTCAAAATGGAATTATACCTATATCTAGCACTTTAGATACGCCTGGACCTATTACAAGAACTGTTTCTGATAATGGTATTTTATTATCAGCGATGCGAAGCCAAACAAAAACTGAAGATTATTTGTTGAAAACTATTGAAGAACCTTCTAAACTTCGGTTGGGCGCTATTAAAGCCTATATGAAAGATTCATTGTATCTTCAATCTATTGATATTTTTAAAAATAATTCTTTAAAAATTGAAGTCATTGAGCCAAAACCTATGAATTTTAGTGGATTTTTAGCATTACTCAATGGCGATATGAAGCGAGACCTCAAAGCTTACCTTAAGCAGTTTGCTTCAGACTCTGTTAAAGTTAAAAGTGTTTCTGATGTGGTGAATTTCAATACTAAAGATTCTACTCTTCATATGCCTTACGGACAAGCAAGACTAAATGGTATTGTTCGTCAAGATTTAAATGACATTGAACTTGATTCTATTCGGAAAAACTTAATTCAATCTGGAAAAACTTATTTCGATCGATTGTTTGATAATTACCAACTCGATGCTATTTTGTCAATTAATAATTACAATGCAGGTCAAGCTGCTGTTGCCAAATACCCAGCAATTACTATTCCGATGGGCTACAGCAAATCAGGTAAACCTAAAGGCTTAACTATTATCATGAAATCAGGGCAAGAACAAAAACTGTTAAGCTTAGCTAAATTTTATGAACAACTTACAAACTATCGAAAACCGCCACAGGAAGACACAAAAAACATTCAACCATAAATTATTGAATTAATCGATTGTAGATATTATTTTTCACTATTTTAATAAATTTCTAATTTTTATTAATCCCAAATCAACCAATTCACAACTTCTAAGCTTTTGTGAAAATTAATTTTTGTTTATTTGTAGTGTTAACAAGCTAAACGCTTTTATGCCTAAGAACAAACCCAAAATAAGTGGACTAATAATAACGCTTAATGAAGCGAATAATATTGCTGAAGTCATTAATAATCTTGACTTTGTAGATGAAATTGTGATTGTTGACTCTTTTTCTAATGATAAAACAGCAGAAATAGCACAGCAGTTTCCAAAAGTAAAATTTATTCAAAATGCGTTTGATAATTTTACAGATCAAAGAAATTTAGCTCTTGACCATGCTAAGCACGAATGGGTTTTGTTTTTAGATGCTGATGAACGCCTTACACCTGAGCTTACCAAAGAAGTCATATCCGAAATCACTTCAACAGAAACTGCAGATGCTTATTTTTTTAAGCGCAAGTTTATGTTTAAACAGCAACCGCTTCATTTTAGTGGCTGGCAAACCGATAAAAATATTCGTTTATTTAAAAAGTCAAAATGCCGTTACACTAAAGAACGCTTAGTACATGAGATACTTAATGTTAAAGGTTCAACTAAAACATTACGCCATCAACTCATTCATTTCTCGTACCTTGATTATGATAGTTATAAAGCTAAAATGAAAAGTTATGCTAAACTAAAAGCTAAAGAACTTTTTATAAAAGGTGTGAAGCCCAACTTCTTTCACTTTTATATTAAGCCAGCTTATAAATTTTTACATGCTTACCTCATAAGGTTGGGTTTTTTGGATGGCAAAAAGGGATTAATTATTTGTTATTTAAATGCCTTGAGCGTTTACCACCGCTACCCTGAATTAAAAAGGCGTCATGAACACCAACAGCAATTACAAAAAACTTAGCGTGACTTAAACTTTCGTTTTAAAGCCTGTTTTTTATGAAATTTTCTTTGAAATTCTGATGTGTAGTGCCATAATAAAGTAAATACTTCCTCATATGTTTTACTATAAAGCTTAGCATACTCATCAGCCATGACTTCAATCATCTCACGCTTTGGAGTTAGTCTACTTAAATTTTTCATTCGGCTATCAAAATCTAATGTTCTAAATCTCATCCGGTTTAAGTCAACAAGTTTAAACTCATATCCGCCTTCTGGCAAAGTGTAGATTAATGTATTTCCAGGTGAATGATCTAAAAATTCTACTTGTTTTTCATGTAGCTTAAATGAAAAACGTGTAAAGGCTCGAAGTATGTCTTCATAATGAGGTACATCAGCTGTATCGACCAAATCTCTAAAGGTATAATCAGGCACGTCATGCAAGCTAATGTAGTAAGATTTTGAAATACCAAACCAGGAATAAAATTCAATATAACCAACAGGCTCTGGCGTTCCAATACCTTTTTTTAGAAGCATATTTGCAAAGCTAAAAGATCGTTCAGCCTTAGATTTCCTAACAAATTTATAAGCAAATTGATTGATTAAATTAGGGACTTTAAAGGCTTTGAAATTTAAAGTTTGATTACCTAAATCTATTAGTTTAATTACATTGCGGTCACCATTACCAAAAATTTTACCACGCTGATTAAAATGCTTAATTTGATCTATTAAGAAACTTTTGTGTTTTTGGAAATTAGACGAAAATACTGCTTTCATGAAATTTATAAAAGAGTGGCAAATTTATAGTATAAATTGAGTTTTTAGATAACTTAGGCGCTAATATTTTAAAAACTTAAAAAGATAGTTACTTTTGTTTAAATTTTAATGCATGCCTGAAACTTTAAAATGTAGTCTTGTTACACCAACTTATAATTGGCCTGAAGCACTTGAGCTCCTACTATCAAGTATAAAACAGCAGGTTGTTTTGCCTGATGAAGTTATTATTGCTGACGATGGCTCTAAGTCAGAAACAAAAGCACTCATCGATAAGTTTTCGGACAATTTTCCTGTACCGCTTATTCATATTTGGCATGAAGATAAAGGTAATCGTAAACCAAGAATCATGAATAAAGCGATTGCTGCAGCTCAATTCCCTTACATTGTTGAAATTGATGGTGATATTATTATGCACAAAAACTTCATAAAAGACCATCTGAAATTTGCAAAAGAAGGCTACTACTTGTATGGTTCTCGCGCTAATATTCAACAATCTCATCTTGTAAACTTATTTTCTCAACAACAAACCAACTTTAACTATTTTTCTAAAGGTATTAAAAAACGCGGCAGAACCATTCACATGCCGTTTCTTACGCAATTTTATAAACCTGTTTCCGAGAGATCAAGAAAATTACGAGGCTGCAACATGTCCTTTTGGAGACAAGATTTTATAAAAGTAAACGGTTTTAACGAAAACCTTGTAGGTTGGGGCATCGATGACTCTGAAATGATTCAACGTTTACACAATATTGGCATTAAAGGTAAACGCTTAAAGTTTGCGGGGATTGCTTATCATATTTTTCATCACGAACAGTCTAAATCACATATTGAAATTAATCAAGCCATTGAAGATCAAACTACAAAACTAAAAATAAAACGCTGTGAAGTAGGTGTTGACCAATTTTTATGATTTATAAATTTCCTTTAATGCTTTTGCTTGACGAACTGAACTAAATTTTTGTTCTACTAAAGCTTTATTTTCTGATAACTTTCTTAAAAACATATTTGGCGATTGCTGGAGTTTTTCAATACAATCGGCCATTTTTTTGTGGTCTTTTTTATGTACTAAATATCCATTTAAACCATCTTCTATTACTTCTTCAGCAATTCCTACTCGGGTCGAAATAATATTAGTTTCAAAATAAAGCGCTTCTATAAGAGAAGTTGGTCCTCCTTCACGTTGTGAAGTCAATAAAAAAACATCAAAAAGGGTATTAAAATTATAGGCATGTTCTTTTGAGCCTAAAAATGAAAAATGTTGACTAAGGTTTAAGTCGACTATCTTTTGTTGAAGCAGTGGTGTTAATTTTGAAAAACTACCAACTTGATAAAAATGTATATTAGAATTTTTGCGTTTATTAATAAGTTCATCAGCAACTTCAATGAAAGTGTCTAGATCCTTAGCTGCTGAGTGGTTAGCAATATTGCCCACAACAAATTTTGAAGAGTCTACTGATAGATGATAATCTACTTCCTTAAAGTCAAGATCAAACGAATCATTGACTACACATAATTTCTGCTGATTTTTATTGGTCAACATCGACTTAAAATGATGTTTAACATAGTTTGAAACACAAACAATATGGTCAATTGAACTCGAATTATACTTCAGTCGACTTAAAAAACTTGAACTATTACTGATTCCTTTTTTTTCGAAAACCACCTTAGGATTAATAGATTTATAAATTGAAGCATAAAAACATAATGTTAATGAACAGCTTGTATGTAAATGAATTACTTCGGGTTTAAATTGTTGAATCACTTCAAAAAAACGACTAATATTTTTAATTGACTTCAATTTTGGGGTTTTAGAAGCAAAAAATGGTATTTGGTTTTTAGAAGCATGTTTTTCAACAGGTGAATTTTCAATACCAAAAATAGCATTGTCTATCTGATTAAGATGTGTCACTAAATTAAATAACTGTTGCTCATTACCACCCCAAGAATTCGCACCAGAAACATGTAATACTTTCATTATTTGTAAACTTAAAACAAAGATATGCTAAATTTGTGGCATGAATTAAAATACCATAAAAGCATTTGATTACAGACATGCAAGCAGATATTACAAACGCGCTCAAAACCTTAAACAACGGCCAACTTCTACTCTATCCTACCGATACTGTTTGGGGCATTGGTTGTGATGCTACAAATGCAGAAGCCGTTAAAAAAGTGTACCAACTCAAACAGCGTAATAACTCTAAAGCACTTATTTGTCTCGTTAAAGATTTTGAAATGCTTAAAACTTATGTGCCTTATTTACCGCCTAATCTAGTTGAAATTTTAAATCATACACAAAAGCCAACAAGTATAATTTATAGTCATGTAAAAGATTTTGTACCAAATCTTCTCGCTGAAGACGGCAGCGTTGCTATTAGGATTTGTAAAACGGAGTTTTGCCAAGCCTTACTTTCAGAATTTGATAAACCTATTGTTTCTACATCGGCAAATATCAGCGGCGAACCTACACCAAAAGACTTTAACGAAATTTCGCCTGAAATTTTAAAAGGCGTTGACTATGTTGTAAATTTGCAATCAACAAATACGGCAAATGCACCATCTCAGTTATTAAAAGTTCATCAAAATGGTTGCATTGAAGTAATTCGCCCTTAAATATGTCTAAAACACATTATACTGAAGCCTTACAGCATCAATTATTTCCAATCATTACCAAAGCAGCAGACAAACTTAGTCTTGAAACTTACGTTATAGGTGGTTTTGTACGCGATTATTTTCTGAAACGAGAACAAAAAAAAGACATCGATATTGTTTGTGTTGGTGATGGCATTCAGTTAGCAAAAGCTGTGGCTGAACTTTTACCAAACAAACCAAAAGTACAAGTGTTTAAAACCTTTGGAACTGCCATGCTGAAGGCTTTTGATGTAGAAGTTGAATTTGTTGGCGCAAGAAAAGAATCTTACACTGAAAATAGTCGAAAACCAAGTGTTGAAGTTGGTAGTTTAGAAGACGACCAGAACCGTAGAGATTTTACAATTAACGCGTTAGCTTTAAAATTAAACTCTGAAGATTTTGGTAAACTCCTAGATCCGTTTGATGGTTTAGAACATCTTAAACAGCAACTTATTAAAACACCACTAGAGCCAAACATTACTTTTTCAGACGATCCATTACGAATGCTGCGTGCCATAAGATTTTCGAGTCAATTAAATTTTTTTATTGATCCAAAAGCGCTTGATGCTATCGCGCAAAACAAAAAACGGCTTCGTATCATTTCGAAAGAGCGAATTGTTACTGAAATTAACAAAATCATGAAAACCCAGCAACCATCGCAAGGGTTTAAACTTTTACACAAAACTGGTTTACTACCTCTTATTTTACCAGAACTAACTGCGCTTGAAGGTATAGATGAAGTTGATGGCCAACGCCATAAAGACAATTTTTGGCATACTTTAGAAGTAGTTGATAACATTTCTCGAGAAACCAATAATTTATGGCTTCGCTGGGCGGCCTTATTACATGATATCGGTAAAGCACCAACCAAAAAATTTAGCAAACGTAATGGTTGGACCTTTCATGGGCATGAATTTATAGGCTCAAAAATGGTCTATAAACTATTTAAACGACTCAAAATGCCTCTCAATGATAAAATGAAATACGTCCAGAAATTAGTGTTACTAAGTTCTAGACCTATTGCAATTGTTGATGATAATACCACTGACTCGGCTGTAAGACGTTTAGTGTTTGATGCCGGTGATGATATTGAAGATTTAATGATGCTATGCGAAGCAGACATTACAACTAAAAATACCAAGCGTTATGAGCGATATCACAATAATTTTAAAATTGTTCGCCAACGGATCAAAGATGTTGAAGAACGGGATAAAATTAGAAATTTTCAGCCTCCAATCTCAGGGAAAATTATCATGAATCATTTAAATATTGAACCCTGTAAAGAAGTTGGTTTAATTAAAAATGAAATAAAAGAAGCTATCCTAGAAGGTGAAATTCCGAATGAATATGACGCTGCTTTTAAATTTATGCTAAAAACTGCTAAAGCTTACGGTTTTAAATCTAAGGCTTGATTCATGCTAATTTTACCTAAAAAAATAACCCGTTCAAACTTAAATTCGGTGCTTAAATTTAAATTTGCAATATGTTTAGAAAATCTGTAAAAATTTCATTAATCCTAATTTATTTAGTGATTATTGCTGGTGCCGTAGTTAGAATGACTGGTAGTGGCATGGGTTGTCCCGACTGGCCAAAATGTTTTGGCTATTACATTCCACCAACCGAAGAAGAACAATTGCAATGGCATGCTAACCAAGATTATTTTGAAGGCCAAGTTATTATTGTCGATGAAACTTTAAAAGTAGCCAAGCAAAGTTTTAAATCATCTAAAGGCTATAATCCCGATAACTGGAACAGCTACGAAAAACATGATTATGCGACATTTAATGCGGCGCACACTTGGGTAGAATATATCAACCGCTTGTTAGGCGCCTTGTCTGGTGTGGCTATTTTAATTATGACAGTTTTATCGTTTAAACAAAGAAAAAAATCTTTTAAAATTCCATTATTTTCAATAATCACATTAATCTTACTCTTGTTTCAAGCTTGGCTTGGAGCAACTGTGGTTTATTCTGTTTTATCTCCTGTTCGCATCACTTTACACATGCTAGTAGCCTTAATTATTGTAGCTTTATTAATGTACATTTTGAAGATTTCAACTAATTCTAAACCTAAATACAACACTACAAATTCATTTCATTACTTAATATTATTGGCTGTAATCTTGAGTTTAATACAAGTTGCTTTTGGCACACAAGTTCGCCAATTTGTAGATGAACAGGTTAAAGTTTTCGGATATTCAGCGAAAGCAATGTGGTTAAAAGACCCAGATACCATGTTTTACATTCATCGTTCATTTTCTATTTTAGTATTGATTGTAAACTTGGCGATAGTTTATATTAACCAAAAGCAAGGATTAGGTTTCAAATTAGTTAAATGGATGATTGGCCTTATTATTTTTGAAATTTTTACAGGAATACTCATGTTTTATTTAGATTTTCCATTTTTATCACAACCTTTGCATTTAGTCATTGCAGCTTTATTATTTGGCGTGCAATTTTATATTTTATTACAAAGTTTTGAAGCAAAATCGACTAAATCAATACATAAAATAAAACAATAAATGATATTCAAATTCCGCATTATACTTGACATCTTAGACGATGTATTTAGAGATATTGAAATTAGAGATACCGATACTTTAGAAGATTTTCATAACTCAATTACGCAAGCATTTGGCTTTGATGGTACCGAAATGGCGTCCTTTTATAAAAGTGATGATGAATGGAATCAAGGCGAAGAGTTTTTACTATTTGACATGAGTGAAGGTCAAAAATCAGTGCGAATGATGAATGAAACAGCGCTTGATACCGTCTTTTCTCGTGAAAATACTAAAATGATTTATGTTTACGACTTTTTTAATATGTGGACGTTTTATGTTGAATTAGCCGATATAACTGAACCACAAGATGGTCAAGATTACCCGAACTTAATGTTTGCCCAAGGTCACTTACCTGAACATCCACCTGAGAAAGAATTTACAGCTGAAAAACTTGACGAGCTAAATGATGAAAGCTTTGAAGACGGTTTTGACGATCAAGATTTTGAAAATTTAGACGATTTTGATTTTGATCAAAACTGGAATTAAATTATCAAATCTTCAAATATTTATTTAGTTCGGTAACTTCAACTGAAGTTAGTTTACCATCACAAATTTTTAATATATCTTAATACTCATTTCCTTATGCTCAATCTATATAGCGCCCAAATTGAAAGTTTATCTATTCATCGTGTTGGCAATAAAAGCCGTAACGAATCTTTATTTCTTTCTGAAGAAGCTTATCAACTTTCAGATGAATTGACTCCATTAATTAAAGAATATTTTCTCAAATCTTTTAGAGATAAAGAAGAAAATTATTATCAATTTGTTCATGAAACTGACTTAGAATTTCACCAGCTGTACAATTTTGCTACTGAAATTTTTAATAATCCGCTCAAGGCACACGAAGTTTCTAAGCAAGTTACACGCTATTTGTTTGAGCAGTCTATGCATCAGCATATTAAAGGTGGTGAAGTTTATGTCGTTTACTTTGAAAATGTTTTGGTGGATAATGAAAAAGTTGATGCAATCGGCATTTTTAAATCTGAATTAAAACACGATTTTTTACAATTTCAAGAGCAACAAAATAACCTTGAAATGATTTTACAACAAGGTGTTTATTTAAACAAGCTTGATAAAGGTGCCTTAATCTTAAATACTGAAAAAGAAGAAGGTTATAAAATCCTGTCTGTCGATTCTAATAAATACGATACGAAATATTGGTTAGAACAATTTTTAGGTGTAGATTTTTTTCAAGATGAAAATTTTTACACTAAAAAATACCTGAAATTTTGCGAGAATTTTGCCAAGGACGTGGTTTTACCAGCTGAAGATAAACAGCAAGAAGTATTGTTTATGAATAAAGCTATGAATCATTTTGCCTCAAATGATAATTTTAATGAGCAAAACTTTTTAACTGATGTACTGGAAAACCCTGGACTTGAACCTGAATTTAAAAACTATAAAGAAGAACAAGCGCCCAAATATAAAATTGAAGATTTAAGTGATTTCCCGATTTCAAACACAGCTGTAACTGCAGCTCGAAAAAAAGTAAAAAGTGTAATTAATCTTGATACTAATGTTCAAATAAAAATGGACTTTGTAAGTGGTGCTAGCGCAGATAAATTTATTGAAAAAGGTTGGGATGAAGAACGCCAAATGTATTACTACTTAGTCTATTTTAATAAAGAAGAGAAAAAGTAGGTCACTAAATGTAACATTTTCAAAATATGAGCGTTAAGCTAAAAACCTACCTATGATAAAGTCAACCATCACTTATTTGCTACTTGGTTTAACAAGTTTAAGTTTTGCTCAAACACTTACAGGAACTTTACTAAGTCAAGATACTAAAGAAAGTATTCCGTTTGCTACGGTTAGAATCACTGAAAATTACGGTGTTATTACCAATACAGAAGGCAACTTCTCTATTGTTGTTAATCAATTTACCGCAAAAGATTCAATTGAGTTTTCAAGCATGGGTTTTAAAACAAAACGCATAGCTATTGGTGATTTTAAAAACAATCAAGACATAACGTTAGAGACAGCAGTTAATGAGTTGGGCGAAGTCTTTTTAAAAGACCAATCTTTAACAGGACGTGAATTAATTGATAATTTCTTAAAAAACAAAAATAAAAATTACGCTACAGAGGCTAATTCTTACAATATCTTTATCAGAAACAAATACCAAACCACTTATAAAGATTATGGGTTTGAATTAAAAAAAGCAAATTATTTAAATAAAAAAGTTGAAAAAAACATCAATACAGAATTAGAAGCGCTTTCAAAATCAGTTATTGGTGAAACTTCTACTTACTTTACAGAAAAATTAGTCGATTTTAATTATTTAAACCAAGACTCTGTCCATCTTAAGCCTTATCGAGCTATTGAATTAAGTAGTAGTACTTCAAATAATGATGTTGAAGAAATTCAAAATCGCGCCTTCAAAAAGATTTTCGAAAAACTTGAAAATAGTAATAGCTTTAAAGTGCGCACATTTATTATACCAGTAGCCGATTCACTTGATTTATCAGGTGTCAATGAGCAACTTAAAGACCAACCCGACACTTTAGATGTAAAATCGGTTTCAAGAAGCATTAAAAACACCTTAAACAGATATACTTTTAGCAACACCTTATTCGAACCCTTAGCCGAACCAGACGATTACGTGTTTGAAATAGATGAAGTTACCAGCTTTAAAAACCAAATGGTTTACGTTGTTAATTATGCGCCAGATCGTAATCGCGCTAAATACAAAGGAAAGTTTTACATTACTGCAAAAGATTTTGCTATTGTTAAACTAACACAACAACTTGCTGAAGGCAAAAGTGAATCTAAATTAAATTTGAAATTTTTATTCGGTATAAAGTTTGATGCCTATTTAAATACAAAAGAGGTAACGTATTTTAAAACCGAAAATGGTACTTATTACCCAAAATACATCAAGTCTATTAACAAACAATATTTTTATTTAGATCGAAAATTTGTGTTTAAAGAAAATAATGATGACAGAAGTGAACGCCTTAAATTTAAACTTGAAATCTTAGCTGAAGCCGATAACACCAATGAATCTGAACTTTTTGTTGTTAATCAGCGACAACTTTCAGTTGAAGATTACAGCTTATTGAAAGAAGCTAAACCGATGATTATCGAGCAATTTAAAAACTACTCGCCTGAAATTTGGAAAAACCAAAACGTTTTAGAGGCAACAAAAGAAATTAAAACCTATTAAGTATGAGTAACCCGTTATTGCAAAGCTTTAACCATCCACCATTCGAACAAATAGAGACTAACCATTATAAGCCAGCCATAGAAAAAGCTTTAAAAGATGCACGTGAAGAAGTTGAAAACATAAGTGCATCAACCCAAGCTGCCAATTTTAAAAACACGATTGAAGCCTTAGAATTTTCAGGTTTACAACTTGATAGAATTGTAAGTGTTTTTTTCAATTTAAATTCAGCTGAAACCAATCCTGAACTTCAACAAATTGCACAGGAAATTTCACCTTGGCTAAGTGAGTTTAACAACGATATTTTACTTAATAAAGCTATATTCAGTAGAATTAAAACGGTTTATGAACAGCAAAACCAAGAAAATCTAAATCCCGAGCAAAAACGCTTATTAGAGAAAGTTTACAAGAACTTTACAAGGAATGGTGCTAATTTGAATGAAAAACAGCAGCAACGTTTAAGAGAAATCGATGCTAAATTAGCACGACTTTCACTAAAATTTGGTGAAAATGTTCTTGCAGAAACAAATAATTTTAAACTTCATATCACTGATGAGTCAAAAGTTGAAGGCATACCTGAAACTGTGCTCGAAAGTGCAGCAGAACTTGCTCAAAAAGAAGATAAAAAAGGTTATCTATTTACTTTAGATTACCCAAGCTTTATTCCTGTAATGAAGTATGCTAAACATCGTGAACTTAGAGAGCAGCTTTTAAAAGGTTTTGGCTCTAAAGCTTTTAAGGATAACGACTATAATAATGAGTCCCAAGTACTTCAAATTTCAAAATTACGTTTTGAACGCGCTCAACTTTTAGGTTATAACACACATGCCGATTTTATTTTAGAAGAACGCATGGCCAAATCGCCTGAAACAGTTAACGATTTTATACACGGATTACTTGAAAAAGCAAAACCTGCCGCTGAGAAAGAACTAAAAGATTTAAAAGAGTTTGCACATGAAACTGATGGGATTACAGATTTTCAAAAATGGGATCAAACTTATTACACCGAACTTTTAAAATCTAAAACCTTCAGTTTAAAAGAAGAAGATTTAAAACCTTATTTCGAATTAAATAAAGTTATAGATGGTTTATTTAAAATCACAACCAAGTTATATGGTTTAGAATTCAATGAAAATCAATCTTATGAACTTTACCATCCAGATGTTAAAGCCTTTGATGTTTTAGAAAATGGCAATCCAAAAGCTACACTGTATGCCGATTTTCATCCACGAGCTGGTAAACGTGATGGCGCTTGGATGACAACTTATAAATCTCAATACATAAAAGACGGTCAAAATGAAAGGCCTTTAGTTTCTATTGTTTGTAATTTCACTAAACCCACGCAATCGCAACCTTCATTACTAACGTTTAATGAAGTGACGACCTTATTTCATGAGTTCGGCCACGCTTTACATGCCATGTTAGCCAATACAACTTACCCATCATTATCAGGCGCTAATGTTTACTGGGATTTTGTTGAATTACCAAGTCAATTGCTTGAAAATTGGTGCTACGAACCAGAAGCCTTACAACTATTTGCCAAACATCACGAAACTGGTCAAGTAATTCCAGAAGAATTAATTGCTAAAATTAAAGCTTCTGCTAACTTTATGGAAGGCTTGCAGAGTTTGCGTCAATTAAGTTTTGGTCAATTAGATTTAGCGTGGCATGGAATCGATCCTACTGATGTAAGTGATGTTAAAGCACATGAATTAAATGCTTTTAAACCAACTGCGTTATTACCTGATATTTCTACTAATTGTATGAGCACGGCGTTTGGTCATATTTTTCAAGGCGGATATAGCTCAGGTTACTATTCATATAAATGGGCTGAAGTCTTAGATGCTGATGCTTTTGAAGCGTTTAAACAGCACGGCATATTTAACCAAACTATCTCTGATAAATTTAAATCAACAATTCTTTCAAAAGGTGGAACTGTTGAACCCATGCAATTGTACAAAGAATTTAGAGGGGAAGAACCTAATCCTGATGCATTATTAAAACGTGCTGGATTAATAGATTAAAATCAAGTCAAACCACATTAAATAAAAAAGCGACTTTATTCTAAACAAAGTCGCTTTTTTATCAATAATCAATCAACAAAATTTATTTTTTTGGTGGCTGTGATGGTCTCACTTCTATCTTACTAGGTAAGGTTCGTGGGTTAAGCTTAAACATATCAACCACTAATTCTCCCAGATCTTCAGGCTGAATTTTCCAGGCATCATTTGCATCAGGCTCATTGCCATTAAAATAGGTGGAAACTGAACCAGGCATAATTGTTGAAACTTTAATACCTTTATCTCGCAAATCTAGCATTAAAGCTTGTGTAAAACCAGTTACACCAAATTTACTAGCGTTATAAGCTGTTCCTTTTGCAAAGAAATTTGTTCCTGCTAAACTTGAAATACTTATAAAGTAACCTTTAGATTCTGTCAAGGCTTCAATGGTTGATTTTATAGTGTTAAAAACACCCGTCAAATTTGTATCGATAACCTGATGCCATTGTTCATGTGTAATTTCTTCAATACTACCAAAATGACCCAAACCTGCATTAGCAATCACATAATCTATTTGTCCAAACTCTTCTAAGCCTTTTCTTACAGCATTTTCGACGGCATCAAAATGTCTTACATCGGCTTCTAAACCTACGGCAACTTGTTCAGATTTATCAGCGTTAAGCTTTTCTGCAATTTTTTGAGCATCCGCTTTAGAACGGCTGGTTAAAATAACTTTGGTGCCTTCAGCAATTAATGCTTCAGCTATACCTAAGCCTATTCCTTTAGTTCCGCCAGTTATAAATGCAACTTTTGTATTCATTTGTATTATTTTTTACAAAAATAAAAGTCTATGTGTGGTTCTCGTTTCTTTTTTTAAAAGAATTAACGTCTGAAATTGAATTATATTCTAATTTTGCAATTCTATGAAAAAGAAAAAATCTCGCCAAAAACGACCACTAAAAACCGTTTTATTTAGATTAATCCTGAAATCTAGTCTATTTATAGGACTAATTATAGCTAGCTTTATTGGGAGTATTTATCTTGGCCTTTGGGGTAAATTACCTACAAAACAAGACCTTAAAAATTTAACTAATGCAGAAGCTTCGGTATTTTTAGATCGTAATAAAGTAACCCTAACTAAAATCTATCAATTTAACCGGGAATCGATAGATCTAGAACAATTGCCCCAATATGTAATTGATGCTCTAATAGCAACTGAAGATGTGCGTTTTTTTGAACATTCGGGCGTAGATTCAAGAAGTGTTTTAAGAGTTTTGTTTAAAACCATTTTAGCAGGTGACGATTCTTCTGGAGGTGGAAGTACGATTACTTTACAGTTAGCGAAAAATATTTACGGTAGAGAAAATTTTGGCTGGTTTAGTTTACCTGTTAATAAAATAAAAGAAGCCTTTACCGCTTTTAAATTAGAAGACATCTATAGTAAAGAAGAAATTTTAGAGCTATACTTAAATACTGTACCATTTAGCGGTAACACCTATGGTATTGAAAGTGCCTCTAAACGATTTTTTAGTAAACCCGCATCAGCATTAAGTTTAGCTGAAGCTGCTACTCTCATCGGAACTTTAAAGGCCAATCACAGTTATAACCCACGTTTATACCCTAAACGAAGTCAATTAAGACGCGATGTTGTAATTAAACAGATGCTTAGCTATAACTATTTAAGTCAAGATGAAGCCAACAAGGTGCTTCAACAGAATTTAAGTATAGATTATAATAGAGAAACTTCAACTGGTTCGGCGTTTCTCAACGAACGCTTATTTTCTGAGGCAGATAAAATCATTACACGTCTTAATGCAGAAAATAAAACGGAACTCGACTTAAAAACAAGTGGACTGACAATCGAAACAACTATTGATGCAAATGTTCAAAAGGCATTTGAAACAGAGTTGGTAAAACACCTCAAAAAAATTCAGCAGTTATTTGAAGCTGAATATCAAAACCAAAAACCATGGCAGCAAAAATCGGTTTGGCTACCTGTTTTAAAATCAACTAAAGTCTATAAAAACCTTATAAAAAAGGGGTTTTCAGAAACTGAAATTATAAAAGAGCTAAGTAAAAACAAGTCTATTGAAATTTATAATGGTAAAGAATATCAATTAAAAACAGCTTCAGTTGTAGATAGTTTACAAGAACAATTGAAGTTTTTGAATGCTGCTAGTTTAACTGTAGATCCTAAAAGTGGTGACATTTTAAGTTACGTTGGTGGTGCTGATTATCGCATATCTCAATTTGATGTTGTTCATTATGCTAAACGTCAAGTTGGCTCTACTTTTAAACCTTTTATTTATGCAACAGGATTACAATCTGGGTTAGAGCCTTGCTCCTATTTATCAGGAAATACGGTTACTTATACAGATTATGATAATTGGCAACCTCAAAACGCCTCTAAAACTGATGATGACAAGCACATGAATTATAGCTTAAATTATGCCTTAAGCAATTCGATGAATACGATTTCAGTCAAGGTATTAGAACAATCTGGATTAAAACAAACAATTAATTTAGCTCATGAATTTGGAATAACAAGTAGTATTCCCGAAAAACCTTCAATTGCATTAGGTGCCGTTAATTTAAGTTTTGAAGAGCTTGCAAGAGCTTACTCTGGGATTGTGAGTTCTAAAATTCCGATGCAACTTCAGTTGATTAAACGTATTCTTAAGGATGGAAAGCTTATTTATGAAGCGAAATCTACTGAATTTAAGACAAGTCCTTTAGCACAACAAAATCGACATAAATTATTAGCAATGCTAGGTGAAGTGGTAAATTCAGGAACTGCTAAATCAATACGGACAACTTATGGCATAAAAGATGCTATTGCAGGAAAAACAGGAACAACACAAGACAACAAAGATGGTTGGTTTATTGGCTTAACACCTCACTTAGTTAGTATAAATTGGGTTGGGCACAATCAACAAAGAATTGGCTTTAAATCTACAGGTTTGGGACAAGGTGCAGTTAGCGCTTTGCCAATTTTTGCAAATGCCTATAAGGCTTTGAAATTAAAAACAAATAGTTACTCAGCTTATCAATTCCCAGAGGTTAATCAGAATATTAAAAATCAATTAAATTGTGACCCTAAAAAACGTGACGGATTTTTAAAACGAATATTTAAAAAGAAAACCGAACAAAAAGATTTTGATGAAAAATCGAAAGAAGAAGAGAATGAAAAAAAGAGTTTTTGGAATATCTTTAAATCAAAAAAGTCTAAAGATTAGTTTTTAAAGGGCTTATTTTAATTAAGCTAATACTTTGCAATTGATTGTTGTTTTCTTCACTAGCGATAAATATTTTACCATCATCGGCAATTGCAATTCCTTCAGGTTGCGGAAAAACATCTTCATCAAGATAAATTAAATGTTGCGGTACTTGATGTTGATTCAGTATCATTAATTTTGGTGTTTTACCTTCGGTGATATAATATTTTGAATCAGCGTAAGCTATTTCAGAAAGCCAAAAATCACGAGAAGGATGTGATTGCGGGATTGAATTAAAAATTTCATGATTATCAGAAATATCAATAAATTCGGTCAATTTTTGGGTTGAAATTTGATATTTATATACCACTAATTGCGATGATGCTTTGATCTGATTACTAAATTTTACACCAAGAAGTAATTCATCTTTTGATAAAGCAAATAAACCTTCAACATCAATCCCTTTTTCATTAAAAAGTTTTAAAGTTTTAACTTCAGATAATGAATTATCATAGTTTTTAATTTGAAAAATAGTACCATCACTTCTTAAAACGTAAGCTGTTGAGTCAATAATTGTTATGCCTTCAAAATCACCTTCAGGTTCAAAATTAAATTGGTTAATAATTTGAGAGTTTTTAAGGTTATATATATAAATAATACCTTTTTCATCCTGAATACATGCCATTTTATCATCACCTAAATAGTATATCCCAGACACCTCTTTAAGAACTTCAGGTAAAGTCCATTGCTTTAAAACTTCAACTTTTGCTGTAGGTTTATACTCAAATATATACTTATCTTTCAGCAAAAAAATTACGCCTAAAATAAAGGCAGTAACTAGCAACAATGTAATACTCAACAAATATTTAGATCTCATAGATTTTTAAAAAGGGTATTTTGTAAATTTGTACAAAATTCAACAATGAATCAAACATCAGACCGGTTAATTTATAATTTTTTAGTAGAGCAATTTAATTTATCGACAAGCAAAGCAATTTATATCAATTTAGGTATTAATATAATTTTAGTCTTGATTTTTGGATATCTACTTTTCAAGACGTTAAGATATTTTGCTAGAAAATTCATGGATCGCTTAGCATCAAAAACCAAAACTGAGTTTGATGACTATTTAGTGAAAAATAATACATTTTTACACATATCTAACTTGATTACAGTTAATGTTGTTTCAAGCCTTTTACCTGTTATTCTCAAAGATTTTGAACATGTTTTAGATGAAGCCAACAAAGGTTTTTCGGTTATCATTACCATATTAGTGGTCTTGGTTATACGTAGTATATTATTAACCGTTAAAGACTTTTTAAGAACTATTAGTGCTTTTAAAGACAAGCCTATTGAAAGCTATATTCAGGTGTTTATGATTATAGTTTGGCTCATTAGTATTATAATTATTTTTTCTACAATCACGGGAAAACCGCTTTTAAAATTTTTAACAGCTTTAGGTGCATTTTCTGCAGTGCTACTTTTAGTTTTTAAAGACACTATTTTAGGTTTTGTTGCAAGTATACAAGTTACAGTTAATGATACAGTTAGAATTGGAGATTGGATCACGATGGAAAAGTATGGCGCTGATGGCGATGTTTTTGAAATTAATCTAGCCTCTGTTAAAGTACGTAATTTTGATAATACCATTACAACAATTCCTACTTACTACTTAATATCTGACTCATTCAAAAATTGGCGTGGTATGAGTGTTTCAGGAGGAAGACGTATAAAGCGTGCAATTTTAATTAAAGCAAGTAGTATAAAATTTTTAACTGAAAAAGAAATTAATCATTTAGAGAAAATTCAGCTGATTTCAGATTATGTCAACTCACGTCATCAAGAAATAAAAAATCATAACACTAATAATAACATTGATAAAAGTCTCTTAATTAATGGAAGGAACATGACCAATTTTGGCGCATTTAGAGCTTATGTAGACCACTATTTAGAGCAAAACAAAAACATTAATCATGAAATGATGATTATGAGCCGTCAACTTCCACAAACTGCTGAAGGTATACCACTTGAAATTTATGCCTTTAGTAAAGATAAAGTTTGGAAAAACTACGAGCGAATCATAGCCGATATTTTTGACCATTTATTAGCTTCAACTCTTTATTTTGATTTAGAAATTTACGAAAAACCAAGTGTTTCAGACATTAAATTGCTTCAATCAAAAAATTTAAATTAAATAAAAATTAACGAAGTCTGTAAGTTAGATAACATTTAGCTACAGCTTTTATTATTATTTTTGTCGCCCTATGGCAAAATCAAATTCAACCAAAAAACCACGCTGGAAATTACTTCATCAGTATTACACTTATACTGGTTTTTATAGTTTCCTAGGTCGTAGCTTATTAAAAGCTACTCCACCAATTATTATATTTATAGCAGTTTTATTAGGTATTCATTTTTTTGTGATGGATGTCAACTCGATGTTAGATTATGTCACAAATAATTTTCCAGATTATGGGGTTTTCATCGTTTTCTTTGCTTCAGAATCTATTTTAGGTTTAATTCCTCCAGAAATCTTCATCGCATGGTCAGGTAAATCAAGCATGCCTTGGATATATCTTTCAATTTTGGCTGTTTTATCTTATACTGGAGGTATTTTGTCTTACTTTTTTGGTCGTGGTGTTGCTAGCATTCCTTCTGTATTTGTTTATCTTGAAGTTAAAATGGCTAAACATATTAAGAATATGCGAAAATGGGGCGGCTTACTTATAATTGTGGGTGCACTATTACCTCTACCTTTTGCCATATCAAGTATTGCAGCTGGAATCATTAAATTTCCATTCGGAAGCTATCTTCTATTTGGTCTATTACGCTTACTCAGATTTGCTATTTATGGCGTAATGATTTTTGGTGCAATGTAGCAAATGGTTTCTGAAGTATTAATAACACTAATATGAATAAAATAAATCTCAAGATGAAATCTGTATCAACTTTTAAACATTTGATGTGGCTTTCTCTTAGTTTTATTTTACTAAGCTCGAATTGTTCTGCGCGGCATATTTTTCAAGAGGCTTTACAAGTTAAAAAAACAGAAGTTACCAACAAGAGTAAAACAACGCTTGCCTCGTCTTGCAAAATCGATTTTGAACAAGACTATTATCAGTTAAAACGAGAAAGCGAATCTCATCAAAAAGAAAACTTAACACCTGGCATAACGCCAAACTATTGTTTAAAAATTTATTTTGAGAGATCAACTCAGATTCCTCAAATAAGTTATTTTCTAAATCGCTGTTCGCTTCAAGTCCCTATCTATATCATTTTAAGTCGTTTACGTATAGATCTTTAAATCATAAGTTTTACAAATAACCTTTAAAGCTGTTACACTTTGTGATGGCAAAACTTATTATTTAATAAAAAGAATTTAAAATGACACAAGAAAATCAAAATTATTATGCTGGGCTTTTCAGCCTTAGCCTTCGTTTAGTTGTAGGTTGGACTTACTTTTCAGCCTTTTGGAGAAGAACAATCTTAACTGACAAACTAAATCCAGAATTACCTGGATATATAGGTGAAAAATTCAATCATTTTTTGCCAAACGCCATTGGCATAAAGCCAATTATTCAACATCTTGTAGAAAATCCTGATAGTTTATGGGTGGCTATGATAGGCTTTACCATAATTGAAGGTATTGTAGGTTTATTTATCATGTTTGGCCTATTTACAAGACTTATGAGCATTGGAGTTTTTATGTTAGCCATGGGCATATTACTTGGTTCAGGCTGGATAGGCACCACATGCTTAGATGAATGGCAAATCGGCGTCTTAGGAATATCGACAGGATTTGTATTGTTTATGACAGGTAGTAGCCAATATTCTATTGATCATCTTTTAATTAAGCGCTTTCCTAAATTGAGCCGTAAAAAATGGTTTAATATTTTAGGGTCAGGCCATTTACAAATTTCTAAAAGTATGCTCTCTAAAATCGTACTTTATGGCTCAATACTTATTTTTGGATTAACCTTATATACTAATCAAGTTTTTCATGGTGGACTTTGGGGAACATTACATAATAAGTCTGTTAAGCCCAAAATTGAAATAAATAATGCCCATATTAAAGGAAACACACTCAATTTTGAACTCTACAGAACTGAAGGTGTAGATGTTTATGGCGCTTGGATAATTAATTTGAAATTAAAAGATACAAGCAATAAAACAAGATTTAAACTAACGGCTGAAGACTTAGCATCACTAGACAAGTCAAGAATAGAAAACTTTTACATCGCCAAGATAAAACCAGGTCAACACAGTTTAATTGTTCCTTTAGGTGCAAAGGCTAATTTAAGCTTGGTAAACGAAAATATTGCTCAATTAGCGACAGGACAATATCAACTTGAAATTACTGATATAAGTGGCGCTAGTTGGTCTGTAAAGGTCTTGAAAAAGTAATCAAATTTAATTAATGTAAAAAGCTTTCCAATCATTCAATTAATTTGAATTGTGGAAAGCTTTTTTTAAAATGTTTAAAATATCTTTATATTATTTTAAAACGCTTACGGTCAACTTCTTTTAGATAGATTTTTCTAATTCTTAAAAAGTTTGGTGTTACTTCAACATATTCATCTTTTTGAATATATTCTAAAGCCTCTTCTAATGAAAACTTTTTTGCAGGAACAATCTTAGCCTTATCATCAGCTCCAGAAGAACGTACGTTGGATAGTTTTTTTGTTTTTGTAATATTAACAGTCATATCGTCTTGACGAGAATTTTCACCTATGACTTGGCCTTCATAAATATCTTCACCTGGATCTACAAAAAACTTACCTCGATCTTGAAGTTTATCTATTGAGTAAGGAATGGCTTTACCATTTTCCATAGAGACTAAAGAACCATTAAGGCGTTGAGGTATATCTCCTTTAAGCGGTTGGTATTCTTTAAATCGGTGAGCCATGATAGCTTCACCAGCTGTTGCGGTCATTAATTGATTTCTAAGACCTATAATTCCACGAGATGGTATTAAAAACTGAATAGTCATTCTTTCGCCTCTACCTTCCATGCTTAACATTTCACCTTTACGCTGGGTAACCATTTCTACCGCCTTACCAGAGACGTTTTCTGGTAAATCGATGGTTAATTCTTCAATTGGTTCGCATTTTACACCGTCAATCTCTTTAACAATAACTTGTGGCTGACCAATTTGAAGTTCGTAACCTTCGCGACGCATGGTCTCAATTAAAACTGACAAGTGCATTACACCACGACCGTAAACTATAAATTTATCTGCAGAATCGGTTTCTTCAACTCTAAGTGCTAAATTTTTCTCCAACTCTTTAATCAACCGTTCTTTGATGTGTCTAGAAGTTACAAATTTTCCATCCTTACCAAAGAAAGGCGAATCATTAATTGTAAAGAGCATACTCATCGTTGGCTCATCGATAGTTATGCTTTTTAAAGCTTCAGGATGTTCTACGTCTGCAACAGTATCGCCAATTTCAAAGCCTTCTAAACCAATAATAGCACAAATATCACCTGCCTTAACTTCCTTGACCTTTAACCTACCAACACCTTCAAAAGTGTATAATTCTTTAATAGGTGTTTTGGTTACGTCACCATTACGCTTAACTAAAGCCACAGGCATATTTTCTTTTAAAGTTCCGCGTTGTAATCGTCCGATTGCAATTCGGCCTGTATAAGAAGAGAAATCTAATGAAGTGATTAAAAGTTGTGGTGTTCCTTCTTCTACTTTTGGCGCAGGAATATGTTCTACAACCATATCAAGTAATGGCTCAACATTATCGGTCTGGTTATTTGGATCTGTACTCATCCAGTTATTTAAGGCTGAGCCGTAAACTGAAGGGAAATCGAGTTGCCATTCTTCTGCACCCAATTCAAACATTAAATCAAAAACTTTCTCGTGTACTTCTTCAGGTGTACAGTTGGGTTTATCAACTTTATTAATAACCACACAAGGTTTTAAGCCTAAGTCAATTGCTTTTTGAAGTACAAAACGCGTTTGCGGCATTGGTCCTTCAAAGGCATCAACTAATAAAAGTACACCGTCAGCCATATTTAAAACACGCTCTACTTCTCCTCCAAAATCGGCGTGACCTGGTGTATCAATAATATTAATCTTAGTATCTTTATATCTTACTGAAACGTTTTTAGAAACAATGGTAATACCACGTTCTCGTTCTAAATCGTTATTATCTAATATTAAATCACCTGTGGTTTCGTTATCACGAAACAATTTACAGTGATGCATAATTTTGTCGACCAAAGTGGTTTTACCGTGGTCAACGTGTGCAATAATGGCGATATTTCTAATATCCATAAATATAAACTTAATTTAAGCCGGCAAAGGTAATGTTTATTTGTTGTAGTTGTATGGTATTATATCAGTTTATAAATTGCAAAGTTTTATTATGCATATTTTGATGCGCAATAAAAGCTTACTGAAGTAAATAACAGCTTTATAACTTTAGAGCGGTGTGATTAAACACTTCTTTGATGCTAAAAGCTGACTGAGTGTTACTAATATGAGGAATTTTAGTTAGTTTTTCGACCATAAAAATCCTAAAACTTGACATTTCGTCTAAATTAACTTTAATCAAATAGTCGTAAGTTCCACTCACATGAAAACAAGCTACAATTTCAGGAATTAAAGCTATTTCACGTTCAAAAGCAGCTATTGATGCCTGGGTGTGTTCTTTTAATTGAATCATCACAAATGTCACAAAATCTTTCTGTATTTTTTTGGGATTAACTAAAGCTACGTAACGATCTATATAATTCTGTCTTTCTAATTTTTTTAACCGTTCATAAATTGCAGTTGGAGATAAGTTTAGTTTTAAGGCCAATTGCTTAGTTGTAAAGCGCGCATTTTCTTGTAATAAGTTAAGTAAATGTTTATCTGTTTGATCTAAAACTGCCATTCCTTTGTAAATTTATCTAATTGAACTCACCTAATGAAGTAAATATAGAATATTTTTTTACTATAATTTAGTTTATTAATTAAAATTACTAAATAAACAATTAATATTTGATTTTTATTCATCGATTTATAAATTTTGCTGAAAAATATGACATTATGAAACATCAACCAGCAAATGCTATTCAAGATCTTCAATACTTCGGTGAACAAGGCGGTGTAAATCCTTCTATTTCAGATAGCTCTACCTACACATTTTTAACAGCTAAAGCCATGAGTGATACTTTTGAAGGCACTCAAGAAGGATGTTACCTTTACTCCAGACATTCATCACCAGGCAATCAGTATTTATGTGATGCCTTAGCAAAAATGGAAGCGACTGAAGATGCACAAGTTTTCGCATCTGGTATGGGCGCGATTACATCGGTTATCTTACAACTATGTAAATCTGGAGACGAAATCGTATCAAGCCGAACTATTTATGGTGGTTCTTATGCTTTTATGAAAAATTTTCTGCCTGATTTCAAAATTAAAACTCATTTTGTAGATATTACAAACCTCAATCAAGTTGAAGCTGCTATTAACTCTAACACTAAAATTTTATACTGTGAAGCTTTAAGTAATCCTTTACTTGAAGTGGCTGACTTAACCAGCTTAAAAAAAATAGCAGTTAAATATAAGCTTACATTTATTGTAGATAATACATTTACACCTTTAGTAATTACACCTTCAGAATTTGGAGCAGACGTGGTTATTCACAGCCTAACCAAATTTATTAATGGTTCTTCAGATACGGTTGGCGGTGTTGTTTGTGGTTCAACTGAATTTATTAATGCATTGAAAGATGTGAATCATGGAGCTGCAATGCTTTTAGGGCAAACGCTTGATAGTTTAAGAGCAGCCTCCATTCTTAAAAACCTTAGGACCTTACCAATACGTATGCAACAGCACAGTAAAAATGCTATGTACTTGGCCCAACGCTTAGAAGAAGATGGCTTTAAAGTCGTTTATCCAGGATTAAAGTCGCACAAAAGTCATCTAAAAATGCAGCAACAGATACATCCTGAATTCGGGTACAGCGGCTTACTAACACTCGATTTAGGGACGTTAAAGCAGGCAAATGCGTTTATGGAAGCTTTACAAGCCGAAAATGTAGGCTATCTCGCTGTAAGCCTTGGTTTTTACAAAACATTATTTACCGCCTCAGGCAGTTCAACATCTTCAGAAATTAGTGCAGAAGAACAGCTTAAAATGGGATTAAGTGAAGGTCTAGTTCGGTTTTCTATTGGTTTAGATTTTGATATAGAACGGACATACAAAGCTATTGTGAAGTGTTTTAAATTATTACATTTACAAAAATAAATAGACATTTAAGTGATTAAAAATTCACATAGTTATGACAGAGTATCTTACGTTTGGTATTTTAAGTTTTACTTCATTTTTACTTTAATTAATCCACTAGGGACTATGCCTATCTTTATGACGATGACAAAAGATTTAGATCGTTATCATAGAACTAAAACTGCTCAAAAGGCCTCATTAGTGTCATTATTTACCATTATTGCATTTGCATTTTCAGGCCAATTATTATTTAATTTTTTTGGAATTTCGGTTAATAGTTTTAGAATTGTTGGTGGCGTTATTTTCTTTTTAATGGGAATGGATATGCTTCAAGCTCGGCTAAGTACTGTAAAAGTTAATAGTAGTAAGATCAACACCTATGTAAATGATATTTCAATTACACCGCTAGCTATTCCAATGATCTGCGGTCCAGGTGCAATTACCAATTCCATTGTTTTAATGGAAGATGCTAAAACAATTGAATTTAAATTAGTGCTCATTTTAAGTATTATATTGGTAGTTGCACTCACCTACTTAATTTTATTTAGTTCCTCACGAATTATAAAAGCATTAGGTGAAACTGGAAATAACGTGTTAATGAGACTAATGGGGTTAATTGTGATGGTCATTGCTGTTGAATTTTTCTTCAGCGGCTTAAAACCAATTATTACAGATATATTAAATCAGTCTTAACTTAATACCTAATATTAGTCTCTAGAATTGTAAACGTACTAGGTGAATTTCGGTTTAGCTGGTCTTCAGCTGAAATTACTAAACGCGTAGGTTTGAGTGCTAAAGAAGCCTTAATTTCTGCATATAAACTCGAACTAAATGTAGATTCCTTTACTTTTATTTGACCTAAGTTTACACTTCCTTGAGCAGTTTCGGCCCATAACACATAAAATTTTCGTTTAGGGCTTAAACGTTCTGGCTTTGTTAAATTGTTTATATCAACCTCAACTAGAAAATTATCATTATCATCTTTAGAAATTTTTGCAGTAGCTTCAGCCGAAGGTACTACCTCAGACACAGGAAATTCTACTTTTGTACTACAAGATGAAAATCCTAAAATACACACTAAACTTAATAAGAAGAAATTCCGTTTTGACCACATAAACATTTATTTAAAAGATTAAATCTGTTGTAAAAATAGTTATAATTGTAAAATCAAAATAAAATTAAATGAGAATTTATTTATTAGCCTTGTGCTGTATTCTACTTTCTTGTCAAACAAAGACCTACAATGTCGGTAAAATTGACACCAAGCAAGTAGAAATTGATTCAACTTTCGATAAGCCTAATGAAATCGAGGAGTTTGTAAAACCTTACCGTGAAAAGATCAATAACGAAATGAACAAAGTCCTCGCTTACTCGCCAAAAGCGATGTTTAAAAGTGAAGCAAATTTAAACACAAGCATCGGAAATTTAATGGCTGATGCAGTGCTTGAATTAGCTAAACCAATTTTTAATCAGCGTGAAAATCTAAAAATAGATGCTGTTTTACTCAATTACGGTGGAATTAGAGGTGGCATTAATAAAGGAGAAGTCACCACAAGAACGGCTTATAATATTATGCCATTTGAAAATGAAATTGTTGTGGCAAAATTAGATTCAGTCCGTTTTAAGCAACTTATCAATTACTTAGTTGAAGCTAAACGAGCTCACCCGATTGCTGGACTGAAACTTAATTTAAAAGCTAATGGGCAAATACAATCAGTTGAAGTTAATGGTAAACCACTTGATCAAGCATTTTATTATGTTGCTACTTCAGACTATTTGGTAAAAGGTGGCGATCATATGTCGTTTTTCACCAAAGCAGACACTACCTATAATTTAAACTACAAATTAAGAAGTTTATTGATTGATTATTTTGAGCAACAAGACACTTTAAGCTCAAAAGTAGATTCACGTTTTACGCAACTCTATCCAAAACCATGAAACGAAGACACTTTATAAAAACAACCACAACAGCAGCTGCCATTGGCGTTTCTGGTATAGGTTTAAGTAGTTTTACAAAACCTCAGCACCAAAAACATATCACTATATTACACACCAATGATGTTCACAGCCATATAGACCCGTTTCCTAAAAACCATTCTAAATATCCAAATTTAGGTGGTGCAAAACGGCGGTTTAATTATATTAATCATGTTAAAAAAGAAAATCCAAACACTTTAATACTTGATGCTGGTGATGCATTTCAAGGCACACCTTATTTTAACTTTTATGGAGGTGAATTAGAGTATAAAATCATGTCTAAGCTAGGTTATCATGCCTCTACTATTGGAAATCATGAATTTGACAACGGTATAGATAACATTGCTGCTCAACTAGAGTATGCACAATTTGACTTACTTAATGCTAACTACGACTTAAGTAACACCAGTTTAAATGGACTAACAAAACCCTATCAAGTTTACGAAATTGATGGTATCAACATCGGTGTATTTGGATTGGGTATAGAACTCAAAGGACTGGTATCAAAAGATTTATATAAGGAGACTAAATATTTAGATCCAGTTGAAGTTGCCAAAGATCAAGTTAAAATTTTAAAACGAAATGAACATTGTGACCTCATTATTTGTTTATCTCACCTAGGATATAGCTATAAGAGTAAAAAAATTGATGATTTAAAACTAGCCAAACAAACGCAGGATATTGATTTAATTATTGGTGGACATACACACACCTTTTTAGACCAACCTACACAAATTAAAAATGCCAAAGGAAAAAACGTAATTGTAAATCAAGTCGGTTGGGCAGGAATAAATATGGGTCGTATCGATTTTTATTTAAATGATGTCGAAAATTGGCAGAATTCTGGAACATCTCTAGAAGTTTAAAATAATAATAGATTGCAAACTAGCTTGTAAAACAGAATAACTCATTATATTTGTCACCACAATATTGGCCGCGTAGTTCAACTGAATAGAATATCAGATTTCGGCTCTGAGGGTTGCAGGTTTGAATCCTGCCGCGGTCACTTGTATAATTTAAAACCCATTGATAATCAATGGGTTTTGTGTTTTAATACTTTAATATGTGTCGCCAAATGTGTCGCCTTTATTTTTTAGTTAATAATCCTATTTAATCATATTAAATAAAATCAAGTTCTTCTTTTACTATGTTGATATAGTAATCTGCAATATCGTAATCATCATTAAAAATACTTCTTCTCGACTTGGTTGGTCTTCGAGAACATTTTCTACATGTTTATTGATCAGTAAAACTGTTTTCATAAACTTGTTTTCTAGGCTGCCATACCTTCTATAAAAGTAGTGATGAATTCGTTAATTTTATCGATAATTCTTGGGATGCTTTTCTTGCGAACTAAAATAGATTGCTTCTCTTTCATAGCTTTACGGACTTTTTCACGTAGAGCTGGAACTTCTTCAGCAAAGAGTTTTTCTTCAATTATTTTTTCAACCTGAGCTTCTTTTAATTGTTCATCTTCACAGATTTGCTTAAAGGCTTTACGCTGTTCTTTACTCCAATAAGCATCAAAGGCTTCCTGAACATTATGTACTTTTTGCCCTATGAGTTGCTCATCGATAAACTTCTCTATCAATTCTTTTTTACTTCGTAAATCTAAATCTCCCGAAAGAATATCTGATATCTGTTGGCGCTTTTTCTTCTGGTCTAAACTATCACTACTATCATTAATTTGAGCTAGCAAATTTAAAATATAGGCAACATTGATTTCATCCTTATGCATGAGCTCAATTTCAAAATCGACGTCGTTAAGTATCGAAGCTTTTTCAGGTTCAGTATGTTCTTTGGTTTTTTGATAAATGTCTAAATATTTACTTTTGTAATCTTCAAAAGTCTGCTCATCCATTTCTAAGTCAGCAAAGTTAAAATCTGAAAAAGTACTTAGTGCGTTCACCACACGCATCAATGCTCTAAAGCGTTTAACAAACTGCTCTTCTTCGATTTCTGAAGCTAATTCATTAACGCTATCAACGGTTGGAGCAACGGCTTTTAACTCTGCAAAAGCTTCTTCAAAAGCTGAAATATAATCTTCATAAGGCTCCATTAAAATGGTGTCTTTGGCTTCTTTATTAGAAAATAAAGCAATGGCTTCGTCGGTGGCTTCTTTTAGATTTCTAAATACCACTATATTACCATGTGATTTTTGCTTATTTATAATGCGATTGGTTCGCGAATATGCCTGAATTAATCCGTGGTATTTCAAATTTTTATCAACGTATAAGGTGTTCAGGTGTTTGCTGTCGAATCCAGTGAGAAACATATTGACAACGATTAATAAATCTATTTTTCGGTCTTTAACACGTTTCGCGACATCATTGTAATAATTATAAAAGTCTTGGCTGGATTTGGTAGAAAATTTAGTTTTAAATTGATGGTTATAATCTTCTAAGTAAGCATCAAGAGCTTCGCGGTTGTTAGAATAGTAAGTCTGCCTTGGTTCTGCAGCTTGTTGTTGCCAAGTGGTATCACCATCGGCTTCATCTAATTCCTGATTAGCTTCATAAGAAAAGATGGTAGCAACACTTAGGTTATGTAAGCCTTCTTCCTTTTTACGCTTAAAGGCTTCATAATAAATCTTTAAGGCATCTATACTGCTTACACAGAGCATTGCCGTAAATACGTTATGATGTGTTTTTACAGGATGCGATTTAATAATGTAATTGGCTATTTTATCAATACGGTCTTCAGATTCTAATACTTCTTTGGTATCGATATCTTCTACATCAATATCTATAAAATTGAGACTGCTTTCTGCTTTTTGTTTATAGCGGCCTACATATTCTACCGAAAATTTAAGAACGTTTTCGTCTCTAATGGCATCGGTAATCACGTATTTATGCAAACAATCCCCAAATAATTCTGTCGTGGTGCGCTTACCTAATTGATTTTTAATGGCATTATCGGCAAAAATCGGTGTACCTGTAAAGCCAAATAACTGAACCTTATTAAAAAACTTGGTAATGCGGTTATGTGTTTCTCCAAATTGCGAGCGATGACATTCATCAAAAATAAATACCATCTTCTTATCTTTTAGCGGCTGCATCTCAGTTTCGTAGCGTTTGCTCATAATGGCGTTATTCAATTTCTGAATAGTGGTCACCATCAATTTAGTGTCATCCCCAAATTGTTTAACCAGAGCTTTGGTATTATCTGTCCCATCGACGCTGCCATCAGAAAAGCTATTAAATTCTTTTGTGGTTTGATAATCGAGGTCTCGACGATCGACCACAAAAACCACTTTAGTGACTTCAGGAATATCTTTTATAATTTGACTAGCTTTAAAAGACGTTAAAGTTTTTCCTGAACCTGTAGTATGCCAGATGTAGCCGTTTTTGTTTGACTTTTTAACCCGATCTATTAATTTTTCTGTGGCATAGTATTGGTAAGGCCTTAATGCCATTAAAATGCGATCGGTTTCAGCTAAAACAATATATTGACTGATAAATTTTGACAATTGACAAGGCTCTAAAAAGCAGTCTGCAAACTTTGAAAGTTGGGTGATTTTTGAATTATCTTCTTTAGCCCAATAAAAAGTTTGCTTGAAATTAAGTGCCTTTAATCGATTATTGGCAAAATACTTGGTATTAACTCCATTAGAAATGACAAACAATTGCACCAATTGAAATAAGCCTGAACCTGAACCAAATGAATGGCTTTTATAACGTAAGATTTGGCGGTGCGCTTCAGCCATTTCACAACCGCGACGTTTTAACTCAATCTGAACTAATGGTAAGCCGTTGATGAGTATCGTAACATCATAACGATTTTCATATTTACCATTGATGGTAATTTGATGGGTAACCTGAAATTGATTTTTACACCAAGCTTGTGTATTTAAAAAGTCAAAATACTGTATATCTCCATTATCAAGCTCGATTTGTTGTTTTTGGCGAATCAGCTTAGACCGCTCGAAGACCGAACCTTTATTGAGAATATTGAGTACCCGTTGAAACTCTGTTGATGACCATTGCACACCGTTGTGTTTCTCTAACTGCTGTTTTAGATTAGCTAATAATTCTGCTTCGTTTTTAATGACTAGCCGTTGATATCCTAAACCTTGTAATTGTTTAAGGAGTTGTTCTTCTAATGCTGCTTCGCTTTGTCGTGTCATTTATACGTCTAAAAAGATTTTATTATAATGTTCTTGTATTGCTTTTACTTCATTTTCAGTTAATGCAGAAAATTCCTTATTCAATGCTCGTTTTGAAAGTATGCCTTCATTTTGTTCTAAAAAACGCACCAAGGTAGCGAGCAGTTTATCGGGCATTTCAAAATTTTCATCTATAAAAGCTTTAAACTCGTCATACTTCAACAAATAATTCACTTCTTCTGGAATAATTCGGTTGAGTGTATCGCTAACACAATCATACAAAAATTCGGCTTGTTTGGTGGCATCAAAATAACGATAAAAATCAATAGTTTCATTGACCACCTTCACATTATGGTCTGAAGTTGCTTCCCATTCAATAACATCTAATAAAGGATGCGAATAACTTTCTAGCACCTTTCTGTAATCTTCGATATGGTCTAGAATTGAAGCCGAAATTGGAAAAATAACGCCTTGTTTTGTAAATCTTTTTTTGGCTAAGATATGATGAATTATGTATCGGTGTAAACGACCATTACCATCTTGAAATGGATGTATAAATACCATGCCAAAAGCTATGGCGGCTGCCGCAAGTACTGCATCAAAGCCTTCATCTTGCATGCGTTGGTTGGCCTTTACTAAGCCATTTAATAGCGATAATAAATCTTCTTCTTTAGCAGAAATATGCGCTGGAATAGGTTCACCCGTAAGCCGATCATGTTCGCCTACAAAACCGCCTTCTTTTCTTAAACCTAGCTTTACAAATCGAGCATTTTCTATAATAATTTGCTGTAAACGTTCTAACTCTTCTATGCTTAGTGGTTTACTTCCAGCTTGGCCAATGGCTTTTCCCCAGCGCATGGCTCTGTTTGTTCCAGGATTTTCTTGCTCTATGCTAAAGGATGCTTTAGAATCTTTTAAAAGCAAAAATGAAGAGGCTCGTTGCAGAATAGACGTTTGAAAATTGGCTAAATACTTGTTTTTTTGCTTAGCTAATTGAGCGTTGATGTAAGCTTCTAATTTATCGGTTTTATAGATTAACGGACAAAATTCTCTTGTGCCTGGCAGGTTGTTAATAATTCTATGCCGCGCTGAATTTGTCCCGGTTATGGCATATTGTAGTTTTTGATCTAGTAAGGGTACATAATTACCTGTTTTTAAATCTGGTATGTCTAACTGTTCGTTTAACAACCATTCATACAAAAACCAAAGTTTTCTGCTGTACTGACCCAGTGCTTCTGAAGTAATCATGTTGGTAATATGATCTTTATCAATATGCGTAAATAGGGCTTTAATCACTAAAAGATTAATTCCTTCATACTTTAAAGCAAATACCAATTGTTTGTATAAATTATCTTCGGGTGTGTGTCTTGGCGTTAAAACTTGCCATCCTGAAGTGCTGTAACGGCGATTTTTTTGACTTATTAAAGCTAGTTTTTGAGGTAATGGCACTTGAAGCTGATGCGCTTCTATAATAGCAGCATAACCCACTAACAAACCAGGTTCTGGCGCTTGTCTTCCGTGAAAATTATGTATGCTGAATGAATATTGCTTAGTATTCATGCTTAAAAATGAAAAACATTTATTTTCAAATGTAGCTGAAAAATGATTACAACAAGTGAAAAACACTTATTATTTTACTGAAATATGAAAAGTACTTAAAAATGTAATGAAGTATTTTTGTGTAAAGGTTTTTTAAAATTAAAAAATCATGTGGCCTTATGGTAAGTGGTTTTTTGCTAAACATGATCTGCATTTATAGCCTTAGCAAAACTAAGATATAAAAAAAAACACACCCTGGGACGCTGTTCTTATGGGTAAGCGTGGTATGTACTGTTGCCGCAAATATAGTTTTGATTTTTATATCTGTAAAAATTTTAATTTTTTAAGTTATAAACAACTCATTTTAAACATATAACAAAAGTCTATTTAAATTTTCTAAAGGCTTGGATTAATTGTTGTATTACAAATCTTATTAATTGTTCTTTTCATAATTTTTGATCTCTAAATCTAGAATTGGTATCAATGACTTATATGAAAATCTATCTACATCTGTTCTTTCTTCACCAAATAGACTTTCAATATTCCAAAAATAATCTTGAAGATAATCGCTCAAGAGTTTAAATTCTATTGCTTTTATGTAATGCTCACTCCTTCTATAATCGAAATGCCCTACATGAGTATCTCTAATATCTTTAATATTTAGCTGTTCATATTTTTTCTTTATTTTTTTTGAAATACTTACTGCCTTTAGAAAATTGTCTGTTTTATCAATTAGTTTATTACTGAACAACAAGGCTTTTAAATTGTCTAAGCTATAAGATTCATCATTTTTTATAAGCTTATAAAGTATTAATACTGAATCATTTTGTACTAAATGATACAATCGCAAAAGATGATTTATATTTTTAAGCTCCTTATGTCTAAAATCGACATAAGCTTCCATATAGTCAACATTGTGCTTTAAAGTCATTATTAAAACACCTTGCGTTTGTATGATGTTTAAGAGCTGGTTTTCCATTTTATGACTTGTTCCTTAAGTTCAGTTAAAAATTTATAATTAACCAACGTCGGTTTACGCTTATATTTAATGTCATTATCACTCAATACATAAACATCTCCATTTTCTAAGTGAAAAGCCTGAACAGTATGAATGACAGAATTAAATTTATTACGATCTTTTGTTTGTGAAATTAGTTTTAAATCAAAGCATTTTCTTAATAATGTAGAAATAATAGTCAAAGAAATTTCTTTTAATGCCCCATTTCTTGTATTTACTTCTGTAAAGTTTAAAAAAGACAAATATGTATTTATTTCTTCTTCAACTCTTTTTAAGTAAAGATTTCGCATTTGGTTAAATTCTTTTTGATCATTAAAAAAATGTTTTTTGTTTTCTCCCATAATACCTACACAAACATTTTCTGCAACAAGCCTTTTTTGAATTCTTGGGTTTGTTCTAATTGGTGTTGAGCGGACTCAATTTTACGGTCGATCGCGCTTAAAAAATTAGCGATTTTGTTTTGTTCTTTTTTTGAAACTGGAAGAAACATTTTTTTACTTAAAAAAGTGGTATTTGTAATGTTTATAGTGTTTTTTGCACCTTTTTGAATTATTGAACTTAGATAGTTTGAAGTATTAATATTTGATTCAAAATAAACGTGTAGTATGTAACCCAAATCTTTTGTTTCAGGAGTAAATACACCATACAATGGAGATACTATTACTTCCTTATCTAAATGGCTTTGTTTTATTATACCTAAAGGAAAATCTCCTGTTGGACTTTTTGTATATATAATGTCATTAGGTAAAACTCTATTATAATTATCAGTATTTTTTGCAGCAAAACTTCTACCTAAATGCTCTATTTGATTAATTACACCTTTGTGAACTGAAACCGAGTGTACTATTTCTTTCCCTGTACTCTTTAGTTTATGTTCATGTAAAATATCCTTAAATTTTCTCTCTTCCCAATCTGGAAAATCATTTCCATCATCTTGTTTAAAGCGAATCTCTTGGCTAAAGATTTTTTGCATCACGCCTTTTTTGTACAAGGCTAATTGTTCTACTTTTTGACTAAGCAAGTCAATCTTTTGGTCAACCTGACTTAAAAAATTAGCGATTTTTTGTTGTTCGGGGAGTTTTGGTAATATTAATTTGTACGGTTTAAGAAATTGGATATTGATGTTTTTTTGAGCTGCAGCAGATGCAAGCCTATCCATTCTTTCTTGTTCAATTGAAAGCAAATAGTTTAGAAAAAAATTATCAAACCCATCATTACAAATTATACCAACTAAACTATCAGGACAAGCCATGTCTATATCTAAAACACCTGTATAACCAATGTTAGCTGCTATTGTAATTAAAATTGTGCCCTTTTCAAATAATTTACTGACTTTAAGACCATTCTCGTTTAAAGTCTGTGAATAATGTGAAATAATTCCATTAGAATTCACAACATCACTGGTTTGTACAAAAGGAATGTCACCATTATAATATATAGGATTGTTTCTAGGTCTAGGAGTAAACCTTCCTCTTTCAATTTTAGAAATCTCCTTTAGTTTATATAGGTTCCATTCCCCATCAAACTCAGGAAAGCGTAATTCGGGTGTGTTTTTTTTAGTGTTGGTTTTCATTTTAGTGTTGGGTTTTAGGCTTGTTTCGGCTCCGCTCAACATGCCTTTTAGTGGGTTCGTCGTTTCGGCTCCGCTCAACGACCGCTTCGTTTCGGCTTCGCTCAGCGACTGCGTCATTCCTCGTTGACTGAGCTTCGTTGTTTCGGCTTCGCTCAACAATCTCATCATCCGTTGACTGAGCGGAGTCGAAGGCAACATTCTTAGCAGCATTTTCGTTTTCGGAAAGGTCGTTTCGGCTCCGCTCAACGACCGTGACATCCGTTGGCTGAGCGGAGTCGAAGGCAACCGCATCATTTCTCGTTGGCTGAGCGGAGCCGAAGCCAACGTGTGATGTTTCATTCAAACACCGCGCTAACTCATGTAATTTTTCAGGGAAACCATTTATTAAAGCTTCTTTCTTTTTTCTGCTCCAGCCTTGTATTTGCTTCTCTCTGTAAAAAGCTTGATCTATTCTGCTAAAAGTTTCAAAATAAACCAGTTGAACAGGCCAATACTTTTTGGTATGCTTGGCGGCATTTCCACTTTGGTGTTCTTGCAAACGCCGCTCTAAATGTTTGGTGCTTCCTGTGTAGTAACTTCCATTACTACATTTTAAAATATACATGTATCCCTTAACCATCATTAAAAAGGCGTTTTAATATTCAACTCCTGACAAAAGCTTTCTATTTCAGCATCTGTAGCGCTGATATCTTGGTCAATTTGCTTCAACTTATGGCTAACTGCCTCTAAATCTATGGGTTCTTCTTCTTCAAAGGTATCGACATAACGTGGAATGTTTAAATTGTAGTCGTTTTCTTCAACTTCATCTAGAGTTGCCACATAAGCGTATTTATCGACTTCAACTCGGTTTTGATAGGTTGTAATTATTTTTTCAACATGCGCATCAGTCAAATAGTTTTGGGTTTTTACTTTTTCAAAATCTTCAGAAGCATCAATAAACAAGATATTATTACTGTTTTCACGGCATTTTTTGTACACCATAATACAGGTAGGAATACTGGTACCATAAAAAATATTGGCAGGTAAGCCAATTACAGCATCTAAGTAATTTTTTTCTTGAATTAAATATTTCCTGATGTGGCCTTCTGCTGCGCCCCTAAATAATGCGCCATGTGGTAAAACAACAGCCATGGTTCCATTTTCGTCTAAATGGTGAATCATGTGTTGTACAAAGGCATAATCTGCTTTAGATTTTGGTGCGAGTTTACCGTAATTGCTAAAACGCTCGTCACCTAAAAATAAATCGTTAGCCGACCATTTGGCAGAAAAAGGTGGATTAGCCACAATGGCTTCGAAAGTCATTTCAAAATGCTGTGGTTTTTCTAGTGTATCTTCTTGGCGAATATCAAAACGCTTGTAATGCACATCGTGCAAAATCATGTTCATTCGCGCTAAGTTGTAAGTAGTTCGGTTTAGTTCCTGCCCATAAAAGTTGGCTACATCTGTTTCTTTAGCCACCCGAAGTAGTAAAGAGCTACTTCCACAAGTAGGGTCGTAAACCGATTTAATTTTAGACTTGCCTAGCGTTACGAGCTTTGCTAAAATTTTTGAAACTTGTTGCGGCGTATAAAACTCGCCTGCCTTCTTCCCTGCTCCACTGGCAAATTGTGCAATTAAGTATTCGTAAGCATCACCTAGCACATCGCTTTCGGTGTCTTGAAGCTTGAAATCTATTTTATCTAAATGCGCCAAAACTTTGGCAATAAGACTGTTTCTTGCCTCTACGCTTTTACCTAGTTTGGTAGAATTAAGGTCTAAATCTTCAAATAAGTTGCCAAAATCGTCTTCTGACTCTGTTCCTAAAGTACTTTGTTCAATATTATTAAGGATGGCTGTTAAATCTTCAATAATAAAATTACTTTGGTCAACAGCTTGTTTATTACCACGTTTAGCAATTTCTGAAAATAACTCGTTAGGTTTTAAAAAATAACCTAATTTGCCCAAGGTTTCTTCACGAACAGCATCCAGGTATTCGGCATCGGCTGGATTTTCGGTATTTAGATTAATAAAATGAAGTCCATCATCTTTCAACAAATCATCTGCGTAAATATGCATTTTTTCAGATAAATACTTGAAAAAAATAAAACCAAGAATATAGTCTCTAAACTCGTCTGCATCCATTTTACCACGGAGTTCATTGGCAATATTCCAGAGTTGAGTTTCGAGTTGTTTTTTGTGATCTTCAGACATGTTTAAAGGATTATTTTTTTGAATATTTAAAACTAACCAAACTAACTTTATCACACAAATTAAAATACGATTAGATTTGTTAGCTTGTGGAATAGGTTTAATATTTCAAGATTGAAGTTTTTGAGGGGAGTTTTACCAACTAATTGCAAATTAATTAGTCCAAATTATGATGTATCTTTAAAAAAACTCAGGCTAGTTGAAGTGCAATTTAATGTACAATTATAGCTGCTTACTGTACAATCATGTGGTTTTATGTATTTATGAAGTTTTTTTGAGAAACTAGTAACAATCATACACTAACATACATGAAAATACATTGTATTACCTGAAGACTTTTAAAAATACATGTAGATACATCGTGTTTAATGATTTAAAAAGCATCATCAATCACATAGAAAAACATAATTTTAATAAATTATAGTTTCAATGGCTTCAATGCTTAAAACAATGGCTTACTCTAGTTTTAGTTTAGATTTACCGTTGATACCGTTGAAAGCTGTTTGTTATTTAAAGAATTTTTGATGTCTAATTTAAACCAACACTAATAGGTTTTTATACTTAAATTTGTTTTACAATGTTATGTATTACTTTTTTTGCTTAAATATAGACTTAGGATTAAAGTGCGTGGAATGGTAATTTATGTATTAGATTTAATACTCTTCAAAACTTTTTCTTTTTATAATTTCGCCCGTACCACAATAACACTCCAGTTACAGGTAAACTCGCAGTTAGCAAACTAACCAAAAACGCAATAATTTTCCCAGCAATACCACCAATTGCTCCAATGTGTATGTCGTAATTCATTCGCTGAATTTTGTCCGCTACTTTTGCGTCTTTATATTTTCCGTAAATACTTGGTGTTTCTATTTCCTCTAGAGTGTTTTGGTCAAAAAATCTAAAATCTGAATCGTAATAAATTCCTTTTGTGTTTGAAACTTCAACGTAAATACTTTCGTCTGCTGTTTTGGGATAGTGTAATTCAAAACTTTCTGCATTTGGATTTTCAATTGAAAGTTTTGTAATTAAATAGTCCATTGGAACTTTACTTTCTCTATCTTCAATTTCGCTTTGATTTTCAGGTATAATAAAAGCGGGAACTTTTTCGCCGCCTGTTGATTTGTAAACCACATATTTCAACCAATTGTAAGACATCATTGAGCCTGTAAAAGCTAAAATTAATGCGAGTGAACAGATGTAAAAGCCAACAACCGTATGCAAATCAAAGTTTTTACGTTTCCAGCGTGTTGTTTTTTTCCAATCAAATTTTAAACGTTGTTTTAAGTTTTTACGTTTTTTGGGTAACCATAGTATAAATCCTGAAATAATGATTGCTATAAAAATTAAAATAGAAACTCCTACGACCTGTTCGCCAATAGTTTTAGGTAACCAAAGCCGCATATGACCTTTTAGTATAAATGCAAAAAATCCTGACAGATGATTATCAACTTGAATTACTTCCCCTGAATATGGATTTAAGAAAACGCTTTGATAGAATTCTGGTTCGGCATCATAAAAAATTACTTCAATAGCATCGTCTTCCTTTTTAAACAAAGTTCCGTGAACCGTATTATTTGGAAAAACATCTTTTGCTAATTTCTTTGCTTGTGTTGGTGTTAAAATTGCTTTGTCTTGTGGTATAACTTTTTTGTAGTCATCATACAGGCTTTCAATTTCGTCTCTAAACGCCCAACAACAACCAGTTATAGAAACAATAAAAACTACTAAACCGGTCGTTAAACCTAAATATTTATGTAATTGAAATATGATTTTTTTAGCTGACATTATTTAAAATTTAAAAAAGAGCAACTTTAATAAAAAGTTACTCTTTTTAACTTGACTAATTAAAATTGATATGAGAAGTTTGCCAATAATGCTCTAGGCTGTTGTGGGTTAATGGTTGTCCAACCTTTGTAATATTCTTTGTTAAAAGCATTGTTCAGCTTTAAGCCAACTCTGTATTTATCAGCTTGGTAAAAAACAGAGGCGTTTGCAATCGTGTAACTTGGTAGAATAAATTCACCTGTCGATTCGTAGTTGATTGCAAAACGTTCGCTTGCTCCATTAAATCCTAAGCCTAAGCCAAAACCGTCTAAGATACCATTTTGAAATTCATAATTTGCCCAGAAATTATAAAGTGTTTCTGGTCCTGCCTCAAGTGGTCTTTTGTTTAAGATTTCAGTATTATCAGTTTCAATTGTTTCACTATCATTATTGCTAAAACCAGCCCTTATATTTAAGCCTTTTAGTGGATTGGCATTAATTTCAATTTCAAAGCCTTTACTTACCACTTCACCACCTTGGATTTTGTTAAAAGGCGATGAAGGATCAGTTATTACACGGTCTTTTACTTTAATATCATAGTAACTAATCGTGGCATTTAATCGATTATTAAAGAGATTTGTTTTAAAACCAAATTCTAATTGGTTTGCTTGTTCTGGATCAAAGGTTTTTAAAGTTTGCGGACCTTCATCAGGATTACCAACTAACTGAGGTGCTACATTAGTAAAACCATTCTGGTAGTTTCCAAATACAGATAGTTTATCCTTTATGGGTTGATAAACAACACCAAATTTTGGTGATAAAGTAGTTTGATCATAATCATCATCAAGATTTGCTAAATCACCTTCATTATCAAAATGGTCTAATCTTAAACCTATCATTGCCGAAAGATTGTCTGTAAAGTTGATAACATCAGACGCATATAAACTATAAATATGGTATTTTGACTTCACGTTACTAACGCCTTGTGATGCTAATGCAGCATCAACACCTGAAGTTGAAAGCGGATATGAATCATTCTCTACACCTGGTGTAAAAGGATTATCTCCGTTAGAACCACCATCAGGCGTAACATTTCCATAAAAGGCATATCCAGTGCTGTTGTTTGTTTGCGTTTCATTAAAATAATCGATACCTATAACCATTCTATTTCGTAGTGAAGCGATTTTGAAATCTCCGATGAAATTTTGTTGAATATCGGTTGTTTGCGTATTTGAATTCTGTTTATTGATAAAACGAGTATACGTATTGCCCTCTAAAATACCGTAGTCAAATAAGTATGAATAGTAACCTTTTGTAGAAGTTGAGCTTTTGGAAAGTAAGGTTTGCGATCGCCATGTATCCGTTAACTTATAATCCATTTCAATTCTGTAATTCTGCGTTGGATTTTGCAATGTTAAATCGTTACTAGTAAATGACAACTTATTGTTGTAATTAAGTTCATCAAGATTTGATGCAACAGTTGGAGCACTTCTATTTAGAAATAAAAAGGTTGGATTGGTTTGTTCTGCTTGGGTAATTTCTCCGTAAAATGAAAATGAAAGACGGTTATTTACCTTGTATGATAATGATGGTGCAATAAAAAAAGATTTTCTAAAACCAGCATCTTGAAAGCTTTGTTCTGTTGTGTAAGCTGTGTTTAATCTGAAATATAAATTATCTTCTTTACTTAAGGCAGTATTGAAATCTCCGACGATTTGATTTAGTCCGTAAGATCCAGAAGTAAAAGATAATTCGCCACCAGTTCCTACGTATGGTTTTTTAGTAACTACATTTATAAGCCCTCCATAAGAGCTTACTGCATTTCCAAACAAAGTTGCAGATGGACCTTTTAGAACTTCAATGCGTTCAATGTTTGCAGGATTTATTGTTCCATTTGTTAGACCTGGAAGTCCATTTACCAATTGTGGTTGAACAGAAAATCCACGAAGCGAATAATATCCAGCACCGTCGCCACCACGACCAGTTGAAGTCCAAAGTTGTTCTACACCTGTTGCATTTTTTAAGGCGTCGTCAAAATTTGTGACAATTTGTGATTTTAGGATTTCATTTGTAACTGAACTATAAACTTGCGAATTTTCGATATCCTTTAAAGGAAGTTTTGAAACATAAGCAGTTTTTCTTCTTGAAAACTTGTTACGACGTTTTCCGTTTATAATAACCTCGCTTAATATTTCATTTCCCTCGTAAAGGGTAATTGTCTCTAAGTTTTTGTTTTGATTATTTTTAACTGAAAGTTGAATTTCTTTTGTTTTGAAACCCAAATAAGATATTAAAAGTGTGTAATTGCCATTTTCTAAATTTGAGATTTCAAATTTGCCATTTTTATTTGTTTGTGTGCCTATTGTTGTGTCTTTAAAATAAACATTCACGCCTGAAAGAGGTGATTGATTGTTGTCCTTTACAGTTCCTGATATTGTACCATTTTGTGCTAAAGCTAAATTTGTTAACAAGAGTAAAGTGAGTAATGGTAATAAGTTTTTCATTTGTTTTTGTTTAGACTTAATTTAAATAAAAATTTCCGCAAAAATATATATGTTCTATGGAATGACAAAATTATTTATACTAAATCTAAATAATAATTTTTAAGGATTTGATTTTCTGTTATTAATAGATGTTTCCTCGCTTCAAAGGCAAAAATTAACGAGTTTAAACATATTATCCCGTATTTATTTTAAACTTTATAACTAATTATGGTTTAAACTGATATACTTTGTTGGTAGTTGGTTAGAGGCTTATATTTGAAACTAGATTCAACTTCTTGCTTTTAAATTTAATCGAAGTCACCAAAAATCATTTTTATTATTGAAATTGTTATTTACACACTTATACCCTATTATACACCTTTACACTCATTTTAAACCGCTTTAGGCATTTTTTATGTCAGATTATGTTTAATCATGATATGTTTATGACATTTTGTGATGCTTTGTCTAATTTTTTAAAATGTAAGATTTTTTGTCTAAGTATTTGTTATTCTTTGCTTTATAAAATACACATCTTTTATATTAATAAAATCAGGTGAGCTTTAATCTTTTAGTGATTCAAAAAATAGGCAACCACAGAAATTACTTCAAATTTTTTATTAATTCGTCTTATTATGTAACTGAATTAAATCTACATAATTTCTTAGTACCATTTCGTAGTCATTTTGATTCACTTCGGTAATTTCAAATTTTATTTTATCTAAATCAGATTTTGCTTTTTTGAAAGCACTGAAGTTTTTAATTTTTATTTCTTTGTATTTTAATATTCCTTTTCTAGGAGATTCAAAATAATAGATTTCACTAAAAACTTTTGCGTAAGGTTTTTCTTTGCCTAATCGTGCGTCCGATCCTCGTAATCCATAGTGTTCAAATTTAATCATCAGACTGTCTTTCATGTAAATTTTCATTTGAGTTCTCATCAACGTATCACCAAAAAACTCTGCTTCTAAGATTTCAAAATTTTGGTAATTGTATAATTTTGATTTCATAAATGCATCATTCCGTCCATTTTTTTTAAACTGATCAATAAGAACGCTTTGTTTATTTATTTTGCCGATGGTCTCTTCAGTTTTATTAATCAATCTTGATTTACAATTTACAAGTATTAAAAAGCTAGATATTAAAAGTATTATGGTGTAATTTTTCATGTTGTCTCAGAGTTTTGCTCATGTGTAAGCTTCCCGTAATTAGAACTGCTTAGTTTTCCAAAATTACATATTAAATAGCATAACTTACTCAATATCAGAAAATAAGTTAGAGGTATCAATAGATTCGGTCACCCAAGCGGAGAATTTGTCATAATCGACAGATTCTCCTTTTTTATAATCTTTCATAAGCCTTGATATTTCTGCGATTGCAGAGAATAGTAAATTTACTTTTGGGGTTAGAACTTTATCATTTGACTTATCATAACAAATTTAAGCCTATGAGTGTTTGATGTATTTCAATTCTACTATATATACTTAAGGCATTAATATAAATTTCGCTATTTCCGATTGATTCATCATTTCAATTTAGTTGTTTTATATATTATGCACAATACTTTTTGTATTTAATGTAATTTATTCTACAATTAAAAGTACATTATTGTTTACTTTATGCCTATTTGTTTATCTTTTTTTATGTGCAAAACTAATCAATGATAACTGAATAAATATCTTTAATGACTTAAGTGATTACCAAGTTATTCAATTATAAATTTAATTATATAAGTTATTTGATAAAAGTTATAATAAGGTTTTATCTCGTATAAGATTCGTAAGTAGTTATTTTCTCTTCTAAGCGTTTACTTAGATATTCGTTTTTACCCTGAAGCATTTGGTTGATTTGCTTTGCTTCTTCCCAGTAATTTTCAATTTTTTCTTTTGGCCAACATTTAGGAGGCTTTTGAAGGTTAGTGATCCTGTCAGCTAATTTAACGGTACTTACTTCTTTTGGTATTTCTTTAATCCGTTTTAAACTATCCAGCATTCTTTCTTTTTTAGAAGTTAAGTCGTTATACTTTGCCAAAGCCTTTACTCCTTGTGCTACTTCTACTCCGAATTTATCTTCTAACTCTAAATATTCTGCATCGGTATCTTCTAAAATATCATGAAGTAGTGCTAATTGTATGGCATAATTAAGGTCGAAATTATTTTTTATTTGGTGAGCCATCATAACTTCCATCGCTACATTAGAAAGGTGCCATAAATAACTCGATTCAGTTCCAGGCACTGTTTGATGCTGATGCTTTTTTGTGGCAAATTTTATAGCTTCTTGGTAAATTTCTTGAGTCATTTGTTTTTTGTAATTTTAACTTTTAAGTATTAGTCACTTTATAATTTTTATTAATAATATAGACATTTTTGTTTAACCAAGGCCGTGATTAATACAACACATATAAACTGAATAAATAGATTTAGATTCATAAGCTAAAAAAAACTTTAAATACAATTCAGAATGAAAATAATACCATTTATCGTTTTAGCATTTTTAAGCTTTGTTTCATCAGGACAAAATAAGAAATATCTTGATAATTATGATATTTCAAAAATTCTATCAACGAATTAACATTTAAAAATAAAGATAAGTTTAATAGCTTTATAAATGAATTTGAGGAAAAGAAAGGATTTCAAGTACCAAAGTTTTTAATTATAGATAATTCAGGAAAACTTTTATAACATAAATTAGATATCCATATTACAGAATGCGGTAAATGAGATGTAAACGAGTTAAGGAAGCGATATTTAAAAAAACTTCCAAAAAAAATCAGTTAAACAAATCCTTTAATGAAAAATTAGAAATACCAAATAAAAATGATTTTATAGTAATATTCATTTGGCACGAAGCATTAGACGATTATAATAAGCATACTTTTGAGACTTATCATATATGGAAAGAAAACGACAATATTAAGTTTTACTTTCTAGAATCAACCCATAAACAAAGTACTATTTATAAAATAGTATATCGTTTTATTATTCAAAATTTACCTGTTAAATTTAAATATGGTATAAGCAAAAATATAATTATTTGGTGTTGGCATTTCTAGTAAAATATGTTTTTATTATAAAAATAGCATGTATTACTGCTATCAAAAGAAATAAATATCCAAAATAATTTTTCCAGGTACCAATATCTTCAGGCTTAATGAAAAAGGTATTCATAGCCCCAACTATTGCAAAAAGAAGTGTTCTTGCTATTGTCCAATCTTGTTTTTTTGGTTTCATATAATTAATGGAGTCAATTTTTATTAAAATAATGATGTAAGAAAGCTTTCAACTTAACTTTAAATAGTGGTCAATTACTTATATTGTTTTAATTATTATTAAGACTTTTAATAGCTGAATGTATGTTTTCTTTAATTTGATTAGTATTTAAAATATGTTTTTTTAACTTGTAACGATCAACTACTTCTATTATTCGTTTTTCATTATTAATCACACAAAAATAAAAAACCCCATTATTAGTATCTCCATAATGACCAGTCAGCATTATTAGTAAAGTATATTTTTTTTTAGAAATTAAAATTTCTTCAGGTGCTTTAATAATCCATTCCGGATTTTTATATTTTTTAAAAATTATTTTTTCGAGAGTCTTATTAATCATCAAGTAGTCTTCTGACATTAAATTTAATTTATAGTAAGCACTTTTGTTAAGCTCTGATTTAAGTGTTTCTATTATAAACTGCTTCACATCGTCCCGTTCATTATACTTTGGATAACTTTCATCATTAACTTTGTAATAAATTTCAACTGAAGGTGAGACAATATGTAGACTATCTTTGTCAAAAAACTTTTTCAGCTTTTTTGGTTGAATTCCAATAACATAATCAGGATAATTGTTCTGGTTTACAGTTGAACAATTGATAGAAATTACTACTGTTATTAATAAAAGTAACTTAGCTTTTAGTCTCATTTTTTTATTTGTAATACTCAATTTTTCTTATCCAGTTATATAACTTTTCTCCATTGATAATTTTGGTTTGCTTTATCCAATTATTATTTAAATCAAACTCATATTCAAAATCAATTTCAGTTTTTTTTCCATTCTCAATATAGATAAGCTTTGTTGGAAAATCGTGTTCATTGTATGAATATTTCAGTTTAAGCGTAGGCTCATTTTGGTGATTGCTTGACACAATTTTCTTTATCATTCGTTTTTGCGAATCATATGTATATTCTTCAAAATACTTTAGAGAGTCATTTTTGTCATAATGCATAATTTTTTTAATTAAATCATTCACAAAAATTTTTCGTTCAACGTCTGAAATTTCAACTTTATCATACATATATAAGCCTTGATTATAAGTTTTTGTTTCTACAATTCTATTTTCACTATCATACCTAAAAACCTGGTAAAGAAAATCAGAACCATTTTTTGTACGCTTTTGGTTTATATGATTTTCTGTCCTTACCCATTTAAAAGGATAATGAAATATTATTTTTACTCTTCTATTTTTTTTATCGTATTCATATTTTTTACCATTTCTTTCACCATTTTCATCAAATCTTTTAATTTTAGTAAGATTACTATTTGCATCATAAAAATATTTTGAATAATTGATTTCTTTTGGGGATTTGGAACGATAATAAAGTTCTTTCTTTAAATTATTTAGGCTATCATATGATTTTGAACTAATTGAGAATGAATTATCTGAAAAAGTTGTTTTTAAATGAATCATATTTTTATGCTCGTCGTAAGAATATAGTCTTGAATATTCATTATAATCATTAATTCGTTTACCAAACTGATTATCCGTAATTTTTTGATAAATCAAGTCTCCAAGTTCATTGTAACTGTTTTCTATTCTATTAACTAAATTTTGATTTTTAAAATACCATTCAATTAAAGTTATGTTACCTTTTTCATCGAACTCTTTGTAATAATTAATATAATGTACTAGTGGTGTATTGTACCACCATATATTAAATCGACTATTTTTACCCAATTCAGGTTTCCATCCTGAATGGCCATAATCACCATACAAACCTGCTAAATTATAATTTTGACGTTCCTCATCTAAAAATTCAATCTTTTCTCTAATAGATTTCACTTTACCATAAATTGTATCAGCCGGCTGAGCTTTGATAGATAAATTGCTGAATATGAAAATTATTGAAATAAGATTTAAGCTATAAATATTCATGTAAAATTGTGATAAAGATTATTATTTTGTTTTCAATACGGTTGAAGAAATGAGTTCAATGATTTTGTAGATTATTATTTCATAAACCACTCATAACTTAGTCTTTAAAGTTATAAAATTATTTTAAATCTAAGCATTTACTATACATATTAACTAAACAATTAAATACTTTGCCTACTTAAATCAGAATTCTTTCAAGCTTTAACTCATTAAAAGTTCACTAAGTTTAAGCCAGCTAAACCTTAAAACTATGTTATTAAAGCTACAATATTTTATGCATTAAGTTAAATTCAATTAAAAATTTTAGTGTTGAAGTATTTCAAATTTTGTTAACAGCAGGCATATTGTACATTTGTTAAAAAAAACATCATGAAAATTTTAAAATCAGTATTATTCTTAGGCTTAGTTTTATCAACTACAATAGTTTCAGCTCAGCAATTTTCTAAACATTCATTAGGTTTACGATTAGGTGATGGCAATGGTTTTGGTTCAGAAATTTCTTATCAATATGGTTTATCTGAACAAAATCGTTTAGAGATAGATCTTGGCTGGAATGATGGCGATGATTTTGACGGTTTTAAACTAACAGGTGTTTACCAATGGGTTTGGAACTTAGAAGGTAATTTTAATTGGTATGCCGGTGCTGGTGCTGGTTTCGGTAGTTATGAGTATGAAGTTAACATTCCTAATTCACCAGCTTTTAATGAAGATGAAACATTTTTATTAGCTGCAGGTCAAATAGGAATAGAGTATATTTTTAGTGAAATACCGCTACAATTGTCTATCGATACTAGACCTGAGTTAGGATTTGGAGATTACAATGATGACTTAGAGTTTGACTTAGCACTCGGTATTCGTTACCAATTTTAAAATTAACTATTTAAGAAGTTTCATGCCGCTTCAAATAATTGAAGCGGTTTTTTTATGTTCGGTATTTCAGCTGTAAACCCATTAAAAAATTGCGCAAATACTGGTCTAGTAATTGGCGATATTGACTTTGTTTTGGGTTTCGCATAAATGCCGAAATTTCATTTTTAGAAACTACTAGATCAGCTTGCTTAAAAATAGAAATTAAATCTTCTGTCTTTAAAGCCAATGCAATTTTCAACTTTTTAAAAACCAAGTTATTAGTCATTGTCGATTCAGCTGCAGGCTGTTCACCTTCACGTTTACCACGTTTTAGATTGATAAATCCATTTAGAAAATGAGCTAATTTTTTATCTGGTAAATTGATATAAGACGCGTGATCTTCAGGTTTTAACCAATCACTAATTTCAGTACGTGTTGTTTTATAATCCCCTAAATCAAAAATGCGAATCATTTCATCATCAGAAAAATCAAAGGTATAGCGCAATCGCCTTAAAACATCATTATTTGTCATGTCTATTTTTAATAAATTACAAATTAAGCGAATTAGTTGATAAGAACAATTGATTTATCAAACTTAAATTCCTAAGACAAACAAGCATCAGATTTTTAAGTTTTAAAAGTAACTTTAGATTTATTAGAGTAATTTTACGACTTTTTAAATAAATGACTCACACACCACAAATCGATTTAAGAGTTTCGCCTATAATAGCTCACAATTCAAAAGCTATTATTCGTGAATTGGCAAAAAAGCTTAATTGCCCGGAACAGGAAATTTTAGCTATAAAAGTGGTTAAACGTTCTATAGACGCACGTAAACCAAACATAAAATTTCAATTAAGACTTCTCTACTCGACCAAAACACGACCAATTACTTTCCCAAAACCAAAAATTAAAAATTATAATACACTCCAAACAACTTCAACAAAGGTTCATATTATCGGAAGCGGACCAGCAGGCTTATTTGCTGCATTACGTTGTTTAGAACTCGGTCTAAAACCAATTGTAATTGAACGTGGCAAAGATGTACGCTCAAGACGTCGTGATTTAGCTAAATTAAATAAAGAGCATCACGTCAATCCAGAGTCAAATTATTGTTTTGGCGAAGGTGGTGCCGGAACTTATTCAGACGGGAAACTATACACCAGATCAGGTAAACTTGGTAGCATTAATCGTATATTAGAAACTTTTGTGCAGTTTGGTGCTGATGAAGACATCCTTGTTAATGCACATCCGCATATCGGAACCAACAAATTGCCAAAAATTATTGCTGAAATGCGTCAATGCATTATTGAAAATGGTGGAGAAATTCACTTTGATACGAAATTGACCAACTTATTTCTGAACAAGTCTCAAACAAAAATTGAAGCTATTGAACTTAACCACGATAAAACAGTTCCTATTCAGCAACTTTTACTAGCAACAGGTCATTCAGCAAGGGATATTTTTTATCTTTTAGAACAACATCAAATTAAAATTGAAGCCAAAAGTTTTGCCATGGGCGTTCGCGTAGAACATCCACAAAAATTTATAGACCAGTTGCAATACCATTCAGAAGTACGAAGTGATTATTTACCGCCGTCAAGCTACAGTTTAGTTCAGCAGATTAACGGCAAAGGTGTTTATTCTTTTTGCATGTGTCCTGGTGGTATTATTGCACCATGTGCAACTGCGCCAGGTGAAATTGTTACCAATGGTTGGTCTCCTTCAAAACGGAATAATCCTTTTGCAAACTCAGGTATTGTTATGACGGTTGATGAAGAACAATGGTCAAAATTTGAAGCCTTTGGTGAACTTAAAGCACTTAAGTTTCAAGAACATATTGAGAAGAAATGTTTTGAACTAGCTGGAAAAACACAAGCTGCTCCAGCACAGCGTTTAAAAGATTTTATAGCTAACCGAACTTCAACAGATTTACCAATATGTTCTTATCAACCTGGATTAGTTTCTGTAAATATGAATAAAATTTTTCCACGCGAAATGCATCAAAGATTACGTGAAGCCTTCATTAAATTCGATAAAAAAATGAAAGGCTTTATTCATCCTGAAGCTGTAATTGTTGCCACCGAATCACGAACATCTTCACCTGTTCGAATTCCAAGAAATCCAGAGAGCCTGCAGCACACAACAATAAAAAATTTATACCCTTGTGGTGAAGGCGCTGGTTATGCAGGCGGAATAGTTTCTGCAGCAATTGATGGCGAACGTTGTGCAGAAGCAGTTTTTAAAGCTAATTAATACTTATTTTTTAATCACCTTTTTGGTGATAATTCCTTGATCAGATTTTATTTTTAAATGGTAAACGCCTTGTGGTAAATCAGAAATATCTAGCTTATAATCTCTTTCATTATGAACGGTCTTGCTTTTTAATAAGCTTCCGTTTAAATTATAAAGGCTAAAGTTTAAAATAGCTTGAGTTGAATTTATAAATAGTTGAGATTGAACAGGGTTTGGATAAAATGAAATTAAAGCTTCATGATAATCTGAAGTATTTAAACTTGTTCCTGTATACTGAGCGATTGCAATATCAGCGGTATTTCCAGAAGTATTTCCTGAATAACCTACGATATTTATTTTCCCATTGTCATTTTGCTTTATCCCATAAGCTATTTCAATTTGATTAGAGTTAAATGACTCAAGCCTGACGCCATCACCACTATATGAAGAATCTAATGTTCCATCAGTATCAAATCTTAAACTAAGAAAATAAAACTCACCACCGGTTACAATACTACCAGCGATTAATATTTTACCATCATTTTGAACAAACATTGATCTTGGAATATCTTCGCTACCTGAATCAATATCAATTGTTATAAAACCATTGTTGGCAAAAGTGGTATCTAAAGATCCATCTGAATTGTATCTTATTAGTGTTACATTTCTACTTTCAGAAGAACTACTAGATTCTCCAACAGCTATAATTTTACCATTACTTAATTCGTGCAAACCTATAATACCAAGACCGTTATAATTAGGTATGTCGGTAATAATTTTTCCATTATTACCAAAAGTAGAATCTAGATTTCCGTTTAGACTAAGTTTTGCAACTGCAAAATCATTAGCGCCATCACCACCTACTAAAAGACTTCCATCACTAGTCTCAGTGATGGCGTAAGCTTCTTCATAATTAGCTCCAAACTGAAGTGTTTGTTTACCATCAATACTAAAATTTTGATTTAAATTACCGTTTTCATCAATAACTGCAATAGCAAATATCAAGCTTGGATTAAAACTACCTGTATCGGTAGATCCTGCAATTGCAATATTATTATTAGATAACATTACGGCATCAGCTGGCTCACAATAAGATCCTGTAAAATCAAAAAACCTTATGCCTTGATCTCCGTAAGTCTCATCTAAACTTCCATCAGAGTTTAATCGTAAAATTGTAAACTGTTCAACATCAAAAGCGCCCTCACTAAAACCAACTAATACAATTTTATTGTCAGACTGAATCAAAACATTTGTAGCTTGATCGTCTTTTGGTGAAGAAAAACCTCGAACATCTATATTTACATAACCATTTGTTCCGAAGCTTGTGTCTAAATCGCCATTTTCTAAATATCTTACAACTAAAAAATTATCATTCCCAACACTACTCCTTGAATAACCCGCAACTAGCATCTTACCGTCACTTTGGTAGGCCAAATCATGAGCTACATCTGTAAAACCGAAAATATCAGTAGTTACTTTTCCATTAACTCCAAAGGTATCATCAAGATTACCATCTTGAGCTAAAGTGTACATTGAAAATGATAAGAATAATAGACTAACAAATAAAGTTTTCATATTTTATAAAATTAGTTGACAATATTAAACTTTTTTTTAATACAAAAGACTCTCTTAAAATAAAGCTACAAAACGAAAAATCAATTTATTTTTCGCATTTTTGTAATAAAAATTAGTCTATGCCTAAAATATCACAAAAAGGCCTTCAAATGCCTGAATCGCCTATACGAAAGTTAGTTCCTTTTGCTGAATCTGCCGAAGCCGATGGCAAATCAATTTACTACTTAAATATTGGTCAGCCTGATATACCAACACCTCAAAAAGCATTAGATGCTGTTAAGAATAATGACCTTGACATATTATCCTACAGTCCATCATCTGGATTTGACACTTACAAAACAAAATTGGCCAAATACTACAAGCAAAATGGTATTAACATCACTAAAAACCAGTTAATCGTTTCAACTGGTGGCTCTGAGGCTTTAATGTTTGCTATGGGAAGTATCACAGATCCTGGCGATGAAGTTATTATACCAGAACCTTTTTATGCCAATTACAATGGTTTTGCTACTGCAGCCAACGTAACAGTAAAAGCAGTTCAATCTAAATTTGAAGATAATTTTGGTTTACCTCCAATTAGTGAATTTGAGGCCCTAATTACCGACAAAACTAAAGCTATTGTCATGTGTAATCCAGGCAACCCAACTGGCTATTTATACACAGAAGATGAAGTGAAGCAATTAGCTGATTTAGCACTTAAACATGACTTGTTTGTTATTGCTGATGAAGTTTATCGAGAATTTACGTATGACGGCGCTAAGCATACATCAATCATGACCGTTAAAGGTTTAGAAAACCACGCAATTATGGTTGATTCTGTATCTAAACGCTATAGTATGTGTGGCGCTCGAATTGGTTGCATGGTCTCAAGAAATCCTGAAGTAATGGCTACAGCTATGAAATTTGCACAAGCAAGATTGAGTCCACCAACCTTTGCTCAAATTGCTAGTGAAGCAGCTTTAGATGTCGACCAAACCTATTTTGAAAATATTAATGTTGAATATGTAAATCGCCGAGATACACTGATTGAAGCTTTAGCACAAATTGAAGGTGTAAAAGTAGCTAAACCAAGAGGTGCTTTTTATTGCATAGTAGAGTTACCAGTTGAAAATGCTGAGCATTTTGCCAAATGGCTACTATCTGATTTTGAAGTAAATGGTAAAACAGTTATGGTTGCTCCTGCTGCCGGATTCTACTCAACACCTGATACAGGTTTAAACCAAATAAGAATTGCATACGTTCTCGAAAAAGAGCATTTATTAGAAGCAGTTTCTATTTTAGAAGCTGGACTTAAAGCCTATCAAGGTGATTAATATTAAAAAAGATTATTCGCTTAAAACATTAAATACCTTTGGTATTGATGTAAAAGCGAAACAGTTTATTTCAGTTACAAAACAAGCTGAACTTCTTGAAATTCTGAGGCGATTTTACGCCTCAGAATTATTTATCTTAGGTGGTGGAAGCAATATGCTTTTAACCCAAGATATTGAAAAAACAGTAGTTCATGTCAACTTAAAAGGTATTGAAGTTGTACAAGAAACAAAAGACCACATTTGGTTAAATGTACGAGCTGGTGAAAACTGGCATAAATTTGTTTTACACTGTATCGAAAACAATTATGGCGGTTTAGAAAACTTATCTCTTATTCCTGGTAATGTTGGTACTTCACCAATTCAGAATATTGGTGCATACGGCGTCGAGCTTAAAGATAATTTTGAGTTTTGCGAGGCAATTAACGTGCAAACTTTAAATACAACCAAGTTTAGCAAAGCAGACTGTAAATTCGGTTATCGTCAATCGGTTTTTAAAAACAAATACAAGGGCCAATTTATAATTACCAATGTTTGCTTTAAGTTGACTAAACATAAGCATAATTTAAATTTAGATTATGGTGCTATTAAAACAGTCTTAGAACAAAAAAGCATACAAAACCCAAATATTAAAGACATTTCTGACGTAGTAATTGCTATAAGAAGCAGCAAGCTACCTGACCCAAAAGAACTTGGAAATTCAGGAAGTTTCTTTAAGAATCCTATTATTTCAGGCGATCATTTTAAGCAACTTCAACAAAAATTCGATTTAAAGTATTATCCTTTAGCTTCAGGCGACTATAAAATACCTGCTGGTTGGCTTATCGACCAATGCCGATTAAAAGGCTATCGCGTTGGAGATGCTGGTGTACATAAACAACAAGCCTTGGTATTGGTTAATTATGGTAATGCTTCGGGCCATGATATTTTAAATTTGGCTGAACATGTTCAAAAGCAAGTCTTTAACACTTTTAACATCGAATTAGAGCCTGAAGTCAACATCTATTAGTTGCTTTTTGTTAACTTTGCAATTATAATTTTTTAATATGATTACTAAAGTTTTATTATTAAGTTTAGCTCTATTAGGTCTCGCCGTTGCTGGTATTGCCATAAAAATATGGGGGAAAAAAGATGGCAAATTTGCTGGCACATGTGCTAGTCAAAGTCCATTTTTAAACAAAAATGGTGAAGCCTGTAGCTTTTGCGGTAAAACGCCAGACCAACAAACCGATTGCAAAGGTTCTAAATAATCTTCATTCACTTGTTTATGATTTTGCTTTTAAGTTTGCTTGGTTTTTCACTAAGCTTGTACTTATTAGTAAATCTCACATACTTTTATCTCGGCAGAAAAATAGAAGTTGGTTATTTCTCTACTGAAGAAAAATCTGTTAGCATTATCATTTGTGCTCACAATGAAGCTAAAAATCTACACAACAAACTACCGAAAATACTTCAACAAGAATTAAAGCAATTTGAAGTTGTTGTTGTTAACGATCATTCTACAGACGAAACCCTATCAGTACTAGAGAAATTTCAGTTGAAGTTTCCTCACCTAAAAATCATCAACTTAGATTATAACCAACCAAGAAAACGTCAAGCATTGTTAGCTGGTGTAGAAGCTTCAAAGTTTAATCATCTTCTATTTACAGATGCCGACTGCGAACCTTTCAGCCGAAATTGGGCAGCTTTAATGACGCAAAAATTATCTCAAGATACTCACTTAGTCTTAGGAATTTCGCCTTACAAAACAAAAGCTAGTTGGTTAAACTCACTAATTCAATTAGAAACAACCTCAACAGCAATTCAATATATTAACTTTGCGCGGCTCAAGAATGCTTATATGGGCGTAGGCCGAAATTTAGCCGTTATGAAAACAGCTTTTATAAAATATAACCAATTTGAGTTAGACCAGCATTTGCAATCTGGAGATGATGATATGTTGGTTCAACGTTTTCCGAAAAAAAATATCGATGTGCAAACTGATCAGAGAGCTTTTACTGAAAGTGAGCCAGAAACAAAATTGAAGCATTGGATTAATCAAAAAAAACGGCATTATACAACAGCACCAAATTATCGTTTTTCACAGAAGTTAGAATTAGGTGCAATAGCATTAGCCAGAGTTTCGGCATTGATAAGCATCATAGGTCTTAGCTTTACCGAATATTGGTTATTAGCAATAATTAGCTTAATTTTAACTTGGAGCTTACAAATAGCAGTTTTCATTAATTATAAAAACATCGTTAAATCTTTAAAAATCTTACTATTCTGGCCTTTTTTAGAACTGAATTTAGTTATTTTACAGCTTTATATTTTGATTTTAAATCAATTTAAACCGCCTAAACACTGGTAAACTAGTATGACAAATCAACAACTTATAGAAGCAGCAAAAAAAGGTGAACAATCGGCTTTTAAAAAGTTAATGGATAAATATTGGGATAGTGTTTATGCTTTTCAGTTAAAACGCACCAAAAATACTTATCAAGCTGAAGAAGTTTGTATTCAAAGCTTTGCACGAGCTTTCGATAAGTTAGACACCTATCAAGATCAGTTTAATTTTAAAACTTGGTTAATTACCATTTCTAAAAATATTCAAATAGATATCAATCGAAAAAAAAGTATTGAGACATCAGATTTAGATCAAAAAAATGCTAACCAAATTGTTGATATTGAACCTACTGCCGAAGACCGAATTATAACTGAACAGAATTTAACCAAATTATTAGCACACATTAAAAGTTTAAAGCCGCATTACCAAGAAGTCATACATTTGCGCTATTTTAAAGAATTAAGCTATAAAGCTATAGCAGAAGAACTTAATCAACCCATTAATAATATAAAGGTAAAATTATTACGTGCTAAAAAACTATTGGCGGAACAACTAATCCCAGAATAATATACTTTTAATATTTTATTTGTTTTTTAAATCAGCTCTACTTTTTTGGTAGAAATTGTTTTGGTAAACTTAGATTAATTTCCGAATTGGGCTTCCCAAGATTCAAATCCATTACCTAATTCAATAATGGTATCTATTTTCATGTTTTGAAGCATTGTGTTGGTTTGACCGCTTTTATTACCTGTTCTACAATAAATGAATACGGTTGAAGTCGTGTCGACAGCAGATTTTAATTGAGATTCAAAATCATCAGCTTCAAAATCTATGTTTACCGCATTTGGTAAATGTGATTCTTGAAACTCTTCTGGCGTCCTTAAATCAAGTAATAAAGTATGAGGATTATTTTCTAAAACCTGCTTAAATTTTTGTGGCTCAACAACTTCAACTTCTTGTGAAGTTGAAGTTGTACAAGCCACAGTTAAAATCAATGTACTTATTAATAGTAAATTTTTAAAAGTTATTTTCACTTTATTTATCAAATTCTTTTAAAGTTTTTATAATTATTGAAACACAATCCATAATTTGATCTTTAGTAATAACTAATGGTGGCGCAAAACGAATAATATTACCGTGAGTTGGTTTTGCTAATAGGCCGTTTTCTTTTAGTGCCATACAAATATCCCAAGCAGTTGAGCTATCTTCAGTGTCATTAATAACGATAGCATTTAACAATCCTCGTCCGCGAACAAGCTTCACTATATCAGTTGTTTCAATAAATTTATTCAATTCACTTCTAAACAAATCGCCAAGTTCACGTGCATTTTGGGCTAATTTTTCATCTCTGACCACCTCAAGTGCTTCCATAGCAACTGCAGCAGCAACAGGATTACCGCCAAATGTTGAGCCATGTTGACCAGGTTGAATAACATTCATAACAGCATCATCGGCTAAGACAGCAGAAACAGGATAAGCGCCACCTGAGAGTGCTTTACCTAAAATTAAAATATCTGGTCTTGAGTAAGTTGCATCTTGACGCTCACAGTGGCCTTGGCAATCACATTTTCCACAGACAGCTAATAAGGCTCCAGTTCTTGCAATACCTGTTTGAATTTCATCAGCCATAAACAAAACCTCATGTTGCTGGCATAATTCTTTTACTTTAGGAATAAAGTCGTCGCTAGGCGTGTAAACTCCAGCCTCACCTTGAATTGGTTCGATTAAAGCACCTGCAATATTATCATGTTCTTTTAAAACTTTCTCTAAGGCATCAGCATCATTGTAAGGTATTTTTATAAAACCAGGTGTATATGGGCCAAAATTCTTTCTAGCACCTTCATCATTACTAAATGATATGATGGTCGTTGTTCTACCGTGAAAGTTATTTTCAAATACAATAATTTGGGCATCTTGTTCTTTAATCCCTTTTTTCTCATAAGCCCATTTACGACAAATTTTGATAGCAGTTTCTACAGCTTCTGCACCAGTATTCATTGGTAATAACTTATCAAAATTGAAATAATCTGTTGCGTATTTTTCAAAAACACCTAAAACATTATTATGAAAGGCTCTTGAAGTTAAGGTAATTGTGTTGGCTTGTTTTGTCATTGCATCAACAATTCTAGGATGGCAATGTCCTTGATTTACAGCTGAATAAGCCGAAAGGAAATCGTAATATTTTTTATCTTCAACATCCCAAACAAAAACACCATCACCTTTTTTGAGTACTGCTGGTAATGGATGGTAATTATGAGCGCCATGTTTATCTTCTAATTCTATTGCTTGTGCTGAAGTTTTTACGTCTTCTACTTTCATGTAATTAATTTTAAAAATGAATTTTCACAAAAATAAACATCTAACATTCAATTTTTCGTAAAGAAATTTGAAAACTAGTTATTTTCACTAATTTAGTATTATTATAAATAAAGATGTCTTATTTAGTGCCTAAAATCATAGTTTAATGAATTTACAACTATTAATTTTGAAATACTAAAACTTGGCCATATGCAATCTGATTCAAGACGATATGCTACAAAGATTATCAATAAATTAAACAAAAACTTAGTAAGACAAGTTAATTGGAAAAGCCGGTCACTTCAATTTGTTTTAAGCTTTTTAATTGCATTAGGGCTAAGTTATGCTATTAAAGCCCCAAATTTCACAGAAGGACAAACATCAGTTCTCTTCATTTTAATATTTGCAGTTGGCTTATGGGTAACTGAAGCCATACCACCTTTTGCTGTTGGTATCTTAATTATTGGCGCCTTAGTTTTTACGATGAGTAACTTAGAGTCGGAAAATGTTAAACAATATGTTCAAACCTGGTCTGACTCTGTTATTTGGTTGTTTTTAGGTGGTTTTTTTATTGCTCAAGCCATGCAAAAAACCGCTTTAGACCAATCCTTACTCAAAATTATAGTGCCTAAATTAGGTGAAAAATCAAAATATATTTTGTTAGGATTAATGCTAATAACAGCTTTTTTATCAATGTTGATGAGTAATACAGCAACAACTGCCATGATGATTGCTAGTATTACGCCAATTACATTAAGCCTTGGTAAAGACGCACCACTTACCAAAGCTCTTTTAATTGGTATTCCGACGGCAGCTGCTATTGGTGGCATGGGAACTATTATTGGATCTGCTCCCAACGCAATTGCCGTTGGTGCTCTAGATGGTATTGGTATTCGAATTAGTTTTATGGAATGGATGCTAATTGGAGTTCCTGTGGCTTTAATTTTGATTTTTGCATTTTGGTATGGTCTTCTTAAAAAATATAAAATAAAACGTAAATCTTTAGACTTGAGTTTTTTGCAAAAAACGAAGCAGAATACAGACGAAAGCATTACAAAACCACAGGTTCGAGTAACTGTTATTATTATCTTGTCTAGCTTATTATTTTGGTTAAGCTCTCAATGGACAGGTATTCCGGTTGCTGCAGTTTCAGGTATTCCGATTGTAGGCTTAACCATGTTTGGCATATTAGATGCTGACGACATGCGAAAACTTCCTTGGGATACCTTAATGTTGGTTGCTGGTGGATTGGCATTAGGGATTGCTGTTCAACAACAAGGATTAACCGATTACTTCATCAGTTTTATTAACATTAAAGACTTCAACTTTTATATATTAGCTATTGTTTTTGCTTTAATTAGCGTTGTTTTCTCTAATATTATGAGTAACACTGCAACCACTACTATTATGGTTCCGTTAGCAATTTCAATGGCTATTTTAATTCCTGAGCAGTCTCCGAAAGTAATGCCGCTTATTATTGCGTTGAGCGCTTCTTGTGCCTTACTCCTACCCGTTTCTACACCACCAAACGCGATTGCTTATAGCACTGGAAAACTCGACCAAAAAGACTTTAGGTTTGGCGGAATTTTTATTGGCATTCTTGGTCCCATTTTAGTCAGCTTTTGGGTAATTCTAATTGAAATAATTTAATGAGAATCTCATTTTAAAAGAAATTGATGCGAATAAAGGCATAATTAAAACATTGCCTTATTTTTGCGATATGGCAAGAAGAAATAAACGTAAAGCTTTTGAAGCTGTAGAAATAATTGATGCTGGAAGTAAAGGTAAAGGTATCGCTAAAGCGCCAGATGGTCGCGTTTTAATTGTAGACCAAGTTGTCCCTGGTGATGTGGTTAATGTTCAAACCTACAAAAAACGAAAAGCTTACTACCAAGCTAAACCTACAAAAATAGTTGAAGCTTCACCTAAAAGAACTGAGCCTGTTTGCGAACATTTTGGAACATGTGGTGGTTGTAAATGGCAGAATATGGCTTACGAACATCAACTTTATTATAAAGAAAAAGAAGTCCTTGAAAATTTAAAACGTATAGGAAAAATTGAACTTCCCGAAACCCAACCGATTTTAGGAAGCCAAAAGACCTATTTCTATCGAAATAAAATGGAATTTTCATTTAGTGATAGCCGATGGTTAACTAAAAATGAAATTGAAAATAATAATACCATTACCAATAAAAATGCCTTAGGATTTCATATTCCTGGCATGTGGGATAAAATTTTAGACCTCAATCAATGTCATTTACAAGCGGACCCGAGTAACGCTATTAGAAACGGTCTTAAAGATTTTGCAACTAAACATCATTTAGATTTTTTTAATGTTCGTGAGCAAAAAGGTTTGCTTAGAACATTGATGATTAGAACTAGCTCTATTGGAGAAGTTATGGTTTTAGTTCAGTTTTTTGAAGATGATAAAGTTAATCGTGAACTGATTTTAGATTACTTAAAAAATGAGTTTCCTAGTATTACCTCACTCCTATTTGTAATCAATCAAAAAGCAAACGATACTATTTACGACCAAAACGTAATTTGTTACCATGGACGCGACCATATTTTTGAAGAAATGGAAGGCTTGAAATTTAAAATTACAGCAAAATCATTTTACCAAACTAACTCCGATCAAGCATACGAACTATATAAGATCACAAGAGAATTTGCCAGTTTAAATGGAGACGAATTGGTTTATGACCTTTATACAGGTACAGGAACTATTGCACAATTTGTAGCTAAACAAGCTAAACATGTGGTCGGCATAGAAGCTGTGCCTGAAGCAATTGAAGCCGCCAAAGAAAATGCTAATTTTAATGCCATTAATAACACAAGCTTCTTTGCAGGTGACATGAAAAAAGTCTTTACCAAATCCTTTGTAAAACAAAACGGTAAACCTGATATCATTATTACTGATCCACCAAGAGAAGGAATGCATGCCGATGTTATCGAGCAAATTAAATTTTTAAAACCAAAAACGATTGTTTACGTTAGCTGTAATTCGGCAACTCAAGCAAGAGATTTAGCTTTGCTAGATGAATTTTATAAAGTAACAAAAGTTCAACCTGTAGATATGTTTCCGCAAACGCATCATGTTGAAAATGTGGTTAAACTTGAATTACGATAAACAATGAAACAAAGGCTTCTATTTATTTTATCTATGCTAGCAGCTATTGGCTTATCAAGTTGCGAGCGTGACGACATTTGCCCAGAAAACACACCAACAACACCACGATTAATCATTCAATTTTTTGATATCAATAATCCAGAAATTCAAAAAAATATAAATGAGTTAGTCATCCAAAGTGCAGATACAAACAATGAAAATTTTATTGAATATGATAATGTTTCAGAAATCATACTACCTTTAAAGACAAGTCAAAATTCAACACGATTCTTGTTGACTATTAATGCTGATAGTGAAAACGAATCTGAGATTAATACAGACGAATTAATTTTTAACTATGCACGGCGGAATGTTTACATTAATCGTGCCTGTGGTTATAAAGTTGAATTTTTAGATTTTCAAGTTACTCAAATTGAAGAAAGCAATGAAGCTTTAGAGTGGATTAAAGCCACTGCTGTACAACAACCAAACATCGACAATGAAAACGAAACTCACCTCTTTATTTATCATTAGTCTTCTGGTTGTTAACTTTACAAGTTCAGCACAAACACAAGACTCCATTACTTACAAAGAACGTTATGGTATTACTTTTGGCGTAGATTTAAGTAAAATAGGACGTTCAATCTTAGAAGAAAATTACAATGGCGCTGAAGCTTTTATAGATTATCGCTATAATAAACGTTTATATATTGCAGCCGAGTTGGGTTATGATGATAAAATCTATACTGAAGAAAATCTAACCTCTAACACCAAAGGTGCTTACTTAAAAGCTGGTATTAATTACAATAGTTATGAAAATTGGATTGGCATGCAAAACCTGATTTATGCTGGTTTTCGTTTCGGTGCAGCTAGTTTTAGTCATGATTTAACTGAATACACAATTTACACAAGAGATACATTTTTTAATCCAGATATTAGAACTGAAGAACGTAACTTCGGTAATTTAACAGCTACTTGGGTCGAGTTAAAAGCTGGAATAAGAGTTGAAGTTTTTAAAAATATATTTCTAGGTGCAAATGTTCAATTGAAGCTTCAAACCAGTGCAACTGAGCTTAATAATTTTGACCATTTATACATTCCTGGATTTAACAGAACCTATGATTCATCAAGCATTGGTGCTGGTTGGGGCTATTCAATAAGTTATATGCTACCGCTTTATACCAAACTAAAAAAACAAGCTATCGATAACTGATTTAGTTTTGATATTTCGCTTTTTTAGAACCTTTATAAATGTCGTATCGCAATAAACGTGATTCTATACTAGCATTAAACACTTTTATTTTTCTACTCGGCCTTAGTCCTACATGTTTAATAGCACCAGACTCTAAAGGCACAATAAACCAAGCCGTTGTGTCAGGATAATTTTGTTTTAAAGTATCTCCAACACTTGAGTAAAACCGAGGAACTTCAACTGGTAAACGCTCGCCATAAGGTGGATTAAATAACATAAACAAATGACGGTCTGCAAGCTTTTCAGTTGTAAAAAAATCGGCTTGTTCTACAGAAATAAATTCAGTTAAATTTGCATTTTCGATATTTTCTTGAGCTTTTGAAAGTGTAACACCAGACAAATCATAACCCTTTATTTTGAAGTGAAAAGGTCTCATCTTTTTCAAAGTAGAATCTTTAATTTTTTCAAAAAAATCTTCGTTGAAGTTATTCCACTTCATAAAAGCAAAGTTCTCACGATTGATATTTGCTGGGATTTGACAAGCGATCATTGCTGCTTCTATTAAAATAGTACCACTACCACACATTGGGTCTAAAAAGTCGCATTGTCCATCCCAACCCGAAGCCAATAATAAACTGGCCGCTAAAACTTCATTAAGTGGTGCAATGTTGGTCGATTTTCTGTAACCACGTTTAAATAAAGGTTCGCCAGATGTATTTAAACTTAAATTACACGTGTTTCTATCTATATGAACGTTTAAACGAACATCAGGTTCATTGGTATCTATATTTGGTCGTGTACCAAATTTATCTCTAAATCGGTCTACAATAGCATCTTTTGCTCTAAAAACAACGTATCTTGAATGCGTAAATATGTCTGAATTAACGGTAGAATCAATTGCAAAACTGCCGTTTTTATCAACGAAATCTTCCCATGGGAATTCATAAACAGATTGATAAAAATCTTGTTCTTTAAAGATTTTGAAATTTAAGATGGGCTTTAAAACACTTACAGCTGTTCTTAAACTTAAGTTAGCTTTGTACATAAAGCCTAAATCACCCATAAATCTAACATGACGCACTCCTTCTGAAACATTCATAGCTCCTAGATTTCTAAGTTCTTTAGCTAAAATTGACTCAAAACCGTGGAGACATTTGGCCGTCATTTCAAAATTTTCCATATTACGTCTAATTTTGCGCGAAAATACGTTAATTAAAATTAAAAATTGTCTTCATTGATTATTGTTAGTCATCAATAAAATAAACAAAAAATTGACTTACCAGTAATCATAAAAATGAACTAAATTTGTCGGCATGTCTAAAATAAATCCTGAATGGTACAAAGCTTGGTTTAACTCTGAGTACTACCATATTCTATATAATAATCGCAACCAAACTGAAGCACATGCTTTCGTAAAAAAATTATTTGAATATCTTAATTTGCCTAAAGCAGCTAAAGTTCTTGATTTAGCTTGTGGCCGTGGACGTCATGCACAATTTATCGCCCATCTTGGTTACGACGTCCTTGGCATTGATTTGTCTGAAAACAACATAAAATTTGCTCAAACTCATGCTCATGAACATCTAAAGTTTAAAGTACATGACATGACAATTCCTTTACAAACTAATTTTGATGCGGTACTCAACTTGTTTACCAGCTTTGGCTATTTTGAATCAACACAACAAAACTTCAATACCCTTAAAGCCATCAAACAAAATTTAAAACCTAATGGTATTGGTGTAATTGATTTTTTAAATGAAGCATACTTACGCGAACATCTCATACCAAGCTCGACTGTAGAAAAAAATAATTTAACCTTCCATATTAAACGCTGGATAGAAGATAGTTTTGTTTACAAAGAAATTAGATTTACACATGAATCTCAAAACTATTGTTTTTATGAACGCGTTAAATTAATCACTAAAAAAGAATTTGAAGCTTATTTTAAAGAGCTTGATTTAAAAATTACCGCTAAATTTGGCAACTATAATTTAGATGATTTTGATTTTGAAAATTCAGAACGTCTCATTTTAGTTTATCAAGCATGAGTTTAATCTTACCTATTATTGCGGCTATTGTTGGGTTTATAGTCGCCTTTTTTTTACACAAGAAGCAAGTTGGTGTAAACTTACTTTTAGCCTTTAGTGGTGCCTTTTTACTTTCGGTAACTGTGTTAGAGTTTTTACCTTCAATTTATGCCTCTGAGATTTCAAACATCGGTTTGTATATCTTAGTTGGCTTGCTATTGCAAATTATTTTAGAATACCTTTCAGGTGGCGCTGAACATGGACATTTACATCACGATAAGCAAGCAAAAAAATTCCCATGGGTTTTGTTTTTAAGTTTGTCTATTCACGCACTTATAGAAGGCATACCGCTTCACCACAACCATCATTTACTTGTAGCAGTTGTAATACACAAAATACCTATTGCCATCATCATTGCCTCATTTTTATTTCAAACTCGATTAAGCACATTTAAAATCGGTGTGTTTCTGCTAGCTTTTGCACTTATGACGCCTTTAGGTAGCTTTTTACAGCAAAATTATACGATATTTAATACCTATAGCACTTATTTAAATGCAGTTGTAGTTGGTATATTTTTACATGTTTCAACGACAATTTTATTCGAATCGTCTCGTGACCATAAATTTAACCTTTCTAAATTTGGAATTATTTTGCTTGGTATTGGCATTGCTCTGCTGATTTAATAGATTAACTGAATAAAAAAGTAAAGCTATTTAATTTGGCAGCTTCAACTGAAATAAGAATTAAAAACACTTACATCTCTTTTCTTTTAAATTTTGAAATACAAGTTATCAACTGAAGTAATCTATGCTTTATTCAACCTTAAACCTAATGAATAAGATGTACAAGATTTGCCAAAAAGTTGAAATTACCGAGATATTTAAAGTTTCATTTTCATCATTAATATAACTCATAAATTAAGTGAGCAAGCCAAGTAGATTAAGTAAAAGTAATATTAGAAATGTCATAAAATGAGTGAGCGATAAACCGATAGTTGATCAATCAGCTTTTAAAATTACGATATCAACAAAAATTATATATTTACCATTATAAAGTATAAAATGAAAACATACGATATTGCTATTATTGGTAGCGGGCCATCTGGAGCAAGTGCCGCCTTCGAGGCTGCGAAAAAAGGGCTAAAAACAGTAATCATTGAAAAAGAACAACTACCACGTTATAAAACATGTGGTGGTGGATTTGTTTTCAGGGGAAGACGAAATATGCCTTTTGATGTTTCGAGCGCTGTAGAACGTGAATTCTTTGATGTTGATATTCGTTTTGATGCTAAAAAATTAGCACTAAATACCGTCCGTAAAAACCCAATCATCAGTATGATTATGCGAGATGAATTTGATTATCTCATTGTACAAAATGCGGAAGAATTAGGCGTAGAAGTGCTACAAGGTGAAAAACTTCTTGCTTTAGATTTTCAAAACGATTTCACTATATTAACCACAACTAATAAAAAAATTCAGGCTAAATTCATTATCGCTGCCGATGGTGCTTTAAGTCCGACTGCAAAATTAGCCGGTTGGGAAGAGTCACGACTTATGTGTCCTGCCTTAGAATACGAAATTAAAGTACCTAATAAAGATTTTGAGCGCCTCTCTAAGTCTGCTAGATTTGATATTGATGTCGTGCCTTTTGGCTATGGTTGGAGTTTTCCTAAAAAAAATCACCTTTCTGTTGGCGTGGGTAATTTTACCAAATCAACTAAAAAAATCAACTTAAAAGAAAATTACCGTGATTACTTGAAAATTCTGGGAATAGAAACTGTTTTAGAGGAACAAGCACACGGCTTCATTATTCCAATTTCACCTAGAAAAGATGGTTTTATAAAACAAAATGTATTTTTAATTGGAGATGCTGCTGGCTTTGCAGACCCATTAACTGCTGAAGGAATTTCTAATGCTATTTATAGTGGTAAGCTAGTAGCTGAAGCGATTGCAGAAAGTAACTTGAGTTTAAGTAAAGCCAAAGTACTTTACAACAACAAATTAAATGATAAGCTAATACCTGAACTAGAATTAGGAGTTAAACTTGCAGCTTTATTTTATGAAAATAGAAAGCTTCGTAATTTATTGTTAAAAAAATATGGTCAGCGTGCAGCAGAATATATGACCGATATTTTTATGGGAGATCGAACCTATCCACATAATTTTAAAGAAAAAGTAAAGCAAAAACTGAAGGTGTCTTTATTTTAAATATGTCGTTATTCGCTTTTTATATTTGCAATAAAGGTAGTGATGTTTTTTTCTTTAGGAATTGCTAGCTTCTTTTTGAGTCGGTATTTATGTTGATTAACAGATTTAGGTGAAATACTTAAAAAATCAGCAATCTGTTTAGTTGAATACTTCTGACGAATTAAAACACAATATAATAAATCTTGCTCGGTTAAATTAGGATTGGTTTTATGTAGCAGTTGCATGAAATTAGGCGAAATGGATTCAAAAACTTCTTTTAAGCTATTATTGTGTTTTTTTATAATCTCATCTGTTTGAAGCTTTTTCAGTAAATGACTGGCATCATTAACACTTTCGTCTTTCAAGGCTGAAACCACTTCGTTTAATAAATTAATACTCGATTGTTTTTCTAGCTGAGCAGATTCAACCTGGTTTTGCTTTTGTTGTAGTTTGAGTTTTAGAAGTTCTTTACTTTTAAGTTCATTTTCGTAAGCCAACTTCAACATTTTTTCTGCTTGTTCTTTTTTTAGAATGAGCTCTTCTTTTAATTTTTGCTCGGTTTTGAGTTTGTAATGTTCGGTTTCTTTTAGTTGTAACTTTGCAAGCAAAATTTGCTTCTGTTTTCTTTTGTAGAAAAAATAAAATAGGAGACTAACTCCTGCAAAGCAAATTAAAATACTCAAGATTCTATTCTGATAGGATTGTTCTTGGTTTAACAGGTTTAAGTTTGCTAACTCTTGTTCTTTTTGGTAATTGGTTAAATATAACTTTAGATTTTGTTTAGTTTGTTCTTGAGTTATTAAGTTTTTTTGACGCTCAAAATTATTTTGAAGATGATTGTACTTTAATAAGCTATCGATTTTGTTATGGTCTGCGTAATATTCTATAAGGGTATTTGTAATTTTTATTTGGTTTTGCAAATCTTCTTCTTTGAGAAAAACTGTTAAACTATCAATAATTTGCTTTTTTGAAAATCTATAGTTTGAAGCTGTAGATAAGACTTCAAGTTGATGGCTTTGTAATATTTTAAAAGCCAACAGCCAAGCTTTTGTTTGATGAAGTTTACGTTTATTTTTATGAAAATAATCTATGTGGCTATATAGATGTTCAATTGCAATATATGGTTTTTCAGTCGAGTATATTTCAGCTTTTAGTCTTTCAACAAAATGGTACCTTGAAATATTTCCTACAATATTATATATACTTTGCGCATTTTCTAAATATTGAAGAGCTCTTTTAGAATCATCATAAAGCTGGTTTATGGCTAGAGCTTTATATTCATAACCAACAGCTAAGCCAATTTTGTGCTTAAATTCTGGTAAAAAAGTATTAATTGCCGAATCTGCATATATTTCAGAATTTTTATAATCTTCAATTTCATAATAACGCATACTTAAAGACTTAAAAACGTGACCTCTTTTCAATCGACTTATTGGATACTTTAATTTTTTAGTTAAGTTTAACGCTTTTAATAAATAGTAAATAGAAGTATTATAATCATCAGCATACTCTGCACATTTTGATAACTTAAGCGAATGATTATACAAATCTATTGTATAAGCGGTATCTTTATTTGATGATTGACTGTACTCATTTAAATAATTACACGCTTTAAAATTGCCGTATTTATTATTATAATAAGCAAACTTAATGTTGATAAAGTCTATGTTATTTTTTATTTCAGGGAAAGTTGCTTCAATTCGTTTAATAACTAGATCTATATATTTATAAAAATCTTTATTATTCCCTAAAATAACTTTATGAAGCATATGCCCCAACTCATTTAATCTTTGTTTTTTTTCAATTTTAGAAGTAAAAGTACTCAGATATAAATTAAAGTGTTTTTCACGATTTACTGAATCACAAAATGCGCTATATAAAAAAGGATGAATTTGTTTTATTTTTTCTTTACGAGATAATTGATTAAATACTTCAATAGAAAGTTGGTCTTCACAATTTGGATTAGTAAATGACTTCCATGGAAGAATAAAGAGTATAATGTAAACGAAATAAATTACCAATTTCATACATCAAATATATACTTTTTTAAGATCCGAATTTCCATTAATCTAGAATTTACAGACTTTTTGAAGCATTGTAGACCGATTGTAGACTATTAAAAATAGTTGTCGATTGGTTTTTGAAATAGATTTGGTAAAAAATTTTTTATTATGAAAAAACTTTATTTACTATTCCTAATTTTCTCTGCTTTTATTACAAAAGCACAGAACAACCCACCAACCTTTTCTTCGGTAAGTAATATAAACCAAAATACCACAAGCAATAGTGAAGTTGTAAATTTCTCTTTACCAAGTATTTCAGATGATGAGTTTGGAAACAATATTTCATTTGAAGATTACCCACCTACACCTACTGGTTTTACAAGAGTAGGAGTATTTAACGGTCATACCTACTTTATTTCCAATAACAATAATTCATATAATAACCATTTATCATCTATCTCAAGTGTTGCTGCTGCACACCCAGTTAGTATAAATTCAGCAGAAGAAAATGAATTTTTAAGAGCCTATCTAGCATCTAACGGGATAAATGTGGCATTAATTGGATTTAATGACATAGCCAGCGAAACCAATTTTGTGTGGCAAAATGGAGATCCTGTCACTTATACCAATTGGCGTTTTAATGCTCCAGCACATACTACTGCTAATCATGATGTTGTAGAAATGCAATTTGACAATGGTACATGGAACGATGTAAGTACAGCCTTATCAAGAAGAATGTTTATTGAATTGCCCTATGCTGCGGAGCAAATTGATGGGCTACCAAGCGGAAGTGATTTCCCATTGGGTGTAACAGTTAACAGATTTAGAGCTACTGATGATGTAGGAAATGTTGCAACAACTTCCTTTAATGTTGTTATTAATGATATTCAAAATCCTTTAATTTCCTGTCCATCTAACATTAGCACTCCAGTTACGACCAATTTAACAGAAACTGTTTCTTATACTTCACCTACATTTACAGACAATTCGCTTAGTGGAACATTTAGCTATGATGATGCTCAAGAAATAAGCGGATTCACTAAAATTGGTAAACATAACAATCACACTTATTATATTTCTAATACTAACAATACCTATACTAATTTCTTACCAATCATAAATTCTATAAATGCAGCTTACCCAATAAGCATAAACAATGCAGCTGAAAATACTTTTTTAGCTAATTATCTTCAATCAAATTCTATTTCAAGTGTTTTAATTGGTTTTACAGACACAGATGAAGAAGGTAATTTTAAATGGGAAAGTGGAGAGTCTGTAACCTATACTAATTGGAATGCTAACGAACCCAATAATTTTGGTAGTGGCGAAGATTATGTACAGTTTTTTTCTAGCGGTTTATGGAATGATATCACCAATAACAGCTTACCCATAATTATTGAAGTTCCTTTTACAACGGAACAAACGGCAGGTTTAGCCAGCGGTGCTAATTTTCCAGTTGGTACTACAACCAATACTTTTATTGTAAATGATAGTTTTGGGAATACTGCAACTTGTAGTTTTGATGTTACGGTTGAGACAGCTCCTACAATAGAAAGTCAACCAAGTTTAATTACATTAAATTCTATTCCACAAAATTTAGATTTAAATGATTTCAATATTACAACAGATGATGCTGATGGAGATAACGTAACACTTACATCTTCGATTTCTCAATTTGATTGTAATAATGTTGCCATATTACAAAGCTCAGTTCGCTACGGAAATGGTGCATCAAACACACTTGGTGCCGGAAATGTACAAACTTTTAAATCTCTCAGAAATGGGTTTTTAACTAAACTTGAAGTTGAGTTTCGCGGAAACACTTCGGCAACAACACAAGCCGTTATTGAAGTTTACCAAAACAACAACGCAGACCCTAATTTAGCAACCGATGTAGAATTAATAGGTACAGTAACGCTAAATATACCTGCTCAATTTAATGCAATTGGCGAAGGAAATTTTGATAAGCCAATTTATCTAGAACTAAACAGAATGTATGCTTTTAGACAAATTTCAGGACCTGGAATTAGAATGCGCCAAGGTTCTTTCTATACAGCTGGAGCTACATTTAATCATGACTTCAATAATTCGCTTGTCGTCACTGAAAGTGCTGGAATTAACGATGACTGGAAATTTTTTGTTACACAATTTGATACAAATGGGGTTACATCAACTTCAGTTCCTGTTTCTGCTAGTGATGGCACAAACAATACTAACGCCAACGTAGATGCATACCATCTTTCAAACATAACACCTACCGCTATAGCGCAAAATATAAGTATAGACTTAGATGCTAACGGCAATGCTAGCATAACACCACAACAAATTGATAATGGGTCGTCTGTAGTTTGTAATGGCAATATGAATTTGAGTTTAGACATCTCAAGTTTTGATTGTTCATCTATTGGCGACAATACAGTGGTTTTAACGGTAGAAGATGATTATGGTAACTCTTCTACAGCATCGGCAGTCGTTACTGTTCAAGATAATACTGGGTCAGTTTTTTCAGCACTAAACAATGTCAACATTAACACCACCGGAAGTAGCGAAATAATAAATTATAGTTTACCAACTATTACAGATAATTGTATTGGCAATGCTATTGGTTTTGAAAATTATCCACCAACTCCAAGCGGCTTTACAAAAATGGGCGTTTTTAATGGTCATACTTATTTTATATCAAATTCAACAGATACCTATGCCAATTTTTTAAGTACAATTAATACATTAGATGGCGCTTATCCTGTGAGTATTTCTAGTGCAGCAGAAAATAATTTTATTGCTAATTATTTATCCGAAAACGGACAATCAAATGCTTTGATAGGAATTAATGATTTGTTATCAGAAGGCACTTTTATTTGGGAAAATGGTGAAAATGTGAGTTACACGAATTGGAATTCTGGTGAGCCTAATAACTCTGGTGGTAATGAAGATGTAACGGAGATTTATAATAATGGTGGTTGGAATGATATTGGCAATGCTAATAATGATCGTCCAATAATTATTGAATTCTCTTATGCTGTAGAACAAACCGCTGGATTAGCAAGTGGTTCAAGCTTTCCTATCGGAACAACTACCAATACATTTGAAGCTTTTGATGAATACGGTAATACATCTTCTGTTTCGTTTACAGTTACTGTGAGTGATACAGGTAACCCAAGTATAACGTGCCCAGATGATATTACTACAACCGCTACAAATCCTATTGTTAATTTTAGTGATCCTGTTGTTACGGATAATTCATCATCGTCCTTTAATATTTTATCGGGTATGACTTATATTGGAAATAATGATGGTAAAAACTTTTTTATAAGTGACGAAATTTTTTCTGGAGCTAACGCTTTTGCAGATGCTGTAAATCGTGGCGGAACTGTAGCAACGGTAAGCAATGCTACTCAAAACACATTTTTAGCAAATGCATTGTCAACAAATGGTATATCGAACGCACACATCGGATTTTCAGATGCAGCTTCTGAAGGAAATTTTGTTTGGCAGGACGGAAGCCCAACAACTTATACCAATTGGCAAACAAATGAGCCTAGTAACACAAATGGAGTTGAAGATTATGTTGCTATTTCATCAGGTGGTTCATGGAATGATGTTGGCGCTTTTGGTACAGGAAATTTGAGATACATTTTACAACTTGACCAAGAAGATGCTTATGTTTTACAGACCAGTGGGCCTTCATCAGGAAGTAATTTCCCAATTGGTACAACTACCGTAACTTTTGAAGCTTTTGATGCTGCAGGCAATACAGCCACTTGTAGTTTTGATGTGACGGTTACAGACTTTCCTAATGTAATAACTCAAAATATAGACGTTGCATTAGACCCTTCTGGCAATGCAAGCATTACAGCACAAGATATCGATAATGGAAGTTCTTCAGTTTCAGGTATTGCTAGTTTAAGTATTGACCAATCGAGTTTTGATTGTAGCGATATAAGCACAACACCATCTAGCGTAAGCCTCAATTTTGAAGGCAATGGGCATATCCAAATCGATGGTAATGCTCCATTAGATTTTGGGGGAAGCAAAGGCTTTACTTTTGAAACTCAAATCTACCCAAGAAGTAATGCTAATTCGTACATTTTATCTAAAACCCTTGGTGGTGCATCTTGGCCTACTAAATTAACTACCCAATTTTACATAAACACCAATAATCAATTAGTTTTCGGAATTAATAGATTTAGTTCTGGTGGTTGGACTTATTTAAATTCACCACAAAATAGCATTACGTTAAATCAATGGCAACATGTTGCTGTAAGCTATAATTCTTCAAACTCTACCATGAAAATTTATATTGAAGGTATAGAAGTAGCGTCCACAACGCTTAATACATCTAATCCAACAGCATCGCCAGGACTATTTAGAATTGGTGCAGCTGAAAACGGCGGTAACCAATTTGATGGCTATATGGATAATTTCCGTGCTTGGGAAAATGCTTTAGATACATCTGAAGTCTTTGCAGCAAAAAATAACAATTTATCAGCCGTAAACAACACTTTACTTTTACATTATGCCTTTAATTCTAATTTTGGCACAGAAGCTGTAGACTTATCTTCAACCGAACGAAACGGTACTTTTACAGGAAGCTTGAATGAAAACAGCTGGTATACAGGGACTAACAATTTAAACCCTAATGGAACAACGGTAACTTTAACGGTAACAAGCAACTCTGGAGATGTTGCTACAGGAACTGCAGTGGTTAATGTAACAAATAACTTTACACCGACAATTGCAAGTGTACCAGACGATATTCTTGATTACACCACAAACTCATCTGGTAAAGCTATAAGCTACAACTTACCTTTAAGCTCTACAAATTGTTTAGCTCCACAAAGCTTAGATAATTATCCACCAACACCATCTGGGTTTACTAAAATGGGAGTTTTTCAAGGACATACGTATTTTGTTTCAAATTCTCAAAATACGTTTACTAACTTTTCAACTCAAGTTAGTGCTATTCAAGATGCACATTTTGCCACGATTACTAACCCGGAAGAAAATAATTTTATTGCAAACTATCTAACCAACAACAGTCTTGGCAACGCATACATAGGGCTTAACGATCAGCAAAACGAAGGAGACTATGTTTGGGAAACCGGTGAAGAATTTATTTATACCAATTGGAATTCAGGTAATCCTTCTAACTCAGGTAGTGGTGAAGATGTTGGTGAAATCTTTCCAGATGGTGGATGGAACGATCTTCCAGAAAATTTAATTCGATATGCAATTATTGAAATTCCTTATGCAATAGAACAAACTTCTGGATCAGGAAGTGGAGAAACTTTCTCACCTGGAACAACTACTAATGAATTTAAAGTTTATGGTAAAGGCGGTGGAATTTCTACCTTCAATTTTGATGTAGAAATCATACAAGCCGATTATATCTACTTGAATGATGCTTGGCTAGATGCTAAAAATCCTAATGGAATTGCTGTGGCTACTGAAACCATGTTAGTTGTAGACAATGAAGCAAGTCTTACATCGCCAATTAGTTTAGCTGAAGTTACCATCGAAAACTCTGCGTCAGTTGAAGTCAATGATGTTTTATCTGTCACCACGAGTATAACTAACAACGGTCAAATCACTTTTAAGAGTAATGCAACATCAACAGCTCAATTAGACGAGTTTACAGGCACTATTTCAGGAACTGGAACAGTTGAAGTCGAGCGTTATATCCCTGCTAAGCGTGCTTTTCGTTTGATCAGTTCAGCGGTTGATGGTTCAACCATCGCCAACGCTTGGCAACAAGACACGCATATTACGGGAGCAGTTGGCACAGTTGGTCAAACCAGCACTGATGGTTTTGATGAAACTGAAACAGGAAACCCGTCTATGTTTACATTCGATAATACAATTACTGACCAATCTAGTGGCGCTGGATGGCAAGCTATCACTTCAACAACTGATGTGATTTCAGCGGGAACGCCATACCGTTTAATGGTGCGTGGTGATCGAACCATTGATTTAGCTGATAATGAAGCACCAGCCACAGCAACCACTTTAAGTGCTTCAGGAACTTTGCATACAGGAAGTTATTCTCCAACTTTAGCTACAGCAGCTAACAATTATAGTTTTGTGGGTAACCCTTATCAAGCGGTAGTTGATTTTGGTGCAGTAACTAAATCTAATCTCACAGATTTTATCTATGTTTGGGATGCTTCAATTGCTGGGTCTAATGGTAATGGTGGTTATACCGTTGTCGATGCTTCAGATGGCAGTGAAGCTGCTCCAAGCCCATATTCATCAGCTGCTAATCAATATATCATGCCAGGTCAAGCCTTTTTTGTACAAAACAATGCCTCTGGTAATGGCTCAATTACCTTTGAAGAAGCTGATAAAGCCACAGGTCAAGCTCAGGTGAGTATTTTTAGTACCTACACTAACTTTTATATCAACTCGCGTTTATACAAAGCCTCAGCTTTACAAAACGGTGAGATGGAAAGCGATGCCATAGGATTACGTTTTAATGAAAACTATACCACTATTGGTAGTGATGAAGATGCGAGTAAATTGGCCAATCCAGGTGAAAACTATGCGATTGTAAACAATGGTTTTAAATCGATTGATAAGCAAAACATCCCAACTGATGGCCATCAAGTTGATTTATTGATGATGAACTATGAAGATACGGCTTACAGCCTAAGCTTCAATTTAGGGAATCAGCCTGAAACGCTTAAGGTTTACTTAAATGACAGCTATTTAAATACACAAACCGAATTAACAGAGAGCACAACTTATGACTTTACAGTTGATGCTAATGTGCCAGAGAGTATCGATCAAAACCGTTTTCATTTAAGTTTTGAAGAAGTGCCTTTAAATAACCAAAGTTTTGATGCCGGACAAGTTCGCTTGTATCCTAATCCAGTGGTTCATCAGTTACAAATTGAATTACCAGCTTCAGTTGAGATCAATTCAGTTCAAGTTTTCAATACCTTGGGTCAACAGGTGCTAACAACCACCCAATCTCAAGTTGATGTGAGTCAATTAGCCTCAGGTGTTTATGTGGTAGAGCTAGAAACTACAAAAGGGAAAGTGAGCAAGAAAATCATTAAGCAGTAATTCAAAACATTAAAACAGAAAAACATGAGACATACTTATAAATATGCATTATTAATGATGATGGTTTTAGTGGCCGTACAGTTAAATGCACAAGCATTAGAAGATGCCATTGGATTTGAAGACACGGTAAGTGACACGCCTGCGGCACCGATTCATTTTTTAATACCACTAGCCATTGCAGTGGGCGCTTTTTTAGGGATTAAAAAACTGAAAAAGTAAAAATAGTATCCTAACCAAAGTTAAAAGCGATGTTCAGTATTGAGCGTCGCTTTTTTTATTTCAACAGACGTTAAATTATTTGGATTATTTCCTTTATTAAGGAATATATCCTAATTTTGAAATATATAAAAAGGATTCATGCAACATAGTTTAATTACAAACATTCAAAGAATTGATACTACGAGTACCATACAAATTCCCATAACAGAAACTGGTATTAGTGCAGGTTTTCCAAGTCCTGCCGATGATTTTATTGATTTAAGCATAGACCTTAATAAAACATTTATACAGCATCCTAATGCTACATTTTTTGGTCGTGTTAGCGGCGATAGCATGATTAATGCAGGTTTAAGTGATGGTGACTACTTAATTATAGATCGCAGCTTAGAACCTAAGCATAAACAAATTGCAGTATGCCTTATTAATGGTGAGTTTACTGTAAAACGTTTACACATTTTTAAGGAAAATGTATATTTAGTACCTGAAAATGAGGCTTACCAACCTATTGAAGTAACTCCGGAAGACGATTTTAATATTTGGGGTGTAGTAACCACCGTTATTAAACCTTTACAAGTCTCATGTTTGCGCTAGTTGATTGTAATAACTTTTACGCTTCGTGCGAACGGGTTTTTCAGCCTGAGTTACGCTATCAACCTCTTGTTATTTTATCTAATAATGATGGTTGTGTAATTGCACGTAGTAATGAAGCTAAGAATTTAGGTATTCCGATGGGTGCGCCAGCTTTTAAATTTAAGGAAACATTTAAGCGCTTGAATATTGCTGTAAGATCGTCAAATTATGAGCTCTATGGCGATATGAGTGCACGAGTAATGAATATCTTAAGTGAGTTTACACCTGACGTTGAAGTTTACAGTATCGATGAAGCATTTTTAAAATTTAATGGATTTGAACATATTAATTTACAGTCACATTTAAAATATATGAGACTTAAAGTTGAGCGCTGTACTGGAATTCCGATAAGTATTGGAGTTGCGCCTACAAAGTCTCTTAGTAAACTAGCTAATCGCATTGCTAAAAAATTTCCTAAACACACTGATGGTGTCTATATAATGCATTCGGAAGAACAGCGAATTAAAGCCTTAAAATGGCTAGACATTAAAGATATTTGGGGAATTGGAAAACAGCATGCTAAACGCCTACAACAGTTAGGCTTACAAAAAGCTTACGAATTCACACAGTTACCTGACGATTGGACGCGCAAACATATGAGTGTTGTGGGTTTGCGCCTCAAAAAAGAATTAGAAGGTGAAGTTACCTTAGGACTTGATGAAGTCACTCATAAAAAGGCCATTGCTACTACCCGATCATTTGGCTATGAGTATGATGATTTTGATTATATTAAAGAACGTGTGACTAGCTTTGCTGTATCTTGTGGCGAAAAGCTAAGACGACAAGAGAGTTGCTGTGAGCTCGTTTACGTCTTTTTAAAAAGCAATCGGTTTAACGCTAAAGTTCCACAATATAATAATGGAATTACGATTAAAACAACACATCCCACCAATTCAAGTATTAGTTTAATTAAATATGCTATTACGGCTTTAAAGGCAATTTACAAACCAGAATACAAGTATAAAAAAGCAGGTGTTATAGTGATGGGTTTAAGTCCAGAGAAGTCAAGACAAACATGCCTTTTTAGTGACGAAAATCCTAAACACCGCAAACTAATGCAACATATTGACCAGCTCAACAGTCATTGGGGAAAACACAGTGTTAAATTTGGAAGCCAAGATCTACAAAAAATCTGGAAAATGCGTCAAGAACATCTTTCTAAAGCCTATACTACAAAACTTAAAGATGTTATTGAAGTTAGTTAGCAATATTTAGGCACCATTTAAAAAAAGTAAAGCTAAAAATGATGAGAATAATCTATTTTTGAAAGATAGATAAAAACCTCGTTTGAATAAGCTTATCACATATTTTTGGATTGCTTTACTGCTGAGCAAATTTGCTATGAGTCAAGACAAGCCAGCCTATCAAAAGATAGATGAAACTGCTGGTCTACCAACATCAACCATATATAGTCTTATTGAAGATGAAGATCATAAGATTTGGTTAGCTACAGATCAAGGCTTATTTATTTATGATGGTAAAGCATTTACTAATATTAGACACCCCAAACAAAAAGGAAATGCAGTATTTAACTTAAGCTTAAATCAACACAATATTTGGTATAATAATATTTACGGACAACTTTTTAAAATTAACTATCAATCTATAAATCCAAAACTTCAAGCTGACTTAAAAGAAGAATTAGGCGGTGACCTAGCAAACTTTTATATTGAAAAGGATATTAAACTCTTTTCAGAAAAAGGAATTTTCAAGATTACACCAGATTCTAAGGTGAAAAAAATTACTAAAGATCAGGTAATCAGTAGTATTTCAACTGGAAATGAAAACTATTACATCAACCAATTAGGACATCTAAAAGACTTTAAATCTGAATCTGTTCTTAAACAATTTAACTTTAGTCAAAAAAAAGCACAATTACTTACAATTCAAGGTGATGTTTATGTTTATGTTTATGGGATTACAGCTAAACACAATCAACTTTACCATATTAAATCTGCTAAATTTTTTGAGTTAGATGAAAAGCTTAGTGAAACAAGTATAATTAAATCAAAACAAATTGGTAAAGAACAGTGGCTATTAACAAAAAATGGTGCTTTTTTAGTCGATGTAGAAGCTAATAAGCTTATCGTCAAAAAACATGTCTTAGCAACATATACAATTACAGATGTTATTCGCGATTTCAATAACAATTATTGGTATTCTAGTTTAAATGATGGAATTTTCATTATAAAAAACTTTCAATTTTTAAATCTTAACCTAAATTTCAATAACAACTCCTTAAGTGAACTACAACAGATTAACGAAAATAAACTTGCTGTTGCTAACAATAAAGGTGAGTTTATAATTAAAAACTTACAAAATGGAGAAATTGAAGACCATGTAAAATTACCGCATAATGTTAATATTAGTAAGATGCTTTACCTAGCCGCTAGTAACGAGTTACTAATAAGCTGTACCAACGAAGCATCTTTTAGCTATAATTTAAATTCAAAACAAATTAAAAATTTAGGGAGTAAATATGCTGTTGCTAAAGCACTTCAAGTAATTAGCGAAGATAGCCTGTTATATTTACCTTATAATAAGAGTATAATTAAAACTAAAAATACAGATTATCTACTTGATTCAATTAGGCCTAATACAGGCTATTTTAATAAAACCTCTAAACAAATTTTTATAAGTACTGTTGAAGGTCTAAAAATATATGGTTTAAAGTCACTAAAACCACAAAAGATATTAGACAGTATTTATGTCTCTCAATTTGCCAACTCAAACTCAAACCATACATGGATAACTACCTTTGATCATAAGCTTTATAAAATTTCATCAGAAGGCAATTTGCAAGCTTTCAAACTTCAAAGTAGATTTAAGGACAAATCGATCGCTTCAATAGCAGTTGACGAACAAGAGCGACTATGGATTTCAACTTCAGATAATATTTTTGTCTATGATGAGAGTAAAAACAGTTTAGAACTACTCAGCATATTTAATAATTACAATTCACATTTTTACAAATTACTTAGTTTAGGAAATTCGATGTTGATTGAAACTAAAAATCAACTTTTATACTTCAAAAGTGCAGCACATTATTCACCTAATAATTACATTATACCAGCACCTCGAATTAAGCAAATTGGTATTAATCATCTTGAATCAGTTCAACATAATACTTTAGAATATAATCAGAGAGATATTAAATTTACATTTCAAGCAACAGGACTTAATGCAAATCAACTTTACAGTTATGGCTATAAACTGGACGGCTACGAAACCAACTGGAATTATACTGATATTGGTATACAAAGTATAAGCTACGTTAATATACCTCCTGGATCATACAGTTTTAAGGTTAAAACAATTTACAACAATAACTTTAGTAAAGGTGTTGCTAAATATCAATTTACAATTAAGAAAGCTTTTTGGCAAACATGGTGGTTCGTGACGCTTGTCATAGGTTTAACCTTACTAGTCATCTTAATTATCTATAAATTCATCGGTAAAAAAAGAGATCTCAAGAAAGAAGAAGAACTCAAAAAAGCAATTTTAGAGTCGAGAGTGAACTTATTAAAATTAGAGAATTTACGTTCTCAAATGAACCCACATTTTATATTTAATGCTTTAAATTCTATTCAAGATTATATTTTGGCTAATGAAAAAAAATTAGCAAGTAAGTATTTAATTAAATTCTCAAGATTGGTACGTATTTACTTAAATCATAGTCAAAAAAATACGATTAACCTTCAAGAAGAACTTCAAGCATTAGAACTCTACTTGTCGTTAGAACAGCTTAGATTCGAAGATACTTTAACTTACAATATTGTTGTAGACCAAGCACTTCAACTGGAGAAAATTAAAGTTCCATCATTGTTTATTCAACCTTATGTTGAAAATGCAATTAAACATGGATTATTGCACAAAAAAGACAATCGAATTTTACAAATCAATTTTAAATCTATAAAAAATAGTAGTTTAGTTTGTGAAATTATTGATAATGGAATTGGTCGAGATGAATCCATGAAAATTAATCAAAAACGTCTAAACAAGCCTGCCTCTTTTGCTATGACAGCTAATAACGAACGTGTTAATTTATACAATCGGATTAACACTAATCAAATCAAAATCTCTATAGAAGACATCTCGAAAGACAACAAAATAGGTGGCACAAAAGTAACTATACATATTCCTTATTAAAATGAAAATACTTATTGTTGATGATGAAGTAAAAGCGCAAAGCTTATTAAAACAACTTATTGCAGATTTAAATATAGACGTCGAACAATTATTTACTGCCAATAATCTTTTAGATGGTATTGAGCTTATAAAAAAAGAATCTCCAAAAATTGTTTTTTTAGATATCGAGATGCCTGAGTATTCAGGGTTAGAAATATTAGATCATATTGATTTAGAACAATATCCTTTTAAAATCATTTTTACAACGGCTTATCAGCAATATGCTACGGAAGCATTTAAACTATCGGCTGTCGATTATTTACTGAAACCTATAGATCCCGACGAACTTGAAATTGCTATAAATAAAGCCCTTAAAATAATTGAACAAAATAGGTTAAGTTCTCAAATAAAAAGTTTGCAAAATGCACTCAATGAATTAAAAGTGAAAAAAATTGCGCTTGAAGTCCCACATGGGATTATTTTTGCTGAACCTGATGAAATATTATATTTTGAAGCTGATGGCATGTACACCAATGTTATCTTAAAAGATCAAAGAAAGCGATTAATCTGTAAACCCTTGAAGCATTTTGTGGAGCAATTATCTCAAAATAAGTTTTTCTTTAAGCCACATCGTTCCTACTTAATTAATCTAAATTATATGACAGAATTTATTAAGAAAGATGGTGACTATATTCTTCTAGACAATACCATACATATTCCTATATCTAGGTCACGAAAGGATGATTTTACAGCCTTACTTAGAGAGACTTTTTTATAAAAATCATCCTCAGAACTAAAAACAAATAAAAAGGCTCACTAAATTTAGTAAGCCTTTCTCATTACAAAAAAGTTTGTTTATTGCTTAATAAACTTTTTTACAGCTGTTCCTGAAGATGTTTTAATTTTCATGATATAAATTCCTGTTGGCAAGTCTGAAACATTCATGAAATCTGTATTGCTTTTAGTTTCTCTTAAAACTGTACCGTTTAAAGCGTAAATTTTTAAAGATTCAATACGTTCATTAGACTTCACATTTATATTATGTGTTGTTGGGTTTGGATATAATTTAATAGAGTTTCTTGAATAATTAATATCTTCTAATCCTAAGTTAGAATTATACTCATAAGCTCCTAAATCTATAGCAGTATTGAAAAATCTATCGTTTCCAGATAAATCGAAACTTGCAAAAATTGTAGTATCATAATAAGAATTATCACCTTGATCTATGATATAATTTGAAGCCGTCGTTGGTTTATATTCAGCATCTAAATTTAAATTGTCCGTTGATGGATCTAACAGCGTTAAATTAGTTGTATTGAAAGTCCCAGAAGTAGCAGCTGCTGTCACCTGTGCAATAGTATTATATACATTAATGGTTTGGCTATCTCCTTCGTTTGTTTTACTGTTTTCAATATCTACCATACTAAATTGGTTTCCATTATATTTATTTTGCCATAAAATACTATTTCTTGTTTCTAAACGGATCCATCCATTTCCACTAACATTAATGACTTGTTGTACAGTTGCGTGGTTGTTAACGTTATTTACAATGGTAGCGTTATTTAAAAAGTGTACTACACTTCTATTACCATTTGAAGTCGTATTTCTTCTAAACCAAATAGCACCAAAATCTGAATTATACGTATTATCTGTAAATAGAATATTTGACCAATGAGACGTTAACTCATTTGAATTTGAAACGCTATGTTCAACCAAAACAACACCATTATTACTAGTATTATTGGTTATAGCTACATTTTCAACTACCAAGTCTCCAGAAAATCTTCTCCAATCTAATAGTAAGCCTTCACTATAATTTTCTGTAATCCATGTATTTTTTAAAGTAAAATTGGTAACATTGGTATTAGTTGCGATAACTGGACTAGACCCAGAGGTGTACGCATTCTGAAGTACAAAACCATCAAAAATGATATTATTATCTTCAAGACTTACTAATGTTGTGGCATTATCGGTTTTATTAGCTGCAAAATCTCCTTCAATATCATCACCATTAATATCTCCAGAAATAATAGTCGCATTATCAGTAAGCACTTTAGTTAAATCTCGGTCTGCTAAGGCTAACTCAGTACCATCAAAACCACCATAAATTTTTAAATTTTCCAAATCTAACCTTAATACTGTAGCAGCTGTTGCTGGCGTATAAACACCACTAGAGACCCAAATTTCATCATTTAATAATGCATTATTTAGTGCATCTTCAATGCTAGTAAAAGCATCAGTCCAAGAGCTTCCGTCGTTATTCCCTGAAGCATTTGCATTAACATAATACACTGTAGGAATACAATTTTCACTGTAGTTTGTAGTTGCATCTTTAGTCCAACCGAAACTAAATATATTTACTTGGTTTGGTGTATATCCTGAATCTATTTGTATACATGTTAAATCAGGATTGTTGTATGCCTTCATATATACAAAATTAGGGTTATTGCCATTAGCCACATTTAAACTAGTAAGCTGATTGTCATATATTAACAATTGATCTATTTGAGGATATGCGCTAATATCAAACGTTGTAAATTGGTTAAAAGCTGCGTGAATTCTAGTTAAACTAGGGTTATTGCTAATATCTAGGTTACTGATTAAGTTATCTTGGAAATCTACAGCAGTAAGCATTGTGTTATTAGTAATATCTAAACTTGTTAAGCTATTACTTGCCACAATTAAATCAGTTAACATTGTATTATTAGATACATCAATACTTGCAAAATTATTATCGCTTGCTATTAATGTATTTAAATTTGAATTCGTAATAAGTACAATCGATGAGATGGCATTCTCACTAATATTTAAAGCTGTTAAAGCTGTTAAATTAGTAACATCTACATTTGTTAAGTTATTATCACTGCAATTTAAATCCATAAGGTTTGTATTTAAACTTACATTTAAAGTAGATAAACTATTATCACTACAATCTAAAACCTCAAGACCAATTGCACCTTGAAGATTTAAATTTGAAATATTATTTGATCTGGTATTTAAAGTTGTTAAGGTTGCTAAATTTGAAACATCTAAACTCGTTAAACTATTATCTTCTGCATCTAGAGTTACTAAAGAAGTTCCTTGTACATTTAAATTAGCAATATTATTTTCTTTACAATTTAAATTGGTAAGCCCTGTAATAGTTGATACATCTAAAGCCGCGATTGCATTATTACTACAATCTAATTCCGTAAGATTAGTAAAAGCTTCAATTCCTGTTAAATCTGAAATTGCCAAACTGCTTACATCTAATGCTCCTGTAACCGCCTGAGCTTCTGCAACAGATATTTCTTGATCATAATCTGTGTTAATAGTATTGTTACCGACTAAATAAAACTTAAAATTGGGATCTGGAATGGTCACGTAAGTAATGCTTGTACTACAGTCTTCTACGACTCTAGTTTCTAGATCTCTAGTCCAACCCACATCATACAAACCTACGTTAGCCGGTGGCACAGTTCCAGCATCTACTTGTATACAAGTAAGATTAGGGTTGTTATAAGATTTCATGTATGTAAACGCAGCACCTCGACCATTGGCTATGTTTAACTCTTCTAATTGATTGTTTTGGCAATGAACTTGATTTAATGAAGGTATGTTACTAACATCTAATTCGGTAATTTGGTTATCTGCACAGTGTAATCGTATTAAATTAATATTATTACTAACGTCTAAAGATGTTAGGCTATTTGAATACACCTCTAATGTGGTAATATTCACAAAAGCTTCAATTCCTGTTAAATCTGTAATTCCAAGTCCTGTTGCAGATATAGTTCCTGTAAAAGCCTGTGCTTCAGCCACATAGATTTCTGAATCACTATTGGTGTTAATGGCTGTGTCTGCTAATAAATAGCTTTTAAAATTAGCGTCTGGAATGTTCACATTTTGGGCCATCGCCGAAAGCAAACCTAAACACAAGTAAGTTGAAAATAAGAATAAAGTTTTTTTCATTGTAATTGAGATTAAAATTAATTTTCAACTACAAAAAAACAGTATCATTAAAGGTTTTCAATTTGCTTTTTTCTGAATAGTTCTAATTTCTTTCTAAATGACGAGAGAGTAGACTTCAAATAGAAATCAATAGGTGATATACTCTGTTATTTCAAGACCATAGCCAATCATTCCAACACGTTTTTGTTGTTTAGAGTTAGACATCAATTTAATTTTATGAATGCCTAAATCATGTAAGATTTGTGCCCCAATGCCAAAATCTTTATGATCCATTGCTACGCTAGGTGCTTTGTATTTTTTGTTAGCTTGATTTTCTTTTAAAACTTTAAGTCTACCTAATAAATTTAACCCTTGTGTATCTTGATTAATAAAAACAATTGCACCTGATTCATGTTTATTTAAAGTTTTAAACATGTCATCAAGTTTTTTATCGGCGTCATTGGTTAACGTCCCTAAAATATCATTATTAACTAAAGTAGAATTTACACGAACTAAAACTTCTTCGTTGGCTTCCCAAGTGCCTTTTGTTAATGCTAAATGCACATGATTATTAGTCGTTTGTTGGTAAGCTCTTAAACGGTATTTCCCAAATTTAGTATGAATATCAAAATCTTCTTTTTTCTCAATTAAAGAATCATGTAACATTCTATAAGCTACTAAATCTTCAATACTCACGAGTTTTAGGTCGTGTTCTTTAGCAACATCAACTAACTGAGGTAAACGTGACATTGTACCATCTTCATTCATGATTTCACAAATCACACCAGCTGGTTTTAAGCCTGCTAGTCTTGCAAAGTCGATGGCTGCTTCAGTATGGCCAGTTCTTCTTAGAACGCCACCTTCTTTGGCTATAAGTGGAAAAATATGTCCAGGACGATTTAAATCATGTGCTTTGGTTGAAGAATCTGTTAATGCTTTAATTGTTTTTGCTCGGTCTGAAGCTGAAATCCCTGTGGTTACACCTTGACCTCTTAAATCAACTGAAACGGTAAAAGCAGTTTCCATTGGATCGGTATTATTGCCTACCATGGTATGTAAATGAAGATCTTTACAACGACCTTCGGTTAATGGTGAACAAATTAAACCGCGACCATATTTGGCCATGAAATTAATCATTTCAGGGGTAACGGCTTCTGCAGCAGCTAAGAAATCACCTTCATTTTCACGATCTTCGTCATCTACAACGATAATAACTTTTCCTTTTTTAATATCTTCAATAGCATCTTGAATACTATCTAACTTTATAGCTTGACTCATTTAGTTTTATTTAAGATTCAAAGTTATTAATCTTCTTTATTTGGCTTTTTCAATTTCAGTTTAATTAACAATTTTTGAAGCGGTACCGTAATAACGTCTAAATTGACAAAACCTTGATCTGTTGTAGCTCGATAGGTTAAATAAACACCAAGTGGTAACATAATTATGGTTGAAAGCCACGAACCTAAAAAAGGAGGTATTTTATTACTTTCTGCACTATTTCCTGCAAATAAATCAATAAAATGGTAAGCCAAAAATAATACAATAGCAACAATCATGGGTAAACCTAAACCACCTTTTCTAATTATGGCTCCTAATGGTGCGCCAACAAAAAACAACACAACACATGCAAAGCCAAGCGCATATTTGTCATGAAGTTTCATCTCTATTTTATTTAAAAAAATAGTACGATTTTTATATAAATTTTGACGAGCACTAATTTGCGGTGAAATACTATTAATAGTATTTATAGCAATGCTTAGCAATTGCTGTTGTTGAGATGTATTGTATAAATTTAAAATAGAATCAACATTATTTTTTGCTGTGTTTGAAAGCTTTTTAACTGCTTCGTAATCTGCTTTTGTTTTTTTGGCAAATTTTGATGACGGTAGTTTAAGTTTATTATAATTGGCAGAGCTATCAACTTCAACTATTCTTGATAAACCATTTCTAAGATTAATACTTTTCTGATAGCGTTTTAAATTGTTTTTAAAATCGGTTGAAAACGAATCTAATTGTGTTTTTAATTCATTGATATTTAATTGCTTAAATGGATGATTTTCATCATCATCAATATCAACTTTATTTACTTGAGTTAAATCTATATTGATGACATAACGCTCAAATTCGCTCTTTACAAATGGGCGTTTACGGCGTTCTTCAAATGAAGAAGGAATGATCTCGTTATAATAATTCCCATCAAATAATACGAGAGACAAGGTATTTGAATTTTCTTCAGATTGAAGTTGGCCTCTCTCGGCTTTAATGACGGTATAATTTCCTGATCGATTGGCGCTTTTCTTATGTATAATAACTTTTTCTAGCTGATTACCGTTTTCACCAGATTTTTTATTGACTTTAATATTGATATCACCAACATCATTAAAAGCACCTTCTACAATAGCCATCGCTGGTTGTACTTTTGCTATGTTTCGTTTCATGCTACCAGCTTTAAATTCGGCAGCAGGAATAACATTATTGCTAAAAAAGAAGGTTAAAATACCTAATAAAACAATAAATATTGAAAGACTACGCATAGCGCGTTGCAGCGAAATTCCTGAAGATTTCATAGCAGCAAATTCATAGTGCTCCGAAAAATTACCAAAAGTCATAATTGAACTCACTAATATGGTAAGTGGTAAAACAAGCGGCACTAAGTTTGGTGAGTAGAAAAATAAAAATTTAGCAACTATCCAAATCCCTAAATCTTTACCTGCTAAATCTGAAATAAACATCCAAACAGCTTGTAAGATAAAAATAAGCATCAAGATCGTAAAAACCGCAATAAAGGTTTTTAGGAATGAAACTAAAATGTAACGATCAAGTATTTTCAATAGTTTAATCTAAATTATTGATATAATAATCTGGATAACGTGACTCATCGAAACTAAACATATTACTTGACAGAGGTTGATTAGGCTTAAATTTAGTCACTCTAATTTCAATACGAGTTCCGTTATCTTGAGATTGAATTAAGTTATAAATATGCTTAGTCATTTGGTCTATTCCTATTAAAGCTTCTTGCATGTCAGCTTCAGAATCTTTAGCAATGAGTTTTATATACTGAATTTTTCGACCATCTTTATTTTGTAAAATATCATTTTTGTAAATGTAGCCTTCTTCAAAAAAAGTAAGCATTTTTGAAGGTGTGAGTTGATTGTCGTTTTCAGGGTTGTAGCTTGATATGGTAATTTCTTCGTCTTCTGGAATAATGGTATAAATTTTTTCACCGTCGAAGAGCTGAGTTGTTCCCATAAGATTAAGTAAATATTTTTCATTCTTTAAACTTAAGCTACCTCTAGTTTCTTGCTTTAGTTTTTCTTGTGTATTTTCTAATATGTATGAAAATTCAACCTGAATATTATCGTACGACTTTACTTTAGATAAAACTTCTGAAATTAAATTTTGTGCTTTAGTATCACTTTGTGCTTTAATATTAAAGCTTAAAAATAGTAAGAGAGTTAAACTAGTTAAAAAAGTTGATTTCATAATGTTATGCGTTCTTTTCATTTTCTAATAATTGTTTTAAAGCCATTAAGTCTGGTACATTTACTTGCCGTGCTTTACTGCCTTCAAACGGACCTACAATTCCTGCTGCTTCAAGTTGGTCTATAATTCGTCCAGCGCGGTTATACCCTAGTTTCAGTTTTCTTTGCAATAACGATGCCGAACCTTGCTGAGCTGTCACTATAACTTCAGCTGCTTGCTCAAATAATTTATCGCGTTCGTCTATGTCATTCGCTAATGTAGATTGTGAATCTTCGCCACTATATTCTGGTAATTGATAGGCATCAGGATATGCTTTTTGAGACCCAATAAATTCGGTAATTTTTTCAACTTCGGGCGTATCGACAAAAGCACATTGTAAACGGATTAAATCGTTACCTTGTGTAAACAACATATCACCACGACCAATAAGTTGGTCTGCACCGCCTGCATCTAAAATTGTTCGAGAATCTATTTTTGAAGTCACTCTAAAAGCAATTCTTGCCGGAAAGTTAGCTTTTATCATCCCTGTAATTACATTCACAGAAGGTCTCTGAGTAGCAATAATCAAGTGAATCCCAATAGCACGAGCTAATTGTGCCAAACGGGCGATTGGTGCTTCAACTTCTTTACCAGCGGTCATGATTAAATCGGCAAACTCATCAACAACTAAAACAATGTATGGTAAATATCGGTGTCCATTTTCAGGATTTAATTTTCGTTTTTTAAATTTCGCGTTATACTCAGATATATTACGAACCATTGCATCTTTAAGCAAGTCGTAACGTGCATCCATTTCAATACATAAAGAATTTAAGGTGTCAATTACTTTAGTATTATCAGTAATAATAGCTTCTTCAGTATCAGGAAGTTTAGCTAAGTAGTGACGTTCTATTTTATTAAACAAGGTCAATTCTACCTTTTTAGGGTCTACCAAAATAAATTTAACCTCAGCTGGATGTTTTTGATACAATAAAGAGGTTAAAATAACATTTAACCCAACTGATTTACCTTGACCTGTGGCACCAGCCATTAACAAGTGAGGCATTTTAGCTAAATCAACCACAAATGTCTCATTAGAAATCGTTTTCCCAAAAGCAATAGGCAACTGCATTTCAGCATTTTGAAATTTATTTGAAGCTGCCACACTTCTCATGGAAACAATAGCAGGGTTTTGATTTGGAACTTCAATACCAATGGTACCTTTACCTGGAATTGGTGCAATAATACGGATACCTAAGGCTGAAAGAGATAAAGCAATATCATCCTCTAAATTTTTAATTTTTGAAATACGAATACCTGCCTCAGGTATAATTTCGTATAATGTTACAGTTGGACCAACAGTTGCCTTAATTTGCGCAATACCTATTTTATAATTATTTAAGGTATCTACAATCTTATTTTTATTGGCTTCAAGCTCAGCTTGATCAATTTTAATACTTCCAGAGCCATGATCTTCAAGTAAATCTGTAGATGGAAATTGGTAATTAGACAGTTCTAATGTAGGATCAAATTCACCAAAGTTTTCGACTATTTTTTTAGATTTTGTATCGACATCATCTTCATCTTCTTCTTTGGCGGCTTCAACTTCCATTCCTAAATCATCATCTTTTGATTTGATAACAACTTTTTCAGTTTCTTGCGGTTTAGTTTCAGTGGAATTTTGCTCAGGTTGAGTTGAAACTGTTGAACTTGAATTTTGATTTTTTGGTTCTAGTGAATTTTCGAATTCTACCTCGTTAGCTTGTGTCTCAGTTGAAGCTTCTTCGGCTGAATCATTATCAGAAACTTCATCTGAAGCTGACTGCTCTTCAGAATTTATATTTGTAAAATCTTGGGACTGATTAGCCGTAGCGTTTTGATTTGTATTTTCTTGAAACTCAGCTTGAACTGATTGAGATTTCTTATTAAAAAATTGGGCTACTTTTTCAGGTGTTAGATTAATTCTAGCCACTAAATATACAATTAACATAAAAATAAGTAGCAATAATAAACCTATAGCACCAATGTAATTGGTGATCAATTCGTGCAATTCAAAGCCAACAATTCCGCCTAAAACAGGAAAATCATTAGCAAAATAAGACATTGATAGGGATAATAGTAAAATCACATAACAACCCCAAAACCAAATATTTAAAAGTTTAAGATTTTCAAGGTTTAAAAATAGTTTTAACCCGGTTAAGCCTAACATAAATGGCAAACTAAACATAGCAACACCAAAACCTTTAAAGATTAAAAAGTGAGAAATGCTTGCACCAAACATACTCAACCAGTTTTTGGGTTCACTTACAGCCTGATTAGAAGTAACAATGCTTTGGTCTAATTGCCAAGTAAATAAAAACGAAATGAAAGCGACTAACAAACCTACAGAGAAAAAAAATAGAAAACTCCCTAAAATGATATGGTGTTTTCTAGTTAATTTAAACTTAGGCTTTGCTGTTTTTTTTGCTTTTGAAGCCGCTTTTTTAGATTTTGTTTTGGCCATGAAAAATCTTAGATCTTAAAAGTACAAATATAAAAGTATTTGTGGCCAAATCTAAAATAAGTTAAACAAAAGCAGAGATATTGAAGGAATGAAGTTTTCTGAGACCAAAAAAAAGAAGCAAAAATTTGCTTCTTTTATTGATCTATAGAACCTAAGACACGCTTAGCAAATGTATTGGCTGCATCTTTTTCAGACATGCCTTCTTCTTTAATGAGCTTATCCATTTCTATTGCGCCAGCGATGTTAGTAATAATTTCACCTACAACATCCATTTCGTGGTCTTTAACTGATCTGTGTTCACAAAAACTTTCTAAAACTTCAATAGTATGTTCAAGCTTTTGAGACTCATTGTTTTTTTGAAAGTGTTTAATTATTGGTAACTTCATCGACTAATTCTTTTAATGATTCAAATTTGTTAGTTTGTACTTGATTGACAAATTTTCCATTTCTAAATGTAGCAAATGTTGGTAAGTTATTCACATTAGCAAGTTTTCTAGATTCTGGAAATTTTTCTGCATCAACAATAATAAAAGATGCATCTTCATTTTCACGAGCTAGCTTTTTAAATTTTGGCTTCATAAGTCGGCAATTGCCACACCATGAAGCTGCATACTGAACGATTACAGTTTCGTTATCATTAACTTCTTCTTGTAAAATATCTTCATCTAATTCTTTAAACATAACTTATTTTTTAAAGCCAAGACCAATTATGGTCTTGGCATGATTTTAATTTACTTGTTTGATAAATAAGACGCTGTTCCTTCTCTATTAGGTTTCATTGCATCTTTACCTTCTTCCCAATTTGCAGGACAAACTTCACCATGTTTTTGAACATGAGCATACGCATCGATCATTCTAATAAATTCATTAACGTTACGACCTAAAGGCATGTGGTTAACTCCTTCATGAAATACTGTTCCTTCTTCATCTATTAAATAAGTTGCGCGGTAAGTTACATTGTCACCATCAACAGTAATATGGCCTGTTTCATCATCGTAACGCTCATTGGTTGTGTCTAAAATTCCTAAACGACTACTCAAGTTACGATTAGAATCTGCTAGAATTGGGTAAGTAACACCTTCAATACCACCATCGTCTTTAGAAGTGTTTAACCAAGCAAAGTGAACTTCTGGCGTATCACAAGAAGCGCCAATTACAATTGAATTGCGTTTCTCAAATTCTGGTAAAGCTTCTTGAAAAGCGTGTAACTCAGTCGGACATACGTAAGTAAAATCTTTAGGATACCAGAATAAAACAATTTTTTTGTTTTCTTTCTTAGCTTTTTCTAAAATGTTAATTTGAATTGTGTCACCCATTTCATCCATGGCATTGACTACTAAATCTGGAAATTTGTTTCCTACAATTGACATAATGTTATTTTTTAGTTGATTATTTGATACAAAAATAAGGGCTAAGTTCGATTTAAACATCGTTTTAACTTATCTTTTAATTATATCTTCATAGATAAATCTTATAGTACTGAAATCGGTGTAGGAAAGTCTTTAAATTATTAAAGTTTAAAGAAAATCATTAACATTGTAATACTTAAATAATTCTATGCGTATATTATTTACACACATTAAATCATTATTACAAGTTCGTGAAACTAAACAAGTTTTAGTAGGCGCAGCTTTTAATAAACTCCCTAAAATAGACGAAGCTTGGTTATTAATTGAGGATCAAAAAATTATTGATTTCGGCGAAATGAAAAGCCTACCTAATCTTCATTTTGACCAAGAAATGAATTGCAACGGGAAATTCATATTACCGACTTGGGTAGATAGCCATACACATATTGTTTACTCAGGCAATCGTGAACAAGAATTTGTAGACCGAATAAAGGGTAAAACTTATACTGAAATTGCTCAAAACGGTGGTGGTATTTTAAACTCAGCTAAGACTTTACAACAAACAAGTTTTGAAGAATTATACCAACAATCTGAAGTACGCCTTAAAGAAGTTATACAATTAGGAACTGGCGCTGTTGAAATTAAATCTGGGTACGGTCTTACAAAAGAAGCTGAACTTAAGATGCTAAAAGTAATTCAAAAACTTAAAGAAAATTACAACCTACCTATTAAGGCTAGCTTTTTAGGGGCTCACGCTCAACCAAAAGAATTTAAAACTTCTGCAGAGTATATCTCATATGTTATTCAGCATATCCTGCCTGAGGTCGCTGAACAAAATTTAGCTGACTATATAGACATATTTTGTGAAGACGGTTATTTTGATTTAGAAGATACCAAGCGCATCATAAAAGCAGGAAAACAATATGGTTTAAAAGCTAAAATACACGTTAATCAGTTTAAAAGTTTTGGTGGTATTCAATTAGCTACTAAACATAACATTCTTAGTATTGACCACTTAGAAGTCTTAACTGAAACAGATATTCAACACCTTAAAAAAGCAGATACTATTGCAGTGGCTTTACCATCATGTTCATTTTATTTAGGCATTAATTATACACCTGTAAAACAACTCATCGATGCTGAAATTCCATTAGCGCTTGCATCAGACTTCAATCCAGGAAGCACACCAAGCGGTAACATGAATTTCGTTGTCTCTTTAGCTTGCATTAAAATGAAGTTAACACCCGAGCAAGCTATTAATGCCGCAACTGTTAATGCCGCATTCGCACTAGAACTTCAAGACGAAGTCGGAAGTATTGCAAAAGGCAAAAAAGCCAACTTTATAGTAACAAAATCTATACCTTCATACGGATTTTTACCATACGCCTTTGGTACTAATTCAATAGATCAAGTTTGGATTAATGGTAAACTTCAAGAACATGACATTTAATATATTAACACCTCAACAACTAAATAAATTTACAAAAGTACGCTCTGGAGAAGTTAAATTTGGCGAGTCAATCACTTGTTTAAATTCTCTCGAAGAACTCAATAAACGAGATGAAGAATTTGTAATTTTAGGTATTCCAGAAAACATTGGTATTCGAGCAAATTACGGTGCATCTAATGCGCATTTAATGTGGAAAGAATTTTTAAAAGCATTTTTAAATATTCAGTCAAACAGCTATAATCATCCTGAAGATGTTATTATTTTAGGCGAATTCGATACTTCGAGACAGCAAGAACGTGCCTTAAACTTAGAATTACCTCAACAAGCTGAAGTTTTTGGTGACTTAGTTCAAGAACTTGATGAAGCAGTGAGTAAACTTATACAACAAATTGTAAGCCTAGGAAAAACTCCGATTGTAATAGGTGGTGGCCATAACAATGCCTACCCTATTATTAAAGGTGTTTCTCGAGCTTTAGACCAAAAAATAAATGTTTTAAATATAGATGCACACACAGATTACAGAGATTTAGAACATCGGCATAGCGGTAACGGATTTTCATACGCTAGAGCTCATCAATTTTTAGATAAGTATGCTGTTTTTGGTTTACACAAAAATTACACCTCTGATGATATCTTTCAAGAATTTGAAGGAGATAAAAAAATGAAATTTGATTTATTTGAAAATTTAGTGCACCTCACAACATTAGATAAAACTGTACACTTCAAGTCAATGATGAACTTCTTAGACAACAAATTCGGTTTAGAATTAGATTGTGATGCAATCGAAAATTTTCCAACTAGCGCCTCGACACCTAGTGGTTTTTCAATGGCTGATATAAGAACGTTTATTAAAGTAACGCGAAACAGTGAATCTAAATACCTTCATATTTGTGAAGCACAACCATCTAATTATTTCAATTCAGGTAAAGCACTCGCCTATTTTGTAAGCGACTATATCAGAAAAAATAAATCATAATCTATACAAAACTCCTGTTTCAACAACAACTGAATTATGGCCGTGATTTGGTGTTTTTAAATTGGCATTAGAATCGTGTTTAGCATATAAACGTAAATCTATTTGAAAACGATAAAGATGAAGACTAGAGCCAAAACCTAATATATCTGTAAATGTAAAACCGTTTTTAACGCGCTCAGTACCGGCATCGCTATACATTGGTCCTACACTTGCTAAAGCATATAGACTATAAAATTGAGAAACGTAATGCCTTAAAATTACCCCAAAGTTAACCGCATAACTATTAAATTTTCGCTCTTGTGTATATTTTTCACGCAGTGACTCATAATCTGTAAAGTGTTGTGGTTGAATAAAATACTTATTAAGTAATTGGTGTTTAGACCAATAATAAACAGGCTCAATCTGTAACTCTAACTCAAAATGAGCAGATTTATAAAAAACTTGATTAAAAGCTAGCTTTAGGTGTTGATGTTCAAAACGGTAATTGTCATTCTGATATGGAAATCTATTTTGTTGACCTTCCCCAAAACTGATTCCAATTTTTCGACTTTCTGAAAAAAATTGAAATTGAGCTCGAGATATTTGTAAGCATCCTAAACATATAAAAAGCAAATAAAAAAAACGTTTAGAATGCAAAATAATGTTGAAGTTAATAGATTAATATAAGTCTATTCCTAAGCCGATAAAATTTGAAGCACCAGCACGATTAAAACGCGAATAGGCATAATTAAATCTAACTTTATTAAACCTTATAGAAAAACCACCTGATATACCAGCAAAGGCACGTTGATCTATAATTCTAAGTTCTTCGCCTCTTCTGAAGCTGTATCCTAATTGAATGTTGAATCCGCCTTCGGGGAATAATTCAAGACCAACTATTGTATGCCTTAAAATATTATTAAAAAAACTTGGATCATCTGGGGCTAAATTACCTTCTAAATCAACTTCATCTCGGTTAGTATTTCTAAATGCTACATCCCATATTTGTGCTTGGTCATACGTAATATGCCAACGTACTGGTACGTTTTTAAGTTGTTGAGAAATCCCAAGAATAATTTCAAATGGTAGTGTTTCTCGAACTTCATTAAATGGTTTAAATTGGTAGCCTAGATTTTTAATTACCCCTGAAATAACTAAATCCCACTTGTCGTATTTATAGGTCAAGCCTAAATCTATTGCTGCTGCAAATGAACTATATTGCTCTAATTTTGAAGTAATTAAATTTATATTAGCACCTGTGTAAAAATCACTTCTACCAATTTGTGATGCGTAACCTACCTGAAAAGCAGCTTCGTTTCCAGAAAATTCTTGTGTATTATTTCCAAACTCATCATAACCATCAAAATTACCGTAATTGATATAGGTCACGCTAGCTTGAATAACTTGAGTTCGTCGATCTAATAAATAAGCATATGCCGCTGTACCATAATTAACATCTGCTAAATAATTCATGTAATTAAGGCTTAATTGCTTATCCATTAAATAATTAATATTTGCTGGATTAGAAATAGCACTTGTTGGATCTGAGTTTACAAGTGTTATATTTTTACCCCCAAGTGCAGAAATTTTTGGTGAATTCGGTAAGTTTAAAAACTCATAGGTGTTGCGACCACCTATTTGACCAAATGCAGTAGAACATACTAAAATTAAACCGATTAAAATTCTCATGAATGTTGACAACTGTATTTGGTAATCATAAAAACGCTAAAATAAGTTGAATATTTTATATAAAGCAAAAGTATTAAAAAACCAGTGATTTGAGTCAAATCACTGGTTTTAATGTGAAATTTAGCTCGATTTTAAAGTACTTTTGCGTTTTTTACTTTTTGTTGAGTTAAAGCGATTTCTAAAACTTCAGACATATCACTTACAAAATGAAATTTCAAGCCTTTTAAATAATCAACCTTAATTTCTTCAATATCTTTTTTGTTGTCTGTACATAGAATAATTTCTTTTATTTTAGCACGCTTGGCGGCTAAGATTTTTTCTTTAATTCCGCCTACTGGTAACACTTTTCCTCGAAGTGTAATTTCACCAGTCATAGCAATGCTCTTTTTAACTTTTCGCTGTGTAAACAATGAAACTAATGAAGTTAACATCGTGATTCCTGCACTAGGACCATCTTTTGGAGTTGCACCTTCTGGAACATGAATATGCACGTTATAATTCGAGAAAACATCTGGGTTTATATCAAAGTTTTCTGAATTAGCTTTAATATATTCCATTGCAATAGTTGCCGACTCTTTCATGACTTTACCTAAGTTTCCTGTGATATTAAGATTACCTTTACCCTTAGATAAAATTGATTCTATAAATAAAATATCACCACCAACACTCGTCCAAGCCAAACCAGTAACAACTCCAGCGACATCATTATTTTCGTAACGGTTACGCTCAAGCCTTGCTGGACCTAAAACTTCAACTAATTTGTCATTATTTATTTTTGCATCATGTTCTTCTTCCATTGCAATAGATTTTGCGATGTAACGTACAACTTTTGCAATTTGTTTTTCAAGACCACGAACACCTGACTCACGCGTATAACCTTCTATAATTTTTTCTAACTGAGGTTTACCTATTTTAATTTGGTTTTTCTTGAGTCCATGTTCTTTAATTTGTTTAGGTAAAAGGTGGCGTTTTGCTATTTCGACCTTTTCTTCGATAGTATAACCGTTTACGTTGATGATTTCCATTCTATCACGTAGAGCTGGCTGAATGGTACCCAAATTATTTGAGGTAGCTATAAACATGACTTTCGATAAATCGTAGCCAAGCTCTAAAAAATTATCGTGAAACTCGCTATTTTGCTCTGGGTCAAGCACTTCTAATAATGCTGAAGATGGATCTCCTTGGTTAGAATTACTCAGCTTATCGATTTCATCTAATACGAAAACTGGATTAGACGTACCAGCTTTTTTCAAACTTTGAATAATTCGCCCTGGCATGGCACCGATATATGTTTTTCTATGACCTCTTATTTCGGCCTCATCACGAAGTCCGCCAAGTGAGATACGAACATATTCTCTACCTAAAGCTTCTGCAACTGATTTACCAAGTGATGTTTTACCTACACCTGGAGGTCCATACAAGCAAAGTATTGGAGACTTCATATCATTTCGCAACTTTAAAACGGCCAAATATTCAATAATTCTTCTTTTTACGTCTTCTAAACCATAGTGGTCGCGATCAAGAATTTTTTGAGCTTTAGTTAAATCAAATTTATCTTTACTAAACTCATTCCAAGGCAGGTCTAAAAATAAATCTAAATAGTTTCTTTGAATAGAGAATTCAGCAACTTGTGGATTCATTCGTTGCATTTTAGCTAACTCTTTCTGAAAATGCTCGTCTACTTTTTTGTTCCACTTTTTAGATTTGGCGCGTTGTCGCATTTCTTCAATTTCAGATTCATGAGAAACACCACCTAATTCTTCTTGAATTGTTTTCATTTGCTGATGCAAAAAATATTCACGCTGTTGTTGGCTCATATCATTTTGCACCTTAGACTGAATATCATTTTTGAGTTCGAGCTTTTGAAACTCTAAATTCATATACTTAAGAGTTGCTAATGCTCGATCTTTCAAGTCGTTGGTTTCGAGTAGTTCTTGCTTATCTGCAACGTCTAAATTCATATTAGATGAAACAAAATTGACTAAAAATGAAGAACTCTCGATGTTTTTAATTGCAAACGAAGCTTCTGAAGGAATGTTAGGACTATCTTTTATAATACGTAAAGATAAATCTTTAATAGAATCTATAATAGCCGAAAATTCTTCATCTACCAAATTGGGACGTTTTTCAGGCACTTCTGAAATGCTACATTTTAGATAAGGGTCACTTTCAACTAATTCGTTTATTGCGAAACGTTTTTTACCTTGAATGATAACAGTTGTGTTACCGTCAGGCATTTTTAATACACGTAGAATTCTTGCAACAACGCCAACTTTATTGATATCTTCTAGATTAGGTTGCTCTTTATCTTCATTTTTTTGAGTAACTACACCAATAATTTTATCGCCATTGTTAGCATCGTTAATTAATTGAATTGATTTGTCTCTACCTGCCGTAATCGGAATCACAACACCTGGAAATAATACCGTATTTTTTAATGGTAAAATTGGTAAAACTTCAGGTAAGTCCTCTTTATTGATTAACTCTTCATCTTCGGTAGTCATCAATGGGATTAACTCTGCATCTTCTTCAATATCCTGTGATGACAAATTGTCAATATTAAATATGTTTGATTTAGCCATAGTAATGTTTTAGTCAATTTGTCAGTTTTTGAAAACTAACAATTGTTGTAATAATTTGATTTTTAAGAATAGAGAATGTATTTTTTACATTCGCATTATATATAGACAATAGGCATGCCAATTTACAATTTGGCAGTTGGTTTTGACTTGCGAATAATTAATCTTGCTCCTTTGTCGTATTTAATGTAATTATAAATCCAATTGGCAAAAGTAATAATTCTATTTCTAAAGCCAACTAAAAACCACAGGTGAACAAGCATCCAGATATACCAAGCAATTGTGCCAGATAATGTTGTTTTATTTAAATCGACTACAGCTTTATGTCGACCTATTGTTGCCATTGTTCCTTTATCGAAATATTCAAAAGCTTTTGGTTTTTTGTTTTTCAATGCGGCTTTAAAGTTATTTGCTAAGTTTTTAGCCTGTTGAATTGCAGGTTGTGCAACTTGTGGATGTCCGTCTGGAAATGCTGAAGTTTGCATCAGGGCAATATCTCCCAAAGCGTATATATCCTTAGCATTTTCAACTTCATGAAATTCGTTAACCTTGTAGCGATGTTTTACAATTGCATCTTGGTCTAAACCTTCAACTGTTGCACCTTTTACGCCAGCACTCCAAATAAAATTATAAGTAGAAAACACTTCATCTTGATTAGTTTTTACTTCAAAACCATCATAATTGGTTACCATAACATCGGTAATAACTTTAACTGAAAGTTTTTTGAGATAGTTTTCAGCATTTTGAGATGAAGTTTTAGACATCACAGGTAAAACACGAGATTGTCCTTCAAGTAAAATAATTTCAATGTCATCACTATCAAATTCAGGGTAATCTTCTTTAAAAATATGTTGTTTAAGTTCACCCAAAGCACCACACAATTCAACGCCAGTTGGTCCTGCACCTGCAATTACAAAACGTAACAAAGCCTTTTTTTCTTCCTCATCAACAGCATTAGAAGCCTTCTCTAAATTTTCTAAAATTCGGCTTCTTAAATTTAAAGCTTGAGAAACACTTTTCATCCAATAGGCATGCTTTTTTATAGCATCGTTACCAAAAAAATTAATTTTAGTGCCGGTACAAATTACCAACTTGTCGTAATTGATTTTACCTATATTTGAATGAATTTGCTTTTGATCACAATTAATTGAAGTAACCTCTGCGAGTTTAAAATATAAATTGTCAGCTTTATTTAAAAGTTTCCTTAATGGATATGCGATTGAATCTGGTTCTAAGCCAAAAGTGCTTACTTGATATAACAACGGCTGAAAAGCATGATAATTTTGTTTATCAAGCAATACAACTTGGTAAGCAGTATTGCTTAATGATTTAGCCAAGTTAATTCCGGCAAAGCCACCACCTATTATTACAATTCGTTCTGAATTTGATTCTGGAAACATATGTTTTTTTCTCAAATTAAAGTTTAAACTGAAATTTGAAAAAAAATTATACAAACTTTATCGTTTGCTAGTTGAAATATTCAATAAAATATCTACGAAATCGTTTTCGTGAATTAAAAATATCTCTATTTTTGCCACAAATTTCATTATTACTCTGCTAACATGAACACAACCAACAATTATGAGAAAGAGCTTAGTTTTCAAGCTAATCGAAGAAAATCATCTGTTAAATTCATCAACATTGTTAATGATTTATTTTATGATAAATCTATAGAATTAGTTTTATTTAGAAACTCTCTAATTAACAAAAATGCAAGTGAAATATTAAGTTTACACGAATATGCTGGCGAATTTGTTGGCAAGCCAATTTCTGTATTCGACTCAGTTGAAATTGCTGAGGCTATTCAAAATCTAGACTTACCTCCTTCAAAATTAGATATTGGTAAATTAACTTATGAGTTTCAGCTAGAGCCATCTAATGCTCACAATGCGGTTAGTTTTGTTTCAAAACAATTAGCAGATGCAAAACTAGCTAACAAACTTGAGCCTAAAGATGTTGTATTATATGGATTTGGTAGGATTGGTCGTCTTTTAGCACGCGAATTAGCGACAAAGACAGGTAAAGGTGATCAATTGCGTTTACGAGCCATTGTAACACGCGGTGAAATTAATGAAACTGTATTGGAGAAAAGAGCTTCACTACTCAATAATGATTCAGTTCATGCCAATTTTAACGGTACTGTTTCTGTCGATGTAGAAAATCAAGCGTTAATCATAAATGATACAACAGTTCATATGATTTCTGCCAACGCTCCTGAAGATATCGACTATACAAAATATGATATTAATAATGCACTTATTATAGATAACACAGGCGCTTTTAGAGATCATGAAGCTTTAAGTAGACACCTAAAATCTAAAGGTGCTGCAAAAGTACTTTTAACAGCGCCAGGTAAAGGAGTACCTAACATTGTTCACGGTGTAAACCAAAACGAGCATGATATAGAAAAAGTTGATATATTCTCAGCAGCATCTTGTACAACTAATGCTATTACACCTATTTTAAAAGCAGTTGATGATACTTTTGGCGTATCTCATGGACATTTAGAAACGATTCATGCTTACACCAACGATCAAAATTTAGTTGATAACATGCATAAAAAATATCGTCGTGGACGCGCTGCTGCTCTTAACATGGTAATTACCGAAACTGGTGCAGGAAAAGCTGTAGCTAAAGCTTTACCAAAACTTGAGGGTAAATTAACCTCATCTGCAATTCGTGTTCCCGTTCCTAATGGCTCACTCGCCATCTTGAATTTAACTTTTGATAAACCAACGACTAAAGACCAACTTAACGCTTGCATTAAGTCTTTTGCTTTAGAAGGTGATTTGGTAGAACAAATAAAATATTCGATAGACAATGAATTAGTATCAAGTGATATTGTAGGCACTTCAGCACCATCAATATACGATAGTTACGCTACAATTGTTGAAGGTAAATCTAATAATGCCATTTTATATATTTGGTACGACAACGAATATGGATACAGCCACCAAGTAATCAGGTTGGCTAAATATATTTCTAATGTAAGACGTTTCACTTACTATTAGAATGTTTGTTTCTTTTGATTTCAGGATAACCCTTAGCAAAATGCTAAGGGTTTTTTTGTACTTTTACAACCATTAAAATGTAATTTTAAGTCATATACAATGAAACTTCAACTTAAACTTCTACCGATTGTAATGTTTAGCTTTTTATTAGTAGCTCAAGTTCAAGCACAAAATAAAATCGACTCGACGGCCAATTCAGTAATAAAGCAATTTGAAACCACAATTTCAAAAGCTAATAACTACCAAGAATATAAAGTCATAAAAAAACAAGCTATACGAAACTTGCAAAATGAAGTCACCAATGAAATAGAACGTCTTGAGACTGAAATTAATAATTTAGATGAAACCATTTCTAAAAGAAATGAAACTATAAAAAATCTAAAAGCTGAAGTTTCTAGTTTAAAAACAAAAAATTCAAGTCTAGAAAATCAGCAAGAAGAAATGAAATTATTTGGTTCAATTAGTTTAACCAAAACAACGTATCGCCTAGTTTTATGGTCTATTGTTGCAGTATTACTGTTGCTTTTGCTATTTTTTATGTTTAGGTTTAGAAGAAGCCATATTATTAACGGAGAAATTAAAGCTAATCTTAAAAACCTAGATCATGAGTTTCAAAATTACAAACATAGCGCCTTAGAAAAGCAACAAAAATTAGGAAGGCAACTACAAGATGCCAAAAATGATTTGCAAAAAATTAAAAAAGAAAATTAACAAAATTGAAAGTATCTCATCGCTTCTATGAGTTTTTAACTGAAGACTCTGATTCACGTATTTGCAAATCAATTCCTGATTCTGATTGCACCAATGTTCCCAAAAACTTTAACTTAAATGTATTAAATGGTAGTTTAACTAAATTAGCTGAAGCGATTATAAGCCCGAATCTCACACTTGCTTGGATTTTAACTTTTTTAAACGCACCTGTATTTTTAATTGGTAGTTTAGTACCTGCTAAAGACATAGGCTCTTTGCTACCGCAATTAATCGTAAGCGGTAAAATAAGACAATTTAAAATAAGAAAATATTTTTGGGCAACAGCTGCGATTATACAATCTATTTGTATGTTTTTAGGTGGATTTGTAGTACTTTACAATCATGACAATGCCTTAGCATCTTATAGCATCTTAGCATTAATTTTCTTGTTTAGCATAGCTTCTGGCGTAGGTTCAGTGAGTTTTAAAGATGTTGTTGGCAAAACAATTCCAAAAGGTGAACGTGGACAAATGCTTAGTTATCGATCAACATTTGGAGGAATATTAGCATTAATAGCAGGACTTTTTATTAGCTTTTTTGTGAAAGAAAATGCTTCAGCTGAAATTTATGCTACATTATTTTTTTCTGCAGGTATTTTATGGTTTCTTGCTGCAATTGTTTTCTACGGGATTTCTGAAGAAAAAGGATCTACAAAAGGTGGTCGTTCACCAATTAACGAAATTAAAGAAGGTTTAAAGTTCATTAAATCTGATGATAATTATAGGAATTTCTTATTTACCCGAGCATTATTAATGGCTATCCCTTTACTTCAACCCTTTTATGTCGTTTTAGCCAACCAATTAACAGGAAATTCATTTTCGAGTTTGGGTTACTTAATTGTTGTAACTAGCATTGCACAAATCATTAGTAGTCCACTTTGGGGGAAAATTGCAGACAAGTCAAGCTTAAAACTTTTACAAATTGCAAGCGGCATTACTTTAATAGGAATTGCATACGCCATTATAATTTATCTCCAAAATCCATCTCATATATCTATTAGCTTTATTTTACCTCTATTTTTTGTTAATGCTATTGCATACGCAGGCGCAAGATTAAGTCGAAAAACCTACTTAGTAGATTATGCACCTGATGAAGATAGACCGACTTATGTTGCCATGGCAAGCACATTTATTGGCTTATTTACAATTATAACAGCTAGTTTTGGTTTAATTACCGATTATTTTGGTCTTTTATATCAGTTTATATTCTTTGCTATTCTATTAATTGTTTGTATTGTCTTCAGTTTAAAATTAAAAGATATTCAAAATGAGAATTGATATTATAAGTGTTGTTCCAGACCTGATAAAAAGTCCATTTGAAGGATCAATTATTCAGCGTGCTATTGCAAAAGGTCATGTAGAAGTTTTTTTTCATAATTTAAGAGATTACACTTCAAATAATTACAAACAAGTTGACGATTACCAATATGGCGGTGGCGCTGGTATGGTTATGATGATTGAGCCTATTGATAAATGTATTTCAAAACTAAAAAGTGAGCGCGATTACGATGAAGTCATCTATATGACACCTGATGGCGAAACATTAAACCAAGCTATGGCCAACCAAATGTCATTACTAAAAAATATCATTATTTTATGCGGTCACTACAAAGGTGTAGACCAGCGCGTACGTGATTTATTTATTACTAAAGAAATATCAATTGGAGATTACGTACTTTCTGGTGGCGAACTAGGAGCTGCCATTTTAAGTGATGCGATAATCAGGTTAATTCCAGGTGTTTTAGGTAACGAAACTTCGGCCTTAACAGATTCGTTCCAGGATAATTTATTATCTCCACCAATTTATACAAGACCTTCAAATTACAAAGGTCATGAAGTACCTTCAGTCCTATTAAGTGGTCATAACCAAAACGTTGAAAAATGGAGAGATGACAAAGCGCTTGAACGAACAAGGAATTTAAGACCAGATTTGTTGGACGAATAATTTTATAAATTAGAATAAAATACTATTTTTGCAAACTATTATTAACCTCTGACGAAAACCGTGTACGTTAATAATTATTAAAATTAATACAGATAAAATGGATTTAGTAAAGTTTGTCCAAAACGAATTTGTTGAAAAGAAAGACTTTCCAGAATTTTCATCTGGTGATACTATTACAGTTTACTATGAAATTAAAGAAGGTCAAAAAACAAGAACTCAGTTTTTTAAAGGTGTTGTAATCCAAGTCAAAGGTACTGGATTGTTAAAAACATTTACTATTAGAAAAATGAGTGGAACTGTTGGTGTTGAAAAGATTTTCCCAATCAACATGCCAGCACTTCAAAAAATTGAAGTTAATAAACGAGGAAGCGTTAGACGTGCTCGAATTAATTACTTCAGAAACCTCACAGGTAAGAAGGCTAAAATTAAAGAAAAGCGTTCAAACTAAGAAAACTAAAAAGCTTGCAAATTGCAAGCTTTTTTTTTGATCATTATCAAAATGATAAAATAAACTTTAATCATTTAATTATTCATTATTTTTAAGTGATTTATTTAAATTATTTATAATAAATAAAACATAAATTTATGAGTCAAGATTCTTCTCAAATTGTTTATACAAAAACAGATGAGGCGCCAGCCTTAGCCACCTACTCATTTCTACCTATCGTAAGAAAATTCACAAATACTGCAAACATACAGGTTACATCTAAAGACATTTCACTTTCAGCTCGTATTCTAGCAAATTTAAAGGACTTTTTACCAGAACATCAACACGTTAATGATGCATTAGCAGAACTCGGCGAACTAGCCAAAACACCAAAAGCTAACATTATTAAATTACCCAATATTAGTGCTTCTGTACCTCAACTTTCAGCCGCAATAAAAGAATTACAACTAAAAGGTTATGAAGTACCTGATTATCCTTCAAACCCAAAAAACGATAAAGAAAAAGCAATTAAAGCTGCTTATGCAAAAGTTTTAGGAAGTGCAGTTAATCCTGTTTTAAGAGAAGGTAATTCAGATCGTCGAGTGGCAGAACCAGTAAAAGAGTACGCAAAAGCAAATCCTCACAGACTTGAAGACTGGAGCAAAGACTCAAAATCTCATGTTGCCCACATGGATGATGGTGACTTTTACGGGAGCGAGAAGTCTTTAACAATGCAAAAATCAGATAGCGTAAATATTGAATTACAAACTTCAACTGGTACTAAATTGCTTAAAGAAGCTTTAGTATTAGAACAAGGCGAAGTAATAGATGCATCTGTACTAACTGTTTCAAAACTAAAAGATTTTATTTCAAAGGAAATTGAAGATGCCAAGCAAAAAGACATCTTATTTTCTGTGCATTTAAAGGCTACTATGATGAAGGTTTCCGATCCAATCATTTTTGGTCACATTGTTAAAGTCTATTTTGAAGAACTTTTTAATAAATATCAAAAAGAATTTACCCAACTTGGAGTAAATGTAAACAATGGAATTGGTGATGTTTTTGATAAGATTAGTGAATTACCAAAAAATAAGCAAGAAGCCATTAAAGAAGATATTGAAGCTATTTACGATAAAAAAGCAGACTTAGCTATGGTTGATAGCGATAATTGTATCACAAATCTTCATGTCCCAAGTAATGTTATTATTGACGCCTCAATGCCAGCAGCCTTTAAAAGTGGTGGTAAAATGTGGAATAAAAAAAACGAAACACAAGACATGAAAGCTGTTATTCCAGACCGCTCTTATGCTGGAATTTACCAACAAGTTATTGATTTCTGCAAAGCTAACGGCAAGTTTGATGTTACAACCATGGGTAATGTATCTAATGTTGGTCTTATGGCTAAAAAAGCCGAAGAATATGGCTCGCACGATAAAACTTTTGAAATACCTGAAGCAGGAACTGTACTTGTAAAAAACAAAAACGGAGACGTTTTATTATCGCATAAAGTTGAAGAAGGCGATATTTGGCGAATGTGTCAAACAAAAGATTTACCAATAAAAGATTGGGTTAAATTAGGAGTTAAACGTGCAAAAACTACAGGCAACCCTGCTATTTTTTGGTTAGATGAAAATCGTGGCCATGATACAGAATTAATCAAAAAAGTCAATCATTACCTTAAGGATCATGATTTAACTGGTTTAGAAGTAAAAATCATGAATCCAGAAGATGCTATGAAATATACACTTGAACGTGTAAGAAGCGGTCAAGATACCATTTCAGTAACAGGAAATGTTTTGAGAGATTATTTAACTGACCTATTTCCTATTCTAGAATTAGGAACAAGTGCTAAAATGCTGTCTATAGTTCCTTTATTAGCCGGTGGAGGCTTGTTTGAAACTGGTGCAGGTGGTTCAGCACCAAAACATGTACAGCAATTTGTAAAAGAAGGACATTTGCGCTGGGATTCCTTAGGTGAGTTTTTAGCACTCGCCGTTTCTATTGAAGATATTGCTGAAAAAACTAATAATACCAAAGCTAAGGTTTTAGCAAAAGCACTTAATAAGGCAAATAGTACTTATCTTAAAAATGATAAATCACCTTCTCGAAAGGTCAATGAAATTGATAATCGCGGAACTCATTTTTACTTGGCAAAATATTGGGCTGAAGCTCTAGCTGAACAAGATGAAGACGAAGATTTAAAAGCTATTTTTTCAGAATTAGCAAAACATTTAAAAGCTAATGAAGCTAAGATTAATGAAGAGCTACTGAATGCACAAGGTAAGCCTGTAAATATTGAAGGTTACTATTTTCCAGATGAAAAGTTAGTTACAAAACAAATGCGCCCAAGTCAAACTCTAAATGATTTAATAGACGCTTAATTTCTAAATATTTAATTTTAAAAAAATCAGGATTAAAAATCCTGATTTTTTTTTTGAGTAATCTTAAAAACAAAAAAGCCGAATTTAAAAATTCGGCTTCATTGTATTAATTAGAAGTTATAATTTATTTTTTAAACTTCTTGTATTTGTTTTTGAACTTATCAATTCTACCAGCTGTGTCAACTAACTTAGTTTTACCAGTATAAAAAGGATGAGATGTTCTTGAAATTTCTAGTTTAACTAAAGGATACTCAGTCCCATCAACTTCTAAAGTTTCTTTTGTATTTGCAGTAGATTTAGTAATAAAAACTTCATTATTAGACATATCTTTAAATGCAACTAATCTATAATTTTCTGGGTGTATACCTTTTCTCATTTTTCAAATATTTAATTCAGTTTGCAAATTTAGATAAAAATTAAAACTAAACAATATATTTTTTAAAAAATATCTATTTACAATTCTTCAATCTAACTAAGAATTTTGATTACTTTCGTAGTAAAGATTATATTTGCAATTATTTAAAATTATGGAAGAACAAAATATTTCTATAAAACCATATGCTTCAAGATTTGGTTTAGCCTTTGGCGGAGCGTCAATTTTAGTCTTAGTACTATTGTACGCATTTCAGTTAGAACAAAATGCAGGCATAGGAATATTAAACTTATTAATTAACTCCGCTATTGTTTTTTATGCCATTCATTTATATAAAAATGATAATGCTGCTCAGCTTAACTTTTCAACAGCCTTAAAAATTGGTTTAGCTATTGGTGCAATTGGTGGTTTAATTTATGCGGTTTATACCTACTTACATTATAGCTTCATTCAGCCTGAGTTTATTGAGTCTATGAAAACTGAAGCATTAACAGCCGTTGATGCTGAAATTTCTAAACAAAATATGGAGGGCGAACAAGCTGAAATGGCAAAATCTGTAGCACTTTTATTTACATCACCATTTGTTATCGCTACAATGGGTCTAATCTCAATTATGCTTAAAACCCTCTTTATTAGCTTAATTGTGGGCTTAATAAAGAAAAACTAAACCATGCAAATATCCATTGTAATTCCATTACTCAATGAAGCTGAGTCTATTGAAGAATTATATCAATGGATTACAAAAGTCATGGATTTGCACAAGTTTAGCTACGAACTAATATTTGTTGATGATGGTAGTAAAGATAACTCCTGGAAAATTATAAGCAAAATAGCTAAAACTTCTGCAGAAGTTTCTGGAATCAGGTTTTCAAGAAACTTTGGTAAATCGCAAGCTTTAGATGCTGGTTTTAAAAAAGCACAAGGAGACGTTATTATTACTATGGACGCTGACCTACAAGATAATCCAGAAGAAATTCCAAAACTTTACAAAAAAATTAATCAAGAAAATTTCGACTTGATTTCTGGATGGAAGAAAAAACGTTATGACTCAGTGCTATTTAAAAATTTACCTTCAAAATTATTTAATGCTGCTGCTAGATTCACTTCTGGACTAAAATTACATGACTTTAACTGTGGTCTTAAAGCTTATAAGAAAGAAGTAATAAAAACCATAAAACTTAGTGGGGAAATGCATCGATACATTCCAGTATTAGCAAAAAATGAAGGCTTTGATAAAATTACCGAACAAGTTGTTAAACATCAAGCTCGTAAATATGGACATACAAAGTTTGGAGCTGAACGTTTTATTAACGGTTTTTTAGACTTGATAACAATTTGGTTTTTTTCTAAATTTGGAAAACGGCCAATGCATCTGTTTGGAGCTTTTGGTGTTTTAATGTTTTTTGTAGGTTTTATATCAGCATTTTGGATTGGTGCATCTAAACTTTACAAACTATATAACAACATTCCTGATATTTTAGTAGTAGACAATCCTTGGTTTTACATTGCTCTTACTGCGATGTTAATTGGTGTAAATTTATTTATTGCTGGCTTTATTGGCGAACTTATTTTAAAAAACAACCAACACAAACCAAACTATACAATTAAGGAATTTATAAATTAATTAAAATGAAAACAGTGATTGAAAAAGCTAAATCTTGGCTCGATAAACATATTTTTGACGAACAGACCATAAATGAAGTTCAAGAACTCATCTCAAATGATCCAAAAAACCTAGAAGAAGCATTCTACAAAAATTTAGCTTTTGGCACAGGTGGAATGCGTGGAGTAATGGGTGCTGGCACTAATAGAATTAATAAATATACTTTGGGTAAAAACACACAAGGTATTGCTAATTACCTCAAACAATCATTTCCTGACGAACATCTAAAGGTAGTAATTGCCTACGACTGTAGACACAATAGTAAAAAATTTGCTTACGAGGTTGCTCATGTTTTCTCTGCAAATGGTATTCAAGTCTTCATTTTCCCAGAATTACGTCCTACTCCACTTCTATCTTATTCAGTCAAGCACTTGGGCTGTCATTGTGGAATTGTTCTAACAGCAAGTCACAATCCACCAGAATATAACGGCTACAAAGTTTATTGGAAAGATGGTGGACAACTTGTCCCGCCTCAAGATCAAGAAATTATTACTGAAATTGATCGACTCAAGTTTAGTCAAATTAAATTTGATGCGAATCAAGAATTAATAAACGAATTAAACGAAACTACCGATCAAGCTTTTATTAATGATGTTATTAAAAATGGTAGCTTTTCTTCACCAACTGAAGCAAAAAACAAGCTAAATATCGCGTTTACTTCACTACATGGCACATCAATCACTTTAGTACCTCAAACGCTTCGGAAAGCAGGCTATAAAAATCTTCATATTGTAGAAGAGCAAGCCGAACCTAACGGAGATTTCCCAACAGTCAAATCTCCAAATCCTGAAGAACCTGAAGCCTTAGAGCTTGCTTTAAATTTAGGTAAAAAAACCAATAGCGACCTTGTAATTGGCACAGATCCAGATAGTGATCGCTTAGGAATTGCAGTACGAGACTTGCAAGGCAATCTTCAGTTATTAAATGGAAACCAAACAATGGTTTTAATGACAGCTTTTTTACTTGAACAATGGCAAAAAAAATCTATGCTAAATGAAAGTGAGTTTGTAGCATCAACTATTGTTTCTACACCAATGATGCGGATTTTAACAGAGAGCTATGGCGTTGAATATAAAGAAAGCTTAACAGGATTTAAATGGATTGCTAAATTAATCAAAGATCATCCTGAACTCGATTTTATTGGCGGTGGTGAAGAAAGTTTTGGATTTATGGTTGGAGACTTTGTGCGTGATAAAGATGCGGTAACGTCTATTTTATTAGTTTGCGAAATGGCTGCACAACTAAAAGCAGAAGGCTTAAGTCTTTACGAAAAGCTCATTCAGCTTTATATTGACCATGGCTACTTTAAAGAAAAGCTAGTTGCATTGGTTAAAAAAGGAATTGAAGGTGCCCATGAAATTAAACAAAAAATGATTAGCCTTCGTCAACAACCTCTCGAAACAATTGATGGTGAAAAAATTGTTTTAATTGAAGATTACCAAACTGGTATTGCAACAAACAAACAAGACCATAGCAGTTATAACCTAAGTGTTCCTAAATCTAATGTACTTATTTTTTATACCGAAAATGGGACAAAAATCGCTGCCAGACCTAGTGGCACAGAACCAAAAATTAAATTTTATATCAGCGTTAACTCAGCTTTAAGTAAAAAAGAAGAATTTGATGAAGTTTCTTCAAGGCTTGAAACCAAACTTAACCGTATTGTTAAAGAATTAGGCATTGCCTAAATTTAAAATTAATGACCTACTTTAAAAAAATTATTCGCTTTGCGATTCCCTACAAACGCTTCGCTATTTTAAATATCATAGCTAATGTTTTTTATGCTATTTTTAGTGCACTTTCGTTTTTAGCATTAATTCCAATGCTTGATGTTTTATTCGGACAAAATGAATGTGGTAAAGAAGAGGTGATTCAAAAACCAAGCTATGAAGGTATTACCTCTGCTAAAGATTATTTTAAAGATTATTTTGCTTACCAAGTAAATAGTTTTGCAGAAGATGATGCCTCAAAAGCTTTAATGTTAGTCATTGGCTTAGTGGTTGTTTTATTTTTACTTAAAAACTTAGCCAACTATTTAGCCATGTTTTTTATCACTTTTTTACGAAATGGAGTTTTAAAAGACTTGAGAAACGCTTTGTATAAAAAAACAATAGAATTACCACTTTCACATTACTCTGAAAAACGAAAAGGCGATACAATTGCAAGAATTACAAGTGATGTGCTTGAAATTCAACATTCATTTTTATCTATTTTAGAGCTAATTGTGCGTGAGCCGCTCACAATTTTAGTGACTATTATAGCTATGTTATTAATAAGTGTTAAGCTTACTATATTTGTATTCATATTTATACCAATATCAGGCTTTTTAATTTCATTAATCGGTAAATCTTTAAAAAAGCAATCAGATAAAGTTCAAAAAGAACAAGGATATTTTTTGTCGATCCTTGAAGAAACTTTAGGTGGTCTAAAAATCATTAAGGGTTTTAACGCCGAATCGATCTTTTATAATAAGTTTAAATCATCAACCGAAAATTTCTTTAATTATTCTAATTCATTACTGAACCGTCAAAATTTAGCTTCACCAGCCTCAGAGTTTTTAGGAATAGCAGTTATTGCTGTGTTATTATGGTACGGAGGCAATATGGTATTAAATGAAGGTTTACTTGATGGAAGTAGCTTTATTGCCTACATGGGATTAGCCTACAATATTTTAACGCCTGCAAAAGGAATCTCAAAAGCAAGCTACAATGTTAAAAAAGGAAATGCAGCTGCAGAAAGAGTTTTAGAAATTCTTGAAACTGAAAATACAATTCAAGACCCAAAGCAAGCAATCCAAAAAACTGACTTTAAAACAGCAATATCGATTAAAAACTTATGGTTTAAATATGAAGATGAATATGTTTTAAAAGACTTTTCTGCGCATATCAAAAAAGGAGAAACCTTAGCACTAGTTGGCCAATCTGGAAGTGGAAAATCTACTATTGCAAATCTTTTAACCCGGTTTTACGATACAAATAAGGGTGAAATATCTATTGATGACATCAAGCTTAAAGATTTAAAACAAAAAGATTTACGCCAATTGATGGGACTCGTGACGCAAGATTCGATATTATTTAATGACACAATTGCTGAAAACCTAAGAATTGGAAAACCTAATGCCACTGATGACGAATTAATTAAAGCTTTAAAAATAGCTAATGCTTTTGATTTTGTAAATAATTTACCAAAAGGCATTAATACAAATATAGGCGACAGCGGAAATAAACTCAGTGGTGGTCAAAAACAACGGCTTTCTATAGCAAGAGCTGTACTGAAAAACCCACCAATCATGATTCTCGACGAAGCAACTTCAGCCTTAGACACAGAAAGTGAGCGATTAGTTCAAAAAGCACTAGAAAACATGATGAAAAACAGAACATCAATTGTTATTGCACATAGACTTTCAACTATTCAAAATGCTGATAAAATAATTGTGCTGCAAAAAGGAGAAATTGTTGAGGAAGGAAAGCATGACGAATTAATTGCCAAAAAAGGAACTTACATGAAGTTAGTTGAAATGCAATCATTTGAATAAAATAAAGCTTGACTGAAGAAGAAATCATATCAAATTTACAGCAAGGCAAAAGAAAGGAAGAAGCCTTCGCAGCATTAGTTGAAGAACACAAAGTTAGATTATACTGGCATATCAGAAACTTAGTGAAAATTCATGAAGATGCTGATGATGTGCTTCAAAATACATTTATTAAAGTTTATAAAAATATTAAAAACTTTAAAGGAGAAAGTAAGCTTTATAGCTGGATGTACCGAATTGCAACCAACGAGTCAATCACGTTTCTAAACAAAAAAGCAAAGAAAAAAAACATCAGTGTTCCAGAACTAAAAGAATTTATTTTAAATTCTTTAGAAAGTGACGTCTATTTTGAAGGTGACGCGATTGAATTAAAATTACAAAAAGCAATTGAAACACTTCCAGACAAACAAAAACAGGTTTTCTTAATGAAATACTTTGAAAACTTACCGTATAAAGATATTTCTGAAATACTAAACACAAGTGAAGGCGCTTTAAAATCTAACTATCACCATGCCACAAAAAAAATTGAAAAATACTTGAAAAATAATTAAACTTTAAGGCCAAGCACTAGTCTAATAATCAAATGGATAAACATAAAGCTACATATCAAAAAAAATCTGGATTTAAAGTTCCTGACAACTATTTTAATGAATTTAAAATTAGTGAGTTAAATCTTATTGAGAAGAAAGTATTTAATATCCCTGACAACTATTTTGAAGAGTTAGAGATAAAGTTACCTCAAGAGTCCAAAGTAATAAATCTAAGGCAACGTGTTTTACTTATTTCAAGTTCAGTAGCGGCTATTCTCATAATTGCTCTCATTGCACTTTATCCGTCTAGAAATAATCAAAAGCTAGATTCATTTTCTAATGTTGAACAATCTGAGATAGAAGATTATTTAGAAACAGAACTTGAAAATCCTGAAGACTATATTGATGACAATACACCCATAGATTTCAATAATTTTGAACAAAATCAATTAAGCTCTGAGGAGATTGCAAAATATTTAGGTGATAATCTTTATGAAGAAGATTTTATAAATAACTAAAATGAAAAAAATAATTTTATTAGTAACACTTAGTTTAAGTCTTTTGAGTTTTGCTCAAGAAGATGATAAAATCGAAAGTTTAAAAATAGCCTTTTTTACAGAAGAACTCCAGCTTACACCTGATGAAGCTAAATTATTTTGGCCTGTATATAACAAACATACAAGCATTTATTACAATTTGAGAGACAAGCAATGGTCTTCCATAAAAAAGCGTTTAGACAAAATTAAAACACTTTCTGAATCCGAAGCTAATCAGCTTTTAGATGATTACATTAATTACAAGATTCAGCGAAACAAAATTAGAGTTAACTATGTTAATGCGCTTAAAAAGGTTATTTCACCGAAGCAAATTATGATGCTTAAAAAAGCTGAATACGACTTTAACAAAAAACTGATAAAACAATACAGTTCTAAATCTTCAACTAAAGACTAATTATGTAAATTTGCGCAAAATTCAGTAAATGCGCCTACATAGGAATTTAGTATTTGCAGTTATAGATACACTGCACTTAATTTTCAACGATAATAAATACGCTGATAAAGAAATTTCAAAAACCTTAAAACGTGATAAACGTTGGGGTTCGAGAGATCGCGGATTTATCGCCGAAACGACTTACGATATTGTTCGTTGGCAACGATTGTATGCAGAAATCGCTGAAGTAAAATCGCCTTACAATAGGTCAAATCTATTCAGATTATTTACGGTTTGGGCAACCCTAAAAGGAATAGAAATCCCTAATTGGCCACAGTTTGAAGACACACCAACAAGACGTATTAAAGGTAAGTTTGACGAACTTTCTAAAATCAGAAAATACCGTGAGTCAATCCCTGATTGGCTTGACGAGCTCGGTGTTAAAGAACTTGGAGAAAAAAAATGGACTAAAGAGCTTAGTGCTCTCAACACTCAAGCGCCTGTTGTACTTAGAGTTAATACGCTTAAAGCATCACCAAAAAAAGTTCAGTTTCAATTAGACGATGAAGGTATTTCAACAAAATTGATTCCTAATTATCCATTTGCACTTGAACTTTATGAACGTAAAGATGTTTTCAAAACCAAAAGTTTTAAAGATGGCTTATTTGAAGTTCAAGATGCTTCTTCTCAAAAAATAGCTGAAGCGCTAGATGTAAAACCAGGAATGCGAGTTGTAGATACATGTGCTGGTGCTGGTGGAAAAAGCCTTCATTTAGCTGCTTTAATGGAAAATAAAGGTCAAATTATTGCTTTAGACATTTACGCTAATAAATTAAAAGAACTTAAACGTCGTGCTAAACGCGCAGGTGCTCATAATATTGACACACGTCATATCGAAAATTCAAAAGTTGTCAAAAAACTTTACAATTCTGCAGACCGTGTTTTAATAGACGCACCTTGTACAGGTTTAGGTGTCTTAAGCCGCAATCCTGATGCTAAGTGGAAATTAAGCCCAGAATTTATTATAAAAATTAAAAAAGAACAGCAAAATATATTAAGACAATACAGTAAGATGTTAAAGTCTGGCGGAAAACTTGTTTACGCCACATGCTCAATCTTACCAAGTGAAAATGAACTACAAGTTAAAGAATTTTTAAGTACGGCTGAAGGCGAAGCATTTAGTTTAATCAATGAAGAAAAAATTTATGCTCATACATCAGGTTACGATGGCTTCTACTTCGCAATTTTACAAAAACAATAATAACACCAATTACATGAACAAATTTTTTGCCTTTTTAGGTTTTAGTTTAATGAGCTTACAAATTAGTTTAGCTCAAGCACCAAGCGGCTATTACGATTCTGCTCAAGGACTTAATGGTTACAATTTAAAAACTGCTTTAAATTTAATTATAGACGACATTGATGATAACAATGGTTATCCTTTTCATCAAGATCAAGGTTATGGCGCTTTATATGATGCTTATGCTAACCCAAACAGTGGCGATACTGACAATTATTACGAAAATGATGGCAGCGTTTTAGATTTATACTCTGAAATACCTAATGGTCAAGATAGTTATTTTTACAACCACTACGTAGCACAATGTGGTAACTACAATAGTGAAGACGATTGTTATAATCGTGAACACTTAGTGCCTCAATCTACTTTTAATAGTGCTTCACCAATGAAAAACGATTATTTTCATGTAATCCCAACCGATGGTTATGTTAATGGCCAGCGCGGTAGTTATCCATTTGGCGAAGTAGATAACGCCACATGGACTTCTACTAACGGTTCTAAAAAAGGATCCAATACCTTTCCAGGATATTCAGGAACAGTTTTTGAACCTATTGACGAATTTAAAGGTGACATTGCAAGATCTGTACTTTATTTTGCCATCCGTTATGAGCAAGAGTTCAGTTCAAGTTGGGATAATAATGAAGTTTTAACAGACAATGACCCTCATCAATTTTATGTACAATGGTATATTGATTTACTGATTAATTGGCACTTAAATGACCCTGTAAGTCAGCGTGAAATAGATCGCAATAATAACGGGTTTCTATTTCAGGGTAATCGAAATCCTTTAATTGATCATCCAGAATATGTTCAGCTTATTTGGGATCCTAATCCAGATACACAAGCACCAACAGCACCAACAAATATTACAGCAAATAATATTACAAGTTCTAGCGTAGAATTAAATTGGGATGCTTCAACTGATGATACTGGTGTTACCAATTACGAAGTTGAACAAGACAATGTCATTATAGCTAACTTATCTCAAGATCAACTTTCATATCAAGTTAACAACCTTGATTCAGAAACACTTTATAATTTTCGAGTTTATGCTATTGATGGAACTGGTAATATCTCAAATCCAAGTAATAATTTAGAAGTCACAACCTTGGCAACACCAGATTATCTCATTAATGAAGACTTTAACAACTGTAATACAGTACAGTTTGAAGTTGTAAATGAATCAGGTGATTTAACTTGGACTTGTAGCGAAGAATTCGGAGAAAACAATACAGGTAGCTACCAAATGAATGCATTTTCGAATGGCTCAACTCAATCTGGCATTGATTGGTTAATCACTTCAACACCAATTAATTTTAACTCGACAACTTCAGCTCTTGTTAGTTTTTACACAGATGCAAGTTATGGCAATACAGCCTTAGAATTGGTTTACTCTACCGATTACACTGGCGGAATGTTGCCGTCAAACTCTACTTGGACGCCAGTTCCTAACATTAATATACCACTTCACTCAAACGGAAGTAGTACCGAAGAAGTTTATACCGTTAATCAAATTGATATCTCATCAATTTCTGGAAGTAACGTTTATCTCGCTTTTAAATATGACACAACTAATGGCGAAAGTGCTACAAGATGGACTGTAGATAATTTTATTATTGAAGGCGACGTTTTAAATCTAAATTCAATAGAGACGCAATTTGAAATTAAAATGTTCCCAAATCCTGTAAAGGGTAATTATTTAAAAATTGAAAGTTCAAAAGACATTGAAAACATTAAACTTTTTGATCTAAATGGAAGAATTGTTAAGACGTTTAAATTAACAAATAACGACCACATTTCAGTTGAAGGCTTAACTAGAGGTATTTATTTAGTAGAGATTAATACAATTAAAGCTAAACAGATTAAAAAATTAATTATAGAATAATCATCAACCATTTAAATAAAAAAAGCCAAGTCGAATGACTTGGCTTTTTTATTGGTATAGAAATAGATAATTATTTTCCTTGACTTTGATTCATCATTAAAGTCTGAACACGTTTTTGTAATTCTGGACTTGTTCTCATTTTATTCATGATAGATTCATAAGTAGTCATATCCATTCCACTAGATTTCACTTTTTCTTCCATTTTAGCTTGAATAGAAGCTTGCATACTTTCGATTTTGCTCATGGCTTTCTCAAACATTTTCTTCTCTTCATCGGTTGCTTCAATCGTTTTGTTTGGATTGTTTTCTGCTTGATAAATTTCATTAAAACGCTGAGGCTGCAAACCAGCTTCTTGAATTACGCCCATCATTTCTTGTTGTACTTTCATGCTTTCTTGTTGCACAATTTGATAAGCATTTGCAAATTGCTTTAACTGTTCATCGCTAACTTTTTGTTCAGTCTGCGCAAAGCTAAATGTTGAAACAAAAATAGCGAGTGTAAAAAAGATTGTTCTTAACATCATAATTATTTAAATTTGAGCAATTATAATGAATGCATACACCAATCTAAAAATGAAAATGTTAAGATTATAGTAAAAATCATTCTTTTAATTTGGCTTTTTCCCAATACACATCCATTTCTTCAAGACTTAATTGGTTTAAATCTTTACCATCGGCTTTTGTGCTTTGCTCTAAAAACTGAAAACGCTTAATAAATTTTTTATTTGTACGCTCTAAAGCATCTTCAGGATTTACACCTAGAAAACGTGCGTAATTAATCATAGAAAATAATACATCTCCAAACTCAGCTTCAATTTTATCATGATTATTTTCTTTAACTTCAACTGATAATTCATTTAGTTCTTCGTTTAATTTTTCTAAAACTTGAGAATCCTGATCCCAGTCAAAACCAACACCCGCGACCTTATCTTGAATTCGGCTAGCTTTTATCATTGCTGGTAATGATTTAGGTACACCTTCTAAAACTGAAGATTTACCTTCTTTTAATTTTAGAGCTTCCCAGTTTTTTTTAACCTCATCTTCATTTTTAACTTTTACATCTCCGTAAATATGTGGGTGGCGATCTATAAGTTTATCGCATATTGAATTGGCAACGTCAGCAATATCAAAAGCCTTTTTTTCGCTTCCTATTTTACTATAAAAAACAATATGTAAAAGTACGTCTCCTAATTCCTTTTTAACCTCTTCTAAATCGTAATCTAAAATAGCATCTCCAAGTTCATAAACTTCTTCTATGGTTAAATGACGTAAACTTTCTAAGGTTTGTTTTCGATCCCAAGGGCATTTCTCACGTAAATCGTCCATAATATTTAGTAAACGTTCTATCGCTTTAAGTTGGTCTGATCTAGTGTTCATGGCTATTGTTTTTGATAAAATTACATATAATACCAAATATCCCATAAAAAAACCCTGAATAAATTATTCAGGGTTAAATTAAGTGATTAAGCTATGATTTAATTATTTGCTGAGTTAGTTTCAGCTTCATTAACTTCTGAATTGGTTTCGTCAGTCTCTTCAGTAAATTCTAGTAAATTTTGAGAAACTAAGATATTATACCATTGAACAACTTTTTTAATATCACTAGCATAAACACGATCTTCATCATATTCAGGTAAAATATCGCTGAAATAACTTTCTAGTTCGGTTTTAGATGATTTATGGTCGATGGTTTGTTTTCCTTCGGCTTGTTCGTGCATGCGTTTTAACACATCTTTAAGTGGGACTTCTTCAGTATAGGTATAAATGGCAATTTCACTTAGCATACTCACATTATTCTGAATATTAACTGGTATTTTTTTACCATCTATTAATGATTTTGCAATAAAACCGTTTCTTGTTTTTGCCACAAGTTCAAATAATCCAGGTTTTCCTGAAATAGATAAAATCTTATCTAAGCCCATAATTTTTAATTTTTAGCGCACAAAGATGCGATATGGAATTTAATACGACAAGGCTTATTGGCGTTTTTTTAGTTTTGGAAATCGCATGCGGTAATCAACATTTATTTTACCTTTTGCAATGTTGTTAAGTTTGCCTTTAACTAATCGCTTTTTAAAATTTGAAATACGATCTGTAAATAATACGCCTTCAATATGATCGTATTCATGTTGAACGACTCTTGCTGCAAGACCACTTAATAATTCCGTATGTTCATTAAAATCCTGATCATAATAATTTATCTTGATGTCAGGTTTTCTAAACACATCTTCACGAACATCAGGAATACTTAAACAGCCTTCGTTAAAATCCCACTCAGTTCCTGTTTCTTCGATAATTGTAGGGTTTATAAAAACGCGCTTAAAGTTTTTTAAAGTAGTTTGTTCTTCTTCGTTTAGACTCTCATCTTCAGCGAAAGGAGAAGCGTCTACTACAAATAACCGAATTGACAAACCGATTTGTGGTGCTGCTAAACCGACTCCATGAGCATTATACATGGTTTCCCACATATTTTCTATCAAGGCTTCTAATTTTGGGTAATCTTTGTCTATTGGCTGCGCTTTGCGTTTAAGAACAGGATCTCCATAGGCTACAATTGGTAATTGCATAATTTTAAAATTTCAGCAAAATTAAGTAAACTCTTTTTAAAAACCTTTACTGCAAAAAATTTTGTAAAATTATAGTTGCACTAATTTCATCAACTAAAGCTTTATTTTTACGCTTTTTTTTACTCAAACCAGAATCAATCATAGTTTGAAAGGCCATTTTTGAAGTAAAACGTTCATCGATACGCTTTACATTTATTTTAGGAAACTTCAGTTGAAAATCTTCAATAAAGAAGCCAATATTTTTTTCTAAAGACATGGCGTTTCCATCAACATGCTTAGGCTCGCCTATCACAACAGTATCTACTTCATTTTCAGATAAATATTTTTCTAAAAAAATCATTAGATCGACTGTTTTTACAGTAGTTAAGCCAGAGGCGATCATTTTCAAATCGTCTGAGGCAGCAATCCCTGTTCGTTTTATTCCGAAGTCTAAAGCTATCGCTTTTGGCATGTCTTGAATTTTTACAAATATAGCTCTAAATCTAAGACCAAAAAGAAATTACAAACACTTATATTTGAGCAAAAATTTTGTCATGAATCAATTGAAAGACCACATTTTAAAAGCTTGGGATAATCGCGAATTATTAAAGAGTGATGCAACTATAAAAGCAATTAAAGAAGCTATAGAACTCATAGATCAAGGTAAACTTCGCTGTGCTGAACCGACTAAAAATGGTTGGGAAGTCAATGAATGGGTAAAAAAAGCAGTTGTACTATATTTTCCTATCCAAAAAATGGAAACTATGGAGGCTGGTATTTTTGAATATCACGATAAAATGCCTCTTAAGACAGGTTATAAAGAACGTGGAATTCGGGTTGTACCTAACGCTGTTGCGCGTCATGGCGCGTACATTTCAAGTGGTGTTATTATGATGCCTAGCTATGTTAATATTGGCGCTTATGTAGATGAAGGAACAATGGTTGATACTTGGGCAACTGTAGGAAGCTGTGCACAAATCGGCAAAAATGTACATTTATCTGGTGGTGTTGGTATTGGTGGCGTATTAGAGCCTTTACAAGCTGCTCCGGTAATAATTGAAGATAATGCTTTTTTAGGTTCTAGAAGTATTGTAGTTGAAGGTGTTAGAGTTGAAAAGGAAGCTGTCCTGGGCGCCAATGTTGTTTTAACTGCTTCGACCAAAATTATTGATGTTACTGGAAAAGAACCAGTTGAAACTAAAGGAGTTGTTCCTGCAAGATCTGTAGTAATTCCTGGTAGTTATACTAAAGAATTCCCTGCTGGAAAGTTTAATGTACCATGTGCCTTAATTATCGGAAAACGCAAAGAAAGTACCAATAAAAAAACCTCTTTAAACGATGCACTTCGAACTTACGATGTCGCTGTTTAAGTTTATTGAAATAATCTTTTTAAGCCATTAAGTTTGAAGATTTTAGTTATACAGCAAAAAATGATTGGTGATGTACTCATCAGTAGTGTTATATGCGAAAATTTAAAGCGTAACTTCCCTACTGCTGAGGTACATTACCTCATTAATCGCTTTACATTTCCTGTTGTAGAAAATCATAAACACATTGATAAATTTGTATTTTTTGAAGATGAATACAAAAACCATAAACTGAAGTTTTTAGACTTTTTAAATAATCTAAAATCTGAAGCCTACACACATGTTTTTGATGCTTACGGGAAATTAGAAAGTAATTTAATAACCTACTTTACAGGTGCTCAATTTAAATTTAGCTACAATAAATGGTATACCAACTGGTTGTATACAAAAACCTTTAAAGAATCTAGCATTGCTAAAACCGAAGCAGGTTCTGCTATAGAAAACCGATTAAAATTACTTCAACTATTACCTGAAGTTGAAATAATTAACCCAAAACCCAAAATATATCTAAGTTCAACTGAAGTAAATACTGCCAGAAGTCAAATTGATTCAGCTGAATTAAGAAATACAAACTTAATTATGGTCAGCGCTTTGGGTAGTGGTGATGCAAAAACTTATCCGTTAAAATATATGGCGGTTCTTTTAAATGAAATCACAGAAAAAACAGATGCTCATTTAATATTAAATTATATGCCGTCACAACAAGAAAAAATCAACCGATTACTTGAACATTGTAGTAATTTAACGAGAACCAGAATTGTTAATGACCTAAGACCAGAAAGTCTGCGTGAATTTATGGCGATTTGCTCACAATGCAATTTAATTTTTGGTAACGAAGGCGGCGCCATTAATATAGCCAAAGCACTTGATGTGCCAAGCTTTGCTATATTTTCACCTTGGATTATAAAAGAAGGTTGGAATAGTTTTGAAGAATCATATCCGAATACATCTGTTCATCTAAGTGACTTTAAACCAAGTAAATTACGAGATAAAAAAGTTAAAGAACTTAAAATGAATTATGAAAAACTATACCAAGATTTAAACCCTCAATTATTTAATCAACAATTAATTGATTTTGTTTGCTCTCATGTAAGTTAAAGCCAAAGTCAGTCTTAATTCTTTTCAGAGACTTTGTTTCTTCCCGAATAGCATCATTTTTTTTCCAAGCTGTTTGGTTAACATATCCACGTTCGTGTTCCAGATGAATAATAATTGCAAAATATCGAACACGTTTAGGCTGAATTCCTAAATTTATAAGTCGTTCTCCAAATTCGCGATCTTCACCACCGTATTGCATGCGCTCATCAAAACCGTTAACTGCCAAAACATCTTTTTTCCAAGCTGAGGCGTTGCCGCCATTCCATGTCGGTTTCGTTGGTGTAATTCGATTCATCAACTTAGCTAAAGTAGAAGATTTGGTAAGTTTTATATTTTTAAAACTTGAACTCAAGCCATTAGCCTTTAGCCAATTTAAATTAAAACAACGACCAGATTTAATATCGTCTATTTTAATTTGATGGGATAATTTCATGGATAACGGAAAATGACCTCCTGACAAAAAATAAGCTTTTTCTTTATACTTTAAATGGGTTTCAACAAAATCATGACGCGGAATACAGTCGCCGTCAGTAAAGATTAAATACTCACTTTTAGATGCTAAAACAGCTTTGTTCAAAATTCGTGTTTTTTGAAAACCTTGGTCTTCATGCCAAACATGATTAATCGCCAACTGATAGTTTTCTCTAATTCTATTAATGAGATTTGCGGTTTCTTGGGTAGAACCGTCATCAGCTACAACAATTTCAAAATCAGGTATAGATTGGCAAGCATAGCCAACTAATACGCGCTCTAACCATAGCGGTGAGTTATACGTACTTATAATAACAGATGCTTGCATATAATTATTTGTAGAACAAAAGTAAGATAAAATTGAAGAAATAAGTTAATATACTTATCAACTATAAAGTTTGCAAGACTTCAATTTAAGATTACATAAAATGCTCGTTAATTTTTACCCGCAATTTTCTAGTATAGTCATCATATAACCAATCCCTGTAATTTTTTGTATTGTTTATGATACAGCGAGAATATTTCTTAATTCGATCTTTAATATCGTCTTTAAGTTCACGAGCTAAAATTCTTGCATCGAATACATCTTCAGAGTTTTCAGCGCACATTTTAGCATGCTGAGAAATTGACTCTTCTAAAACTAATTTAGATTTTTCACCATTATTAACCGCTTCATGGTATTTTGTATAAACATCAAATTGAATATCATCTGAGTTTTTAAAAAGCGCTCTGACTTCTTCAGGCATTTCATAAGTGAAATTACTTTCAATTTCATCATCTGAAATCATGTTTTCTAAGAAGTAGTCAGGGTTTTCAAAAATTAATTGCCAATCTACAGGCGCATCCCAAGGACCAAATCTTGCAACATTATTACCCAAATCAATCACATTAAATTCGTCTTTATGAGGTAATCTTCTAGAGCCACGACCAATCATTTGAAAATATAGTGTTAATGATTTTGTTGCTCGATTCAGAATAATGTTTTCAACAGTTGGTTCATCAAAACCAGTGGTTAAAATACTTACAGATGTTAAAATAGCATCTGGTTTTTCTCTAAACCAGGTTAAAATTTCATTTCTTTCTTTTTTGTTATGCGTATTATCAAGATGCTTAATTTCATATCCAGCATCTTTAAAAGTTTGGTATACATACCATGATGTATTAATACCATTATTAAAAATTAATGTTTTTTTACCTTTACACCTTTCTTCATAAGCGCGTAATAATTTCTCCTGCATATCGAGATTAGTGTATAAATCTTCAGAAGATTTCACCGTATAGTCACCCGTCATACCAACTTGAAGTGTCCCTAAGCCAACATCATAAGAGTATAGGTTAGCTTTTGCTAAAAACCCTTTTTCTATTAATGATGAAATTGAATTACCTACAATTAATTCACGATAATTACCATGCATAGGCAACTTGATATTAGAACTTAATGGCGTAGCTGTTACTCCAAGAATAAAAGCTTTATCAAGATATTTAAAAAGCTTAGTAAAAGAATTGTAGTGTGCTTCGTCTATAATAGCCAACCCTACATTTTTCATGTTAACCTTATCGTCATTAATTCGGTTATTTAGGGTTTCAACCATGGCTACAAAACACATGTAATCATTATCATCAGATAATTCTTTAACCTTGCTATTAATAATTTTGTTTCTTACACCAAAACCTGTAAGCATTTTAGAAGTTTGTTTACACAACTCGATTCGGTGTGTTAACACAATAACCTTTTTTCCTGTTTGTCGAATGTAACGCCTTACAATTTCAGAAAAAACCACCGTTTTACCACCACCAGTTGGTAGCTGATACAATAAGTTGTAATTGCTCGGCATGTTTTCAATCTTATCAAAGATTTTAATAAGGTCGGCTTCTTGGTAATCGTAGAGTTCTTTATCAGCAACTTTTTTTGACATAATGAGCAATAAAAACGTTTGGGTTAAAAATTTAAGATTTGCAAAAATAAGCAGAAATAAAGCTATTTTGAAATCTTTTGTGCAATAATCTAACTAAAAATCTATATTTTAACCTTTAGTAAAATAGGCTAAACCGATATTTAAAATAAATAAAGCAAGTCGGAAGTTCTGGTAATCAAACCGATAAATTGATATATGCAAGTATTTTTAAAAAATAGGTTTTAAATGTGCTAGTATCAATTCTTAACAATTATTTTTGTAGACAATTACTAAAACCATTATTACCTTGGAAAATAAAAAAGCTGTTAAATTACTTAACGAACTCATCAAAGATTTAGAAGAAGCAAATTTTATTACTGATTCGACAGTAGATAAACTAAAAGCCATAAGACCTTATGCTGTTGAAGAAAAATTACCTGTTATCGCTAAAAGTTTACGTTTAGCATATGAACATATTGAAGAAAATGAAGTTTTTGTTATTCCTATTCCTCAGGATGAACCTTTAGAAGATGAAACTGAAGTTGATGATACAAACGAATTAATAACTGGAACAGAAAGCCTAGTTTATTTACTTAAACTCATAAAAAATGCACACTTAGCTGTGAATATGGAAGAGATTCGTGAATACAACAGAAAGTTTGAGGCTTTTGCAGAATAACTATTATGGGAAGAGCATTCGAATTTAGAAAAGCGCGTAAAATGAAGCGTTGGTCAGCAATGGCTAAAACTTTTACCAGACTGGGTAAAGACATTGTTATGGCTGTTAAGGAAGGCGGTCCAGATCCTGAATCTAACTCAAAACTAAGAGCTGTTATACAAAACTGTAAAGCAGCTAATATGCCTAAAGATAATATTGAGCGTGCCATAAAACGAGCAAGCGATAAAGATCAAGGCGATTATAAAACAGTCCTATTTGAAGGGTATGCACCACATGGCATTGCTGTTTTAGTTGAAACAGCTACCGATAACAATAACCGAACTGTAGCAAATATCAGATCATATTTTAATAAATGTAATGGAAATTTAGGCACTTCTGGATCTGTTGAATTTATGTTTGATCATACTTGTAACTTTCGTATACAAGACACAGGTATTGATGTTGAAGAGCTTGAACTTGAACTTATTGATTTTGGTGCTGAAGAGGTTTTTAGAGATGATGATGGTATTATTATTTATGCACCATTTGAAAGCTTTGGAAACTTACAAAAGGAATTAGAATCACGTGAATTTGAAATTTTATCTTCAGGTTTTGAACGTATTCCTCAAGTCACTAAATCACTCAGTGAAGAACAAACTGAAGAAGTTAACAAACTTATCGAACTTATTGAAGAAGATGATGACGTTCAAAATGTTTATCATTCATTAGAAAATTAAAAAGCCAACTTAAAGTTGGCTTTATTGTGTAGCTTCAAAATTATTGTTTAAAAATTCACCGTAATTGTTTTTGACTTTTTACCAAGTTTAAACATGGCTAAGTCCCAAACTGGTTGTTGATTTTTCGGATTTGTTCCAGACATTGCCCATGGCTCAGTTGGTCTACCATATTCGTCCATATCAAATACCTCATTATTGTTTAAATCTTGGTAAACTGAAACAGCATAATTCCCTGTTGGAATATCAACTAAATTAACAATTTCAGTTTCAGCCTCGACTTCAACAATTTCGCCGTAAATAGGTTTTCCTCTTAAAAAATTATCTTCTGTAAAGACGCCTACATAGATTTTTCCTTTAAGCTCAGAAATGCCTTTAACTTCAATACTCAACCTATTGTCTTGTGCAGATAATAGTTGGCTTAAAAAAACGATGCTTAAAATAATTAAATTTCTCATAATGGTTTATTTTAGATTATAAACCAAATCTACTATGAAGCCATTCTTATATAAGTTTAGAACTTGATGAAATGCTATATTTATGAGATGAATTGTAATATTAAGCTAAATCTTTACCTATAAGTCGTAAAAATTCGTTTCTAGTTTCCGATTGTTTAAATTCGCCTCTAAAGCCAGAAGTTGTCGTCGCTGAATTTTGCTTTTGAACACCTCGCATCATCATACACATATGTCTTGCTTCAATAACTACGGCAACACCTTTTGGTTGTAAGGTCTCATTTATGCATTCTAAAATGTCGTGAGTTAGGCGTTCTTGCACTTGCAATCTCCTTGAAAAAACATCGACTACACGTGGAATTTTACTTAGGCCAACTATATGACCATTAGGGATATAAGCTATATGAGCTTTACCGAAAAAAGGCAGCATATGGTGTTCACATAAGGAGTATAACTCTATATCTTTAATAAGCACCATATCACTATAATCTTCTTTAAACATGGCGCCTTCAAGAATTTGTTTAGGATCCATCTCATAACCTTGAGTTAGAAACTGCATTGCTTTTGCGGCGCGTTCTGGTGTTTTTACAATGCCTTCTCGTTTTGGGTCTTCTCCTACTCTATCTAATATAGTATGATAAGATTCTTTGACATCTGTAATAAATTCTTGGCTGTATTCTTCGAATAGTTTAAATGACATAATTATTTTTTTAAATAAGGTTTAAATTTAGAACGCAGTGTTTCTAACTTTGGATCTATAATGTACTCGCAATATCTATTTTCTTGATGCAGGTTATAAAAATTTTGGTGTTCAATTTCAGCTTCATAAAATGTTGAAGCTGGCGAGAGCTTTGTAACAATTTTATTGTTATAAATTTCAGAATTTAATTTTTCTATAACGTGATCAGCTGTGTTTTTTTGGGATTCGTTATGATAAAATATCTCGCTTCGGTATTGTTCGCCAACATCGTAACCTTGCCTATTAAGTGAAGTTGGATCATGAGTTGCAAAAAAAACATGTAACAATATGTCATAACTGATAACATTCGAATCGAATTCTAATTGGATAGCTTCAGCATGACCTGTTCTCCCCATCACAACTTCTCTGTAAGGTGGATGCTTAATTTTACCACCTGTAAAGCCACTTACAACATTATCAACACCATTTAGACGTTGAAAGACAGCTTCGGTGCACCAAAAACAGCCATTAGCAAAACTTGCTATTTCCATAAAATCATTTTTATATAATGTTCAACAAACCTACTCAATAATTAAACAAAAAAAATTGCTTTAACGATAAATTAGCAGGTCGCTAATTATAATTATTATGTTGATGTTAAACTGAAAAGCCTTATTTTTGAAACATGATACAAGCCCATAATATCTACAAGAAATATAAAGATTTAAAGGTTTTAAATGGTGTAAATATACAAGTAAAAACAGCTGAAATTGTTTCTATTGTTGGTGCATCTGGTGCAGGAAAAACAACTTTACTTCAAATATTAAGCAGCTTAGAATTAGCCGATAAACATCCAAATACTTCAATTGAGGTTAATGGAGTAGATCTCACAACACTCAATCAAAAACAATTATCAAAGTTTAGGAATGAGAATATTGGATTTATTTTTCAATTTCACCAACTATTACCAGAGTTTACTGCTTTAGAAAATGTTTGTATACCAGCATTTATAAAAAAAACACCTGTTCAGAAGGCTGAAAAAAGAGCATTAGAACTGCTTAATTTTTTAGGTTTAGCAAATCGTGCTAAACATAAGCCAAATCAATTAAGTGGCGGCGAACAACAGCGCGTTGCCGTAGCTAGAGCACTCATTAATGAGCCGTCGGTTATTTTTGCTGATGAACCTTCAGGTAATTTAGACTCAAAATCTGCTGAACAATTACATGAGCTTTTTTTTAAATTACGAGAAGAATTTAAACAAAGCTTTGTGATTGTAACCCATAACAATGACTTAGCTAATTTAGCTGATAGAAAGCTTGAAATGAAAGACGGACAATTGGTTTAAGTTTATGAACAACGAAGAACTAAAAGCCTTCTTAGATGATAAAGCTGAACAATACAATTCGGTTGAATTTATAGCGACTGATCCTATTTCAATCCCTCATCAATTTTCTTCACCAAAAGATATTGAAATAAGTGCATTTTTGATTGCCATAATAGCTTGGGGAAACCGAAAAGCCATTTTAAAAAGTGGAGAAAAAATACTTAAAATCATGGATTATAGTCCGTTTGATTTTATTGTTAACCACTCACCTAGCGATTTAAAAGCCTGTGATGGTTTTGTTCACCGAACTTTTAATGCAACAGATTTGAAGTTTTTTTTCCAACGGCTTCAACAGTTATATCAAACCTATGGCTCTTTAGAAGATTTTTTAACTCTTAAACACAAAACAGGACAACTTCAACTAACATTACACCACTTTAAACAAAGTTTTTTTAACATGCCTCATGAAAAAAGAACTGAGAAACATTTAAGTGACCCCTTAAAAAATTCGGCTGCCAAACGGCTTAATATGCTTTTAAGATGGTTTGTCAGAAAAGATAATAATGGCGTTGATTTTGGGATTTGGAAACAAATTAAACCCTATGAATTGTCTTGTCCGCTTGATGTACATTCTGGACGTGTTGCAAGAAAACTAGGTTTGCTAAATCGCCAACAAACCGATGCTAAAGCAGTAAAAGAATTAGACAATAAATTAAGACAACTCGACCCTGAAGACCCTGCAAAATATGATTTTGCTTTATTTGGCCTCGGAGTTTTTGAGCAATTTTAGTTAATACATAATTTATTTTGTAACTTGCAAACTTATATATATGTATGAAACCTATCCCTAAAGCTGTTAATGAAACCAAGCGCCTAAAAGCTCTAAAATCACTTCGAATTCTTGATTCTAAACAAGAAAAAGAATATGATGATTTAGCAAAACTAGCGTCGACTATTTGTGATACTCCAATCGCTTTAGTTTCTTTAGTAGATGAAAAACGACAATGGTTTAAAGCTAGAGTTGGCCTTGATTTATGCGAAGTTGATCGCGAATATTCGTTTTGTTCAGTAGCTATTCAAAAACCCAATGAAATTTTAGAAATACACGATGCTAGAGAAGACGAGAGATTTAAAGAAAATCCGTACACTTTTGGGGAGAAAGCAATTGTTTTTTATGCTGGCGTACCATTAGTTGATAAAGATAATAATGCTTTAGGTACCTTATGTGTTATTGGCCATGAACCTCGTATTTTAACAGATTCTCAAAAACTAAGCTTAAAACGTTTGGCCAATCAAGTCGTTAAATTATTTGAACTCCGTGCTATTAATGAAGGTTTACGCAAGACACAACGTGAACTTAAAGAAAATAATAATCAGCTTAAAAATTTTGCAGGCGTTGTTTCTCATGACATGAAGATGCCACTAGCCAACATGATCATCACATTTGATATTTTAAAATCAAAATATGCTGATAAATTAGACCAAACTGGCTTAGATTACATCCATAATCTAAAGCAATCGGCTTTTAAAATGAGTGATTATATCAGTAATATTTTATTACATTATGAAAGCGACAAAATCACTTCAGAATCTGAAGCAAACCAAGTCTTTGATGTTCATCAACTCTTAGAGGATATCGAAGAAATGTTAGATACCAAAGATGATTATGAAATTAATTTCCCTGATACTAATAAAGAAATTTATGCTAATCGCATTGCATTAGAGCAAATTTTATTGAATTTGATTGGCAATAGCATTAAATATAATGATAAGGATAAGATTAAAGTTAATATTTGTTTTTCTGAAGATGAAACACATTATCACTTTATTGTGACAGATAATGGAATTGGCATACCAAAAGATCAACAAAAAAAGGTTTTTGAGTTATTTTCTACCGTTGCTGAAAAAGATAGAAACGGACATTCAGGAAATGGAATTGGCTTATCTACAGTAAGAAAATTAATTTATAACCTAGGTGGTACAATTCAGGTTAAATCTGAAGTTAATAAAGGAACTAGTATTCACTTTACAATCGAAAAACATGATTAAAACAAGCTAAATTTCATGCATTTTAAACATCCAGAAGTTTTATTTGCCTTAGTTGCCTTAATCATTCCCATTATTGTTCACTTATTTAAACTCAGAAAGTTTAAAAAGCAATATTTCACCAATGTAAGTCTAATTCAGAAGATTGTTACTGAATCTCGGCGGAGTTCACAACTCAAAAAATGGCTTCTGTTATTTACGAGACTACTTTTACTCACGAGTTTAATTTTAGCATTTGCAGAACCTTTTTTCCCAAGTAAAAGTCAATCTACAAATCAAGACTTATATTTTGTTTTAGACAATTCGCTTAGTATGTCTGGGCAAGCTAGTAATGTTTCTACATTAAAACAGGTTAAACAACAGCTTGTTGATGCTTTACCTCAACAAGAAAGCTTTAATCTTATCACTAATAATCAAGATTACAATTCAATCACTGTTGAAGACTTCAAAGAGTTATCTTCTGATATATTGCCAGTCTCTAAAAACTTCAGTTTAAAAGAAGTTGCGTTAAAACTAAATAAAGTTAATCCTAAGAGTCAAGTTGTACTTATTTCAGATTTTTATAATTCTTCAGCAGATGAATTATTTAGATTAGCTAGACGTTTCCCTAATCTTCAACTCGTGAATGTAGCCCAACCTAATGCTAAAAATGTGAGTATAATTGACGCACAACTCATTAACGATGAGCTTCAAGTCAAGTTAAAATCATCGGCTAACGAAGCTAGCACAAGTTTAGGTTTATATCAAGCACAGAAATTACTGGGAAAGGTTGATGTTAGTTTTGAAGATGATACGCTTAAAACCATTAAATTTAACATCAGTGAGACTGAAATACATTCTCTTAAATTAAAAATTAGTAAGGATTTTCTTGATTTTGATAATTTATTATATGCATCGAAATCTAAAATTAAAACTCGTAAAATTCTTATCATATCTAATAAAAATGCCCAACATTTATCTAAAATTTTCGAACCAAATCCTGCTTTTACAAGCCAAGTTAAGCCTAGCGAACAACTCAATTTAGAAGATTTTAAATCAGCTGATGTCATTATTACAAATCAACTTGAGCAAATTGACTTAAACTTGGTTAATAACTTAAATCAAGCCTTAGATGAATCTAAGAACGTGATTATTATTCCGGCAACTTCAACCGAAGCCCAAAGCACTTATCTGAATCTTCAACTTCAAAACAAACAAATTTTTTCATCAGTTGTTAATCAAAAGCAATCTATCATTTCAATTAATTTTAAACATCCGATCTATCAGGATGTATTTACAAATACAATTTCTAATTTCGACTATCCAAGTACGGCGACTAATTATGCTATTTCAAAAGATTTTTCAGCAGTATTAAGCTACGGGAACTCTGCTTTTTATGCACAAAATGAGCATTTATTTGTGTTTGCTTCAGAAATTAAGTCAGAACAATCTAATTTTTACAATTCACCTTTAATTGTTCCTACATTAATTCAAACATCCGATTATAAAAACAGTGATTCGTCTTTGTTTTATTTTACTGATCGTACACAGCCTATAGTTGTGAATCAAGAAATTACAGCTGACCAAACCTTGAAATTAAAATCTGGAAAAATAACCTTTATTCCACAGCAACTTAAAAATGGTAGTAATACTGAGCTAATGGTAAATAATCTCAACCTAAATCCGGAGCTTTATGCTGTTACTCTAAATCAAGATACAGTTGCGCAATTAAGTTTTAATTTTCCTCGCACAGAAAGTGAATTACATCCGATAGATTTTAAATTATATGGAATTGATACAGTAACTATCCCACAAAGTATAGAAAATTATAAACAATTAACCTCTGAAACAGAACTTTGGAAATGGTTCATTATTTTTGCACTGCTTTTTTTAGGGATTGAAATTGCAATTGTTCGAATTTTAAATTAGTAAATTATGGCATATCTTATAAAATCAGCTAAAATTTGGAATGGCAATTCATTTAGCAAAACCCCACAAGATATTTTAATTGAAGATGGATTAATTAGCAAGATTGATACTGTTATTAAACATTCTGCTGCTGAGGTAATTCGTTTAAAAAATCTTCATGTATCACCGTCATGGTTTGAGCCTTTAGTAAGTTTTGGTGAGCCAGGATTTGAAGAACGTGAGACCATTGAAAACGGCGCTTTAACCGCTTTAAAAAGTGGTTTTTCAGGTATAGGTTTAGTACCAAAATCTAAGCCTGTTAACGACCATAAATCAGCGATTGATTTTATTAAAAAAGCTTTTAAACACGATTTAAAAATTTATCCACTTGGTGCAATCACCATAAAACATAATGGAAAAGATTTAGCCGATTTATTTGACATGCAAAAGGCTGGCGCTGTAGCTTTTTATGATACAAAAAAAGCTTTGCAGAATGCCAATGCATTTAAAGTTGCTTTGCAGTACGCCAAAGGATTTAATGGACAGATATTGGCTTATCCTGAACAAAATGATTTAGCAGGAAAAGCACAAGTTCATGAAGATGAAAATAGCATAATGCTAGGTTTAAAATCAGCCAGTCATTTAACAGAAACAGTTCAGTTAAGGCGAGACTTGGATCTTTTAGCATATACAGGAGCTAAAGTCCATATCCCTTATATTTCATGCGCTACATCAGTTGAAATTATTAGAGAAGCTAAATTAAAAGGACTAAAATTTACTTGTAGCACAAGCCTCAATAATCTATATTTTGATACTAGCGCTTTAGCTGAATTTGATAGTAAATATAAAATTAAACCACCTTTAAGAAGTTTTAATGATAAAACATCATTAGTTGAAGGTGTTAAAGATGGTAGCATTGATTTTGTGACATCTGACCACGAACCAGTGAACTTAGAATTGAAACAGCTAGAATTTGAAAATTCTGAAACTGGATCAATCGGTCTAGAAAGCTTTTATCCAGCATTAAACAAACTTTTTGGAAATGATTTAGCTATCAATCAATTATTGAAAAATTGGGAAATTTATGGTCTAAAACAACCAAAAATAAGTATTAACGAAATGGCTGAGTTAACCTTATTTAATCCAGACGAAGAGAATATTTTTAGTATAGAACAGCTAAAATCAACTTGTAAAAATTCCATTTTCTTAGGCGAACATCTAAAGGGAAAAGTCTATGGAAGTTTTGTAAATAATAAATACTATGAAAACTAACGCTATAAAGAAAGGCCGTACTACGGCAATAATTGCCCATTTAACTATTTTTGGTTGTATTATTGCTTTGTTTATGAATCAGGAACCAAAATATAAGTTTGCTTCATTTTACAACAAACAAAGTTTAGGTATACATTTATATTTTATTTTATTTACCTATTTAGTTTCAGGAATAAATTCATGGATTGCAACTTCTGCTTTTTACTTAAGCTATTTATTGTTATGGCTTTATAGTTTTTTAGGAGCAGTTCAATATAAGTATCATCTAATTCCTTACATTGGTGATTATTTTCAAAAATGGTTTAATAAATTAGGTTAAAATGCAACAACCAAAATTATCATTAACATACAACTTAAAGGCATCGACGCTAAAGGATAATTATCCTCTAATTATCATGTTACACGGCTATGGTAGCGATGAAAATGATTTGTTTGGATTCGCTAATGAATTACCTGAACAATTCATGATTATTTCAGCCAAAGCACCTTATGCGCTTCAACCCTACGGAAATGCATGGTATGCTATAAATTTTGATGCTTCACAAGGTAAATTTAGTGACATAAAGCAAGCTAAAAACTCTCGAGATTTAGTGATTAAGTTTATTGAAGAAATTAAAGAAAATTTCAAAGTAGATGCCAATAGAATAACTTTACTAGGTTTTAGTCAAGGTACAATACTAAGCTTTGCCATTGCTTTAAGTCATCCTGAATTAATTAAAAACGTTGTTGGTTTAAGTGGTTATGTAGACCAAAATATGTTAGAATATAATTTTAAATCTCATGATTTCAGCTCGCTTCAAATTTATAATTCACATGGTAGCGTAGATCAAGTAATTCCAGTTGATTGGGCGCGTAAAAATGAAGCTATTTTTAAAGAATTAGGTATTGATTACGTCTATGAAGAATTCCCCGTTGGTCACGGTGTTAATCCTCAGAATTTTATGAGCTTTAAACGTTGGTTAGTTCAAAAAGATATTTAACTATTCTCTATTTTTTTAAGTAGATTTCTATTCTCATCCTGCAAACGTTCAACTTTATCTTTTAATTGATCAATTTGAGACTTTTGTTGATCGACAACAGCTTTAAAATTAAAGTATATAAAAATGGCAATGAGCGCACTAAATACAAATAAATACAGGTAGATATTTCGTTTCATTTAAATTGATATTTTTAAGTTATCATAGGCTAAGTTAACACCTTCAGGTAGCTGAGCATCAACCTCTTCATGAAAACCTAAGTGATGAGAAATGTGAGTAAAATAAGTTTGTTGAGGTTTTAAATACTCTACTATTTCAAGCGCTTGGTCAAGGTTTAAATGTGAGTGATGCTCTTCAATTCTCAAAGCGTTTATTACGAGGACTTTTAAACCTTTAAGTTTATTTAATTCAGTTTTAGAAATGGTTTTAGCATCTGTAACGTAAGCCATATCACCTATTCTAAAACCAAAAACTTGAAGATTTCCATGTAGAACTTCAACAGGTGTAACAAGCTTATCTCCTAATTTAAAATCTTGATTAGTAATGTAATTAACATCTAAAGTTGGTGCGCCTGGATACTTATTTTCGACTTCAAATACGTAAGAAAAGCGTTGTTTTAAAGCATCAACCACGCGTTTATGAGCGTAAATTGAAATATTTCCTTGTCTAAAATAAAAAGGTCTGATGTCGTCTAAACCAACTACATGATCGTTATGCTCATGTGTAAACAAAATACCATCAATCTTAGACACATTTTGTGCTAACATTTGCTGCCTGAAATCTGGGCCACAATCAATCACATAACTGTAATTATCCCATTCAATTAAAACCGAAACTCTTAAACGTTTATCTTTAGGATTACGACTTAAACAAACGGGATGTTGACTACCGATAATTGGTATTCCTTGTGAAGTTCCTGTACCCAAAAATGTTAATTGCATAAGTTAAAGATTTCACACAAAACTAGAGAATATTTTTTGTTTGAACCCACAAATAACTACTTTTGTAATAGTTTAAGTAATTGTTTTAAAATTTACAAAATTCCTGCTATGCCTATAAAAATTCTTGGTGATAAAGACTTTGAAAGCAAACCATCTGTCAAAAACAAAGCATTACGAATTAACCTTAATGAAAATATTTATGGAACTTTCGCTGAAATTGGTGCTGGTCAAGAAACAGTAAGGAATTTTTTTAGAGCTGGAGGCTCTTCAGGAACTATTGCTAAAACTATGAGTGCTTACGATAAAGATTTTAGTGATGCCATTTATGGAACTGAACCTGATAGACGCTACGTAACCGAAAGTAGACTCCATAAAATGCTCGATCATGAAACACGATTAATTGAAGAGCGCATTTCAAGAGATAAACATCCTAACAAACTTTTTTTTACTTACGCCAATACTGTTGCTACAATTGATTTTGCTAAAAGATATAAAGGTCATGGCTGGGTTGGCATTAAATACCAGCTTGAACCTAATGGTGATTACAACAAAATTGTACTTCATATTAGGTTTAAAGAAAATGATGCTCGTTTACAACAAAACACACTTGGAATTTTAGGAACAAACCTGGTCTATGCAGCTTATTATGCACATAATAATGCAAAACAAGTTTTAAAAGACTTATACGACCATATTGATAAAGATCAAATAGAGGTTGATACAATTAACTTTTCAGGGCCTCAATTTAAAGATGTTGATAACCGCCTAATGAGTCTACAATTACTTAAATATAATATGACTGAAGCCGTCATGTTTTCTCCAGACGGTAATAACGTTCTTCCTGCTAAGGTTCTTTACAAGAAAAATGTTCTTGCACTACGCGGTAGCTTTAGACCAGTTACAAAGGTAAACGAAGATATCTACGAAAAATCACTTGAAATTTTCAAGAAAGAAAATAAAGTTGATGAAAATAATATTCAAGTAATTTTTGAAATTACTTTATCTAACCTACGCTCTGAAGGCGAGATTGATGAAGAAGATTTTATGGATCGTGCAAAACTTCTTTGCTCATTAGGTCATACGGTTTTAATATCTAATTTTCAGGAATATTACAAATTGGTAGAGTATTTTTCAAATTATACTAAAGAACGCATGGCATTAGCTATGGGTGTTAATAACCTAGTTGATATTTTTGACGAAAGATATTACAGACATTTAAGTGGTGGAATTTTAGAAGCCTTCGGGAAATTGTTTTTTAAAGATTTACGTGTTTACCTTTATCCTTATAAAAATCCAAATACAGGTGAAGTTACAACAAGCCAAAACTTGAAAGTTCACCCTAGAATGAAAGAGTTGTATAAGTTCTTTAAAAATAATGGTCGTGTAGTTGATGTAGAAAATTATAATCAAGATATTCTTGGAATCTTTTCTAGACAAATACTACAAATGATCTCTAACGGTGATGAAGGTTGGGAAGACGCTCTGCCAGAGCAAACTGCTAAAATGATTAAGGAACATAATTTATTTCAGCGAGAATACGGCGAACCTGAACAAGTTGGCTATTAAAGGATTTATAAATTCAATTAAATAAATGTATAATAAAGATGATATCATAGACATCAATGAATCTTTAGTCAAAGATTATATTGAATCAATTAGGCCTGAAGATCCTGAGATTAGAAAAGAAGTTGATATTAACTATACTTTTACAAACAAGGTATTCAAACTATTTCAAGTTAGACCAAACTGGAGAAATCCAGATACTAAAGAACGATTTGAATTTGCTAAAATCCAATTCATTAAATCCAAACAAATCTGGAAGCTCTATTGGATGCGCTCTAATGGAAAATGGGAGTTATATCAACCCTTTCCAGAATCAAATCGAATAGACAAAATTATAGAAGTTTTAAAACAAGATGAACACGCCTGCTTTTTTGGATAATTAATCATAAAGAACTGTTGGCGATTCATTTAACCACAACAATAGACTTAGTAATAAAACGAGAATACTGGCAAACAAAATTATATAAATAATTATTTCTCGTTTATAATTTTTTTTTGCAGTTTTACGAATTTCCTTTTTAATTTCAATTAGTTTCTTTTTAGAAATTGGTTTTGAATTTAATCCTTTTGTTTTTTTATCGTTGATGTAAATTCCCTCTCGATTATTTTCTCTAAATTTTTTTCGCTTAGACAAAAGTTGAGCTTTGTTTTGCTTTATACGATTAATCATATCTTGTGTATGTCCAGCACCGAAACTCATACTTTAGTATTCAAATTTTGAAAAAATCTATAGAGACATTGTTATCGATCACGCCAAAAAAATGGTGTTAGTATAATAAGTACGGTAAATAATTCTAATCTGCCAATAAGCATCAAGAAGCTACACCACCATTTAGCTGCGCTTGGTAAGGCTGAGTAATTGTCAACAGGTCCTAGTTTACCAAAAGCTGGCCCTACATTACCAAGTGAAGATGCAGCACCTCCAATAGCAGTTTCAAGGTTTAGACCTAAAGCACCAAGCACAACAGCTCCAATGATAAACGAGAGCATATACAAGATGAAAAAACCTAGAATATTATATACAATTTGAGAATTAACAGCACGTTTAGCATACCTTACAGGTAAAACAGCATTGGGATGCAATATTCGTTTAAATTCGAGTATTCCATTTTTAATCATAATAAGGTGTCTTACAACTTTAACGCCACCTGAGGTAGAACCAGCAGAGCCACCAAGAAAAAATAAACCAAAAAACATTACTGTTAAAAATGGCACCCACATTGTATAGTCAGCAGAGACAAATCCAGTTGTGGTTATAATAGCCAAAACTTGGAAAATAGCATGCCTGAAAGCACTTTCAAAAGCACCAAGAACTTCAGGATGATGAACTGAAGACAAGCTTACATCAGCTTGAAAATAAATTAATAATGTCGCTAAAATTGTAAAAACACTAACAAAAATTGTAAAAACTTTAAATTCTTCATTAGCCAATACTTTTTTAAAATTCAATTTAAATCCATAGTAACTCACAACAAAGTTGGTACCTGCTAAAAACATAAATAATATGATAATGTATTGAATCATTGGCTGATCATTCCAATAAGCTAAACTTTCATTTTTGGTAGAAAAACCTCCAGTTGATAATGTGCTTAATGCATGATTAACCGCATCAAAAAGTGTCATGCCAGCTATATTGAGTAAAATAGCTTCAACAATTGTGTAACCTAGATAAATTAACCACAATCTTTTAGCTGTATCTGCTATTCTGGGCTTCAATTTATCTGCACTTGGACCTGGTGCTTCAGCAGAAAATAGCTGCATTCCGCCAATTCCGAATAAGGGAAAAATTGCAACCGCTAAGACTATTATTCCCATACCACCAATCCAATGTGTTAAGCTTCGCCAAAGTAAAATACCCTTAGGTAAAACTTCTATATCACTTAGTATTGATGATCCTGTGGTGGTATAACCCGACATTGTTTCAAAAAATGCATCAGTAATTTGTGGAATTGATTTCGTGAAAATATAAGGTAACATACCACTAATTACCATGAAAATCCAACTGAAAGTCACTATTAAATAACCTTCTTTCTGCTGAATTGATTTGTCGTGAAAGCGCGTTACAAACATTATTAAAAAGCCTACAAATAATGTAGTAATAGCTGCTGAAGCAATCCCTAAAGTTTCTGCCTCGCCATAATACCAACTTGTTAATGTTGGAATTAACATAAAGGCACCATTAAAAATTAGGATTAATCCTAAAGTATGAAAAACTATTTTGTAATTAATAGAATACATTAACAAAAAAGCTTTTCTACACGTTTAATAGATTTTGGTAAGCAGCAAACCACGACATGGTCATCTTCTTTAACCACAAAATCACCAAGTGCTATTTCTCCTTTACCATTTCTTATAACACCACCAACAACAGCTGTTCGTGGAAAATCAATTTCAGCAATGCTATTTCCGCAAACTAAGGAAGTCGACTTTACCTTAAACTCCATTAACTCTGCATTCATGTTATTAAGCTTTGTCATAGCCACTAAATCTCCTTTACGAATGTATCTAAAAATATTATTAGCAGCGATAAGTTTTTTATTGACTAAAGAGTTAATGCCAATGTTATGGCTCAGTTGAAAATAATCCATATTTTCAACTAAAGCGATTGTTTTTTTAACGTTTTTAGTATTAGCTACCAAGCAAGACATGATATTTGTTTCAGAGTTTTCGGTAACTGCGATAAAAGCATCCATCTTTTCAATATTTTCCTCTTCAAGTAGTCCAACGTTTCTGCCATCTTCATTAATAACTAATATATTAGGAAGGCTGTCAGCAATTTGTAAAGCCTTTTTATCATTTTTTTCAATTAGCTTCACGTTATAATTATTGGTGCTCAATTGGCTTGCTAAAGTTCGGCCAATATTACTACCGCCTAAAATCATAACATTTTTTATAACTCTTTTTTCAGCTCCTGTTAGTTTATAAAGCTCTTCAAGACCTTCGTCGTCGGTGACAAAATACACACGATCTCCACGTTTAAACTCAGTATCGCCTCGTGGTATAATAGTATATTGAGTACCAAAACGCTGCATGGCTATTGGCACAAAATGAATACCTGGATAAACTTTAGCAGCTTCTTGTACAGTTTTACCTATAAATGCTGCTTTAGATCGTAAGGTTAAACCTATCATTTTTAAAGCGCCATTTTCAAACTCGAAGGTATCTGTAAAACCTGATTGGTTTAACAATAAGTGCATTTCTTCGGCAGCTAAAGCTTCAGGTGAAATAACCTCATCGATACCTAAACTCTTGATATCTAAGCGATCTTTATTTTTAATCAAGTCGTCGTTTGAAACACGAGAGACTGTTCGCTTACAACCTAATTGTTTAGAAAACACACAAACTGTAATGTTTATTGATTGGTTTGAAGTTACAGAAATTACCAAATCGGTAACTTCAACATTGGCTTCTATCAATTTGGTTGGTGAGGTAGCATCGCCTTCTAATGTTCTAATATCTAGATGCTTATCAGCATAAGCTAAACGTTCTTCGTCTACATCGATTAATGTTATATCATGAGATTCGTAAGAGAAAAGCTTAGCAAGATGATAACCAACTTCTCCTGCTCCTGCAATTAATATTTTCATACAGCAAATTTAACAGATATTATTAAGAGAATGAGAAAATTAAAGTATAAAATATTTAGATTGTATTTAAAAATTATCTTTGCAGAAAAAGTCTTGATGGCAAAAGAAGTAAAACCTTATAAAAATTCTGAGTTAAAGAAAAAGCAGCAGGTTGAACAAATGTTTGATAATATTTCAACTGGATATGACGATTTAAATAGAGTAATTTCATTTGGTACAGATTTAGCTTGGCGTAAAAAAGTAATCAAAATAGTAAAAGACTCTAAACCGAAAAGCATTTTAGATATTGCTACTGGCACGGGTGACCTTGCAATTGCTCTTGCTGATTCTGAAGCTGAAAAAATTGTAGGATTAGATATTTCAGCTGGAATGTTAAGTGTCGGGCAACAAAAAATTAATCAGAAAAAATTACAAGATCGGATTGAAATGGTACAAGCCGATTCTGAAAAACTGCCATACAGCGATAATAGTTTTGATGCTATTACGGTTGCTTTTGGTGTTAGAAATTTTGAAAATTTAGATAAAGGCTTATCTGAAATTCAACGAGTATTAAGAAAAAATGGGGTTTTTGTGATTTTAGAAACTTCTGTCCCAAGTAAATTTCCATTTAAACAAGGTTATGCTGTTTACACAAAATTTATTTTACCAATGATTGGCCGATTGTTTTCTAAAGACAAAAGTGCGTATCAATATTTAAGCGAAAGCGCATCTAAATTTCCATACGGTAAGAAATTATGCAATATTTTAGAAAAAAACGGGTTTACAAATGTAGAATTTAAGCCTCAAACTTTCGGGGCAGCAACAATTTATACAGCATCAAAATAATTTTCATGAAGAAGTTATTATTTGTACTTATAGTATGTTTTACTTACCAATCTCAAGCACAGTTATTTTCGAAAGAACGTGTTTTAAATCGAGAAAATATAGATAAAAAGCGTTGGTCTTGGGGCTATTATCTTGGTTTTAATAATTATGGATTTAATACCCGCTACAAAGAGATTAATGCTGAAGTTCTAGTGACTAGAAATATGGGATTTAATGTTGGTTTAGTTGGAAATTTAAGAATCAACGATTACATAGATTTACGACTTGAGCCTGGCGTTGCTTTTGCCAATAGAACTTTGGCGTTTCCAGGATTTAGTGAAGAATTTGAGGCAACTAGAGAAGTAAAGTCATCTTATGTTCACATACCGTTACTCATAAAATTTTCTTCAAAGCGAATTAATAACTTCAAACCCTTTTTAGTCGGTGGTGCCTCAATATCTCATAATTTATCTAGTAATGAAGACAATCCAGACGACAATAGCGCTGGAGAATTTAGAATGAAAACAAATGTTGTAAACCTAGAAGTTGGTTTTGGTATTGACTTTTATCTAGAATATTTTAAATTTTCACCGTCTATTCGCGGTGTTTTTGGATTAACTGATGAATTAGTGAGAGATAATGACCCTAACAGTCCTTGGACTTCAAACATTGCACATATGAAATCCAGAGGTATTTTTATTAACTTCACTTTTCAATAAATTGACCTCGCTTAAACTCACTTAACATAATTGATGTAGCTGTGGCAACATTTAAGCTCTCGACCTCAGCAGAACCAAACTTAGGAATACTAATTTTATGAGTAATTAAATTTTCTATTTCATTAGAAATACCATTAGCCTCGTTTCCCATAACTAAAATTCCATTTGGCTTTAAATGACTTGTGTAAATAGATTTAGCTTCCATAAAAGCGCCATAGATCGGTAAATTGGTTTGAGTTAAAACTTGTTTTAAATCTTCATAAACAACATCAATTCGCGCTAAAGAACCCATTGTTGCTTGTACAACCTTAGGGTTATAACAATCTACAGTATCGGGAGAACAAATTAAAGTTGAAACATTAAACCAATCACACAAACGAATTATTGTTCCTAAATTACCTGGATCTCGAACACCATCTAAAGCAACAGTTAAGCTCTTTTGTTGATGAACATTTATCTTCTTATTAGGAATTTTAACTAAAGCTAAGGCAACTTGAGGTGTTGACAAAGCACTGATTTTGGCTAAGTCAGTTTCTGATATTAAATAAAAGTTTTCTGAATTAAATGAGAATAAGTCAACTGTTGCAAATAAAGCTTCAACTTCTAAGTTACTTTTTAAAATTTCTTTGATTACTTTTACGCCTTCAACAATAAATAATTGGTGTTTTTGCCTAAATTTTTTATGTTTTAAACTATTAACTAATTTAATTTGACTTTTACTAAGCATAAAATGAAATCATTTACTGTGAATACGATGACAAAAATATCAATTCTATTCATATTGATTTTTTTTTCAGCTTGTAATTCAATCAAACATCTGGAAAAAAATGAATTTTTAATAAAATCGTCTGTTATAGAATTAGACACCACTACTGAATTTAAATCCCGATTAAATAAATATACCTTAACTAAGCCTAACTCTAAAATTTTTGGAATACCATTAAAACTCCATATTTATAATTTAGCAAAACAAAAACCTGAAGATGATTTTAATCGCTGGTTAAACAACAAGCCTAAGCGAAAAGAACGTTTAGTTAAATGGCTTTCACAGAAACAATTAGATAAGCTTAGAGACTCTTATATCAACCTGAATAAAGGGATTCAAAAATCTGGTGAACCTCCGGTTAAACTTGACCAAGATTTAGTTTTAGACTCTGAAGATAAACTGAAAGCTTGGTACTGGAATCATGGATTTTTTGAAGCCAAAATTAGTCATGATATACAACGAGACTCCGTTAACCAAACAGCGAAAATTAGTTATCAAATAAAACCTGGTCAAGTCACCATTATAGACTCAATTTCACAACGTATTGCAACACCAAGTATAGACTCAATAATTAATAAGACTAAACAAAAGTCTTTTATAAAATTAAATGAACCTTTCGTTACTGAAAATTTTGAAAAGGAACGTAATCGAATTACAAACTACCTAAGAAATCATGGTTATTATAATTTTGAACAAGATTATATCAGCTATTATGCAGATACAATAAATACAGACCATAAAATTAACCTCGAACTTGTTATTGATAACCGAAATAAACGATTAACCGACACCACTGTTAAAATTGATTTTACCGCTTATAAAATCGCTGAAGTAAATGTTATTACAGATTTAAAAAATAACATTAACACACAAAGGGTTCAAGATAGTATAAGCTTTAAAAATTATAATTTTTACAGTTTTGGAAAAAAAGTAAATGTCAGGCCAGAAGTTTTGTCTGATTTAATTTTTATTGAAAAAGACCAGCTTTACAGTGATAACCAAAATAGTAAAACCTACAATAGAATTTACAATACAAGAATATTTAAATATCCAAATATTCAGTACGTCGTTGACCCTGAAGATTCAACTAAACTAATATCTAATATATTTTTAACACCTAAAAAACGTTTCTCACTTAACCTTCAGACCAATGCTTCACAGAGCAATATTCAAGAATTTGGGATCGGTTTTAACGGTTCTTTACTTGCAAGAAACTTGTTTAAAAATGCTGAAACACTTGAATTATCGGGTCGTGGAAATTTTGGCTCATCTAAAGATGCCTCTCAGGACGATCAGTTTTTTGATATTTTTGAGTATGGTTTTGATTTGAGATTAAGCTTTCCAAGAATTATATTTCCATTCAATACAGATCGATTTATAAAAAGTGATATGTCTCCTTTTACAAGTTATAGTCTTGGTTTTAGCTCTCAAAAAAACATTGGTCTCGACCGGAGGAACTTCAACCTAACTTATAGTATTAACTGGAAACCAAAAAAGAATATAACTAATAACATTGACCTTATTAATGTTCAGTTTGTAAATCATTTGAATATCCAAAATTACTTTAACGTCTTTAATAACTCATTTCAACAACTCAATACGATTGCACAAACTAATTCTGCTCAAGTTTCAAATGAATTATTCAGCGATTCTGGTGATTTATTAATTCCTTCAGGTACCAATCAATTTATTTCATTAATAGAATCTGAACAAATTTCGTTAACAGCTGAAGAATTAACAGATGCGAATGCAATTATAGAACGGCAGGAACGATTAACTGAAAACAACTTAATTGTAGCATCAAACTACACCTATAACTTCAGTTCTAAGAAAAGTATTTATGATAATGATTTTTCACAATTTAGGGCAAGAATTGAATTATCTGGTAATTTATTGTCATTACTAGCACAACCACTGAACTTAAATGAAAATCAAAACGGTAATTATGATCTTTTTAATGTTCAATTTTCTCAATATATAAAACCTGAACTTAGTTTCATTAAACATTGGGATTTTGACGATGGAAAAATTTTAGCCACTAGAGCTTTTGCAGGGATTGCCATACCTTTAGGGAACAGTAACTCAATTCCCTTTGCAAAAAGTTTTTTTGCTGGTGGTCCTAATGACAATCGCGGTTGGAGACCATACGATTTAGGGCCTGGTAAAACCAATGGCATCAACGAATTTAATGAAGCAAACTTTAAGCTTGCCTTTAATGCTGAATTTCGCTTTAATTTATTTGGAAATTTAAATTCTGCATTTTTTGTAGACGCTGGTAATATCTGGAATGCACTAGATAATGTTAACGACCCAGATGCACGATTTGATGGTTTAGAAGATTTGAAAGATTTATCTATTGCATCAGGATTTGGTTTACGTTATGATTTAAGCTTTTTTGTACTTCGGGTCGATTTAGGATTTAAAACTTACAACCCTGGAAACGTCGATCAAAAATGGTTTAAAAATTACAACTTCAGTAATGTCATTTATAATTTTGGAATCAATTATCCGTTTTAGACCATTATAATTTCTTAATTTTACAATTTAAAATTCATAATTTATGGCACATCATATCAAACCAGGAGTTGCAACTGGTTATCAGGTTCAAGAAATTTTTAACCACGCAAAAGAAAATAATTACGCAATACCTGCAGTTAATGTCGTTGGCTCTAATACAATTAACTCTGTATTAGAAACCGCTGCTAGTTTAAACTCACCTGTAATTATTCAATTTTCTAACGGTGGTGCTCAATTTAACGCTGGTAAAGGTTTATCTAATGACGAACAACAGGCAGCTATTTTAGGCGCAGCTACTGGTGCAAAGCATGTTCATGATCTTGCAGAAGCTTATGGTGCAACAGTAATTTTACATACAGACCATTGTGCAAAAAAATTACTACCATGGATAGATGGCTTGCTTGATGAAGGCGAAAAATTTTACAAGATACACGGGAAACCTTTGTTTAGCTCTCATATGATAGACCTTTCTGAAGAACCTTTAGAAGAAAATATAGATATTTGTAAACGCTACTTAGGCCGAATGAAAGAGATGGAAATGACCCTAGAAATAGAGTTAGGTGTTACAGGAGGCGAAGAAGATGGCGTTGATAATTCAGATGTAGATGTCTCAAAACTATACACTCAACCTGAAGAAGTCGCCTATGCTTATGAAGAATTAAGCAAAATATCTGATCAATTTACAATAGCAGCTGCATTTGGTAATGTTCACGGTGTTTATAAACCAGGAAACGTAAAATTGACACCAACCATATTACGTGACTCACAAGACTATATTTCAAAAAAATACAATGTAGAGCACAATCATATTGACTTTGTATTCCACGGTGGTAGTGGTTCAACAGAAGCAGAAATTCAAGAATCAATTGGTTATGGTGTCATCAAAATGAATATCGATACTGATTTACAGTACGCTTTTACAGTTGGCATTAGAGATTACATGAAGTCTAAAGCTGATTATTTAGCAAGCCAAATAGGTAACCCTGAAGGTGATGATGTCCCTAATAAAAAACATTACGATCCAAGAAAATGGTTGCGTGAAGGCGAAAAGACTTTTGTAGAACGCCTCAAAAAAGCATTTAAAGATTTAAATAATATTAATACTTTATAAATTTGGAGTATGGCTTGGTTTAAGCGAAAGAAAAAAGGAATTAGAACTGCCACTGAAGACAAAAAAGATGTCCCTAAGGGTTTATGGTATAAATCACCTACCGGCAAAATTGTAGATTCTGAACAATTAGCCAATAATTTTTATGTGAGCCCAGAAGATGGTTATCATGTAAGAATTGGAAGTAAAGAATATTTTGAAATACTTTTTGATGATAATAAATTCAAAGAGCTTGATGCAAACATTTCATCAAAAGATCCTCTTAAATTCGAGGATACTAAAACATACAAAAATCGCTTAAAAGAAGTTGAAGAAAAAACCCAACTTAAAGATGCTATAAGAATAGCTGTAGGAAAATCAAAAGGAAAAAACATTGTAATTTGTGCAATGGATTTTAAATTTATCGGTGGTTCGATGGGGTCTGTTGTTGGTGAGAAAATTGCTAGAGCTGTAGACTATGCCCTAAAACATAAAACACCTTTAGTGATTATTTCAAAATCTGGTGGTGCTAGGATGATGGAAGCTGCGCTTTCATTAATGCAATTAGCCAAAACATCAGTTAAATTAGCACAATTAGCTCAAGCAAAACTTCCTTATATCTCGCTCTGTACTGACCCAACAACTGGCGGTACAACAGCTTCATTTGCTATGTTAGGTGATATTAATATTTCAGAACCTGGTGCCTTAATCGGTTTTGCTGGTCCGCGTGTTGTACGCGATACAACAGGAAAAGATTTACCAGAAGGTTTTCAGTCGGCTGAATTTTTACAAGAACATGGCTTTTTAGATTTTATTACGCATCGTAAAGAGTTGAAAAATAAAATTAACTTGTATCTAGATCTAATTCTGAATCAGAAAATAAGAGCATAAATACAATCTTAAATTAGGGAATATAAAAAAAATAGTGTACTTTTGTACTTTGATAGAAAATCTATCATCGCATAATAATTATTGAAACAATATTGGCATGTACTTAACAAAAGAAGAAAAAGGCAAAATGTTTGCTCAATTTGGCAAGAACGAACAAGACACAGGTTCTGCTGAAGGTCAAATCGCTTTGATGACCAAAAGAATTGATCACATTTCAAAGCATTTAAAAACAAACAGAAAAGATTTTAATTCTGAACGCTCGCTAGTTAAGCTTGTAGGTAAAAGAAGAAATCTTTTAAACTATCTTAAAAATAAAGATATTTTACGTTACAGAGCTATTGTTAAAGATTTAGGATTAAGAAAATAAGTTTAAAAAGGGGCGTTTTCGCCCCTTTTTTATTATCAAATTGCCTCTTTCCCATTTTTGAATAGTTTCTATTAAGTTTTAAGCTCGTCACAACACAACAACAACGAACATTAAAATTTAAATCATGATTCCAAAAACTTTTAAAGAGGTTATTACCTTAGACGATGGTAGAACCATTAGTCTAGAAACCGGAAAATTAGCTAAACAAGCTCACGGCTCTGTTGTTGTTAGAATGGGCGATGCTATGCTTTTGTGTACAGTTGTATCATCACATACACCTAGCACAATGAACTTTTTCCCACTCACAGTAGATTATCGTGAAAAATTCGCCGCATCTGGTAAATATCCAGGTGGATTCTTCAAAAGAGAGGCAAGACCTAGTAACGAAGAAATCCTTGTAATGCGTTTAGTTGATCGCGCTTTAAGACCACTCTTCCCAAAAGATTATCGTTATGAAACCCAAGTGATGATTCAGCTTATGTCCCATGACGATGATGTAATGCCTGATGCATTGGCTGGTTTAGCAGCTTCAACTGCCATTCAATTGTCTGATATTCCTTTCGAATATCCAGTTTCAGAAGTAAGAGTCATACGTGTGAATGGTGAATTTATAGTCAATCCAAGCCGTGCACAAATGGAAGAAGCAGATTTAGATATGATTATCGGTGCATCAGAAGATAGCGTATCTATGGTTGAAGGCGAAATGGATGAAGTTTCTGAAGAAGAAATGGCTGAAGCCATAAAATTTGCACATGAAGCCATAAAAAAACAATGTGAAGCACAACGTAATTTGGCTGAAGCAGTCGGAAAAAAAGAAACTCGTGAGTACGAAGCAACTGAAGAAAATGAAGATTTAAAATCTAAGATTTTTGATGCTGCTTACCAAAAATGTTATGATATAGCAAAGCAAGCATTAAACAAGCTTGAGCGTGGCACAAAATTCTCTGAAGTTAAAGATGAAGTTAAAAACATGTTTACTGAAGAAGAATTAGAGGAAAACGCTAAGCTTATTTCTAAGTATTTTGATGAAGCACATAAACAAGCCGTAAGAGATCTTACAATAAATGAAAAAGTTAGACTTGACGGTAGACAACTTGATGAAATAAGACCTATCTGGTGTGAAACTGATTATTTACCATCTACGCATGGTTCTGCAATATTTACTCGAGGTGAAACTCAAGCACTTGCAACTGTAACACTTGGTACTTCTCGTGAAGCTAACATTGTTGACACACCAACTTATGCAGGTGAAGAAACATTTTATCTACACTATAACTTCCCGCCATTTTGTACTGGTGAAGCCTACCCGATTAGAGGAACTTCACGTCGAGAAATCGGACATGGAAATTTAGCACAAAGAGCACTAAAAGGAATGATTCCAGAAGATTGCCCTTATACCGTAAGAGTTGTATCTGAAGTCCTCGAATCTAATGGATCGTCTTCAATGGCAACCGTTTGTTCAGGAACAATGGCATTAATGGATGCTGGAATTAAACTAAAGAAACCTGTTTCAGGAATTGCCATGGGACTTATTACTGATGGTGAAAATTACGCTGTGCTTTCTGACATCTTAGGAGATGAAGATCATCTCGGGGATATGGACTTTAAAGTTACAGGAACAGAAGATGGCATCACAGCTTGTCAGATGGATATAAAAGTAAAAGGTTTATCTTATGAAATTTTAATAAAAGCCTTAAAGCAAGCTCGTGAAGGTAGATTACATATTTTAAACAAACTTACCGAAACAATTGCTACTCCTAATGAAAGCGTAAAAGCACATGCTCCTAAAATCATTACTAGAACTATTCCTGGTGACTATATAGGTTCATTAATTGGTCCTGGAGGAAAAACCATACAAGAATTACAAAAAGCTACTGATACAACTATCGTTATCAATGAAGTTGATGAAAAAGGCGTTGTTGAAATTTTAGGTACTAATCAAGAAGGTATCGACATGGTTTTAAATAAAATTGATGCTATGCTTTTTAAACCTGAAAAAGGTTCAGTATATGAGGTTAAAGTTATTAAAATACTGGATTTTGGAGCTGTCGTAGAGTATGTCGATGCGCCAGGTAATGAAGTCTTATTACATATTTCAGAATTAGCATGGGAACGTACAAATAATGTAACCGATGTCGTAAATCTTGGCGATGTATTAGATGTTAAATATTTTGGTATAGATCCAAGAACCAAAAAAGAAAAGGTTTCTAGAAAAGCACTGCTTCCAAAGCCTGAAAGAAAAGAACAGAAAAAATCTGACAAATAAATAAAAAGCTCCATCTGGAGCTTTTTTTTATCTTACTAATTTTAGACTGACATTATTTCAGTTTAATTTATTAACTTTAAGCAAGTTTCATTGCGAATTTTAACCTCTTTTAAGTCTTTTTAGTGAATTATCGATAAAATATCGATATAATTCTACATCTAATTAAGTTCGCATGAAAATTGTACATTTTAAATAAATATTAATCAAAAATAAACTAAACATGAAAGTTTTAGTAATTGGTGCAGGTAATATGGGTCTTACCTATTCTGAAGGAATGGCAAAGTCTCCTTTACTTAACCGTAAAAATTTAATGATTCACGACGTATCTGCTGATACAATCGAAACTTTACGAAAAATTTCTTACTTCGATGTATACGAAAAGCTAGAAGATTGTTTACCAAAAGCTGATATTGTTTTCATAGGTGTAAAGCCTTATCATGCAGATGATTTATTCAAAAAAATGAAGCCCATGCTTAACAACAACCAAATAATGGTGTCATTAATGGCTGGTGTAACAATACAATCTATGATAGATGGTTTAGGTGTTCCAAAAGTGATCAGGACTATGCCTAACCTACCCGCAAAAGTAGGTAAAGGTGTTACATCTTACACCGAATCTGAAGCTGTATCAAGAGTTGAACTCCTTATGATTAGAAATTTACTAGATACAACTGGTGAATCTATCCATGTAAAAAATGAAGAATTCATCAATAAGTCAACTGGTATTTCAGGAAGCGGACCAGCATACATATTTTACTTTATGCAATCAATGCTAGAAGCTGCTAAAAAAATGGGCTTTTCAGATAATGATTCTAAAGTTTTAGTCTCAAATACTTTTGAAGGTGCTGTCCAGTTATTTAATGAATCTGACCTTTCGCCAGAAACTTGGATGGATCGAGTTGCTTCAAAAGGCGGAACAACTAGAGCTGCTCTAGACTCTATGGATGATAATAATGTTAATCAACTAATAAAAGATGCTGCATTTGCTGCTTTCAATAAGGCGGTTGAATTAGGCGAATCATAATTAATACTTCAAAATATGCATTCTAAACGAATTGTCGTAAAAGTCGGCACAAATGTTATGACTAACATGAACAACCGTATTGTTGGTCCAATACTTAAAAATTTAGTTCGCCAAATCGCCTATTTATATGAGCGAGACATTATCACTATTTTAGTTTCATCTGGTTCAGCAATTGCTGGTAAAGAAGTTCTCGGTGGATGCTCTGCCGAAGATAAATCAACAAGACGTCAAATTTACTCTTCGGTTGGCCAACCAAGAATGATGCGTCATTATTACTCAATGTTTCATGATTTCGGAATGCGTTGCGGTCAAGTCTTAGCAACTAAAAGAGATTTTGCACCCGGAAAGTATCGCGAAAATATGATTAATTGTTATGAAGGTTTATTAGCTGAAGGAATTATCCCTATCGCCAATGAAGATGACGCCGTTTCATTATCAATGTCTATGTTTACTGATAATGATGAATTAGCAAGCTTAGTCGCTGAATTAGTAAATGCAGACATGTTATTAATGCTCACAGATATTGATGGCTTATACACAGGCCATCCAGAAGCCGAAGAATCAAAATTATTACATCACGTAAGGGTTCATGATAACGTAGAACAATATGTTCAAGCAAGTGAAAAAGGCGAAGGTGAAGGCCGCGGTGGAATGAAGTCTAAACTTAAAATAGCTAAAGATACCGCTAGTAAAAACATACCGACGTTTATAGCTAACGGTAAAAATGAAAATATTATCCTTGATATATTAGAAGGAAAAGAAGTCGGTACAAAATTTACAATTTAAACTTAAATTTATGAAACTACTAGATACAACTTTAAAAAATAAAGTCTTACAATCTATGATGAATATCATCGATAAGAAAAGAGATGATATTATTGCAGAAAACAAAAAAGACTTAGAAGCTTTTAATCGAGATGACCAAGCATTATATGACCGATTAGTTGTTGATCAAGCTAAAGTTGATGGTATGATACAAGCCATAAAAGAGGTTAAAGATCAAGATGACCCAGTCGGTAATACAATTTCTGAACGCATCCTTGATTCAGGCTTAAAAATCGTCAATAAAACTGATCCTTTTGGTACCATAATGATTATTTATGAATCTAGACCAGATGTTACAATTGAAGCTGCTGTTTTAGCATTTAAAGCCAACAACAAAATTTTATTGAAAGGCGGTAAAGAAGCTAATAACTCAAACAAAATCTTAGAAACTTGTTGGCATGAAGCCCTAGAAGAAAACGGTTTAGACAAAGATTGGATAAGATTGATGCACATGAACCGTGATGAAACACAAGAATTTCTTCGTAATCCTTCAGAGAAACTTGACTTAATCGTACCAAGAGGTGGAGAACGACTAATCGAATTTGTAAAAACTCATGCTAAATGCGCAGTGCTAATTAGTGGCCGAGGTAATAACTTTTTGTACGTTTCAAAACATGCAGATTGGGAAAAAGCGAAGAAAGTCATCATCAATGCAAAAACTGATAAAATTTCAGGTTGCAATGCCCTTGATAAAGTATTGATTGATGAAAACATCAGTGATTTTGATAATAAAGTTAAAGATTTACATCAAACACTTGAAAATCATAAAGTAAAAACGATAATTGATGAAAACCTTAAAAGTCAATTGAGTGATGTTGAAGTTGCTGCTGATGAAAATATTTGGTTTGAAGAGTTTTTAGCAATGAAAATTCTTTTAGCAAAAGTAAGTCATCTTGATGAAGCTATTTCAATAATAAATAAATACTCAGGTGGTCATTCATCCGTTATTATGACTGAAGATAATGAAGAAGCGATGGCATTTATGCAACAAATAGATAGTGCTGCGGTTTATCAAAACGCTTCATCTCGTTTTACTGATGGTGGGCAAATGGGTGTAGGTGCTGAGTTAGCAATTTCTACAGATAAACTACATCATCGCGGTCCATTAGGATTAAAACAACTTGTTACTAATAAATATTACGTTTGGGGCGACGGCCATATTAGACAATAGTTTCAAAATTTATTTGTTATAAAGCGCAACCAATAAAGCAGTTGCGCTTTTTTTATTTAAAAATTAATATGTTTTGTAACATTTTGAAACATGGTAACGTAAAATATAAAACATAATAACCCATTAATTTCGTTTTATTTTAAATGAGACAACTAAAAATCACCAAACAAGTTACCAATCGTGAAACAGCTTCACTTGATAAGTATTTACAAGAAATTGGTAAAGTAGACTTAATTACAGCCGAGGAAGAAGTTGAATTAGCACAACGCATTAAAGCTGGTGACGACAGAGCTTTAGAAAAATTAACTAAAGCTAACCTTCGCTTTGTGGTATCAGTTTCTAAGCAATATCAAAATCAAGGCTTAACTCTACCCGATTTAATTAACGAAGGTAATTTGGGACTAATAAAAGCTGCCAAAAGGTTTGATGAAACAAGAGGTTTTAAATTCATTTCTTACGCTGTTTGGTGGATTAGACAATCTATTTTATCTGCTTTAGCTGAACAATCTCGAGTAGTTAGATTACCGCTTAACAAAATTGGGTCAATAAACAAAATTAATAAGACCTTTGCCATTTTAGAGCAACGCCATCAAAGACCTCCAAGCCCAGAAGAAATCGCTAAAGAACTTGAAATGACAGTTAGTGATGTAAAAGAATCACTAAAAAATTCTGGAAGACACATCTCTATGGATGCACCTTTAAAAGATGGTGAAGACTCTAACTTATACCATGTTTTAGATTATGGTGAATCTCCAAATCCAGATCAAGAATTGATTCAAGAGTCTTTACAAACTGAAATTGAACGTTCTTTAGACACTTTAACGCAGCGTGAAGCCGATGTTATTCGATTATTTTTTGGTTTAGGCAATCAACAGCCTATGACACTTGAAGAAATTGGTCAAACCTTTGGTTTAACGCGTGAGCGCGTTAGACAAATTAAAGAAAAAGGCGTTAGACGTCTTCGCCATACATCTAGAAGTTCAATTTTAAAGAAATATTTAGGTTAACTATATTTGTACTGAATAATTGTAACATAATTATTCGTTTTTAATGATTGATATGGCAAAGCCGCTAATTTAGCGGCTTTGTTGATTTTATTAGTTGGTAAAATTTATTTATCTAAAAGCAGAAAGTGTTTTAACTTAAAATATATGAGTTACAATTTTAGTTATTACCTTCAGATGATGGGACACTTTCTTCAACTGAGTCATCTTTATTTTCAGTTGAAGTTTTATTAACTTCAATTGAAGCATTAGTTTTAGCTTCTTCTTCTTTAATTTCAGCTAAAGTCGCTTCTGCATCTTGCTTTATATTCGGGAAACTCTCACCAAAATTTTTAATTATATTTTCTAAAATATAAGTTGCTTGATAAGCATCTCCTAAAGCATAATAATTCTTTGCCATGATATAAAATGCTTTTATGCTATATTGCTTGTATTGGGCAAAGTTTTTGGTAATATTTTGAATAACTTCATTTGACGCCTCATATCTACCATCTTGATTTAAAAAGTAAGCATTGTAGTATAATGCTTCAGCTTTTAATTGACCAGAAGCCATAGCTTCAACATCTTGATAGGCTAACTTTGCTCGCTGTAATTGATCGAGTTTAATAGCTGAACGAGCTGTAAACAGTTTTGCATCTGCTATAATATCTTTATCAATATTAGGCAAGTCTAAAATTAAATCTGCATATTTAATAGCATCTGTATATTGTTTTGTTTGATAAGAAGCTTTCATTAAATTAGTTTGAGCAAAAACTATATTTTGAGTGAAATTAGCTTCATTTTCAAGACGTTTTAAAAGTGGAATCGCTTCTGTATAATTATCTTCAGATAAATAAATCGTAGATAATTTTCTTAATGACTCTTCTGTAAATTCACTACTACTCGACTCGATTACATATTGGTAGTGTTTTTTAGATTCTTCTTTTTCTTCTTGGTCATACAATAATTGTGCTAAATAAAAATTTGCATTTAGTGTGTGAATACCTTTTGGAAATTGATTTAGGTATTTCTTAAATCCTTTAATGGCAGCATCAACATTGTTTTCTAAAAATTTATTTTCTGCAGATTCGTAAGTAGCATTATCAATATCTGCATCTGCTACATCAACAAAATCGAGTTGTTTTACCCAAGATGCATAAGCTTCAGTTTGACCTAAATCTATATAAATAAGCCTGACCGTTTGTACAGCTTGTAAGGCTTCCTTAGAATTTGGAAACTTTTCAACTAATTGTTTTAATTGTTTTAAAGCCTTATTATTTTGACCTTGATTATAGTAAACTAAACCAAGCTGAGACTGAGCTTTAGCTTGATATGCGCTTGCTGGATAACTTGAAATTAATTGTTGATAAGTAGAAATAGCTTGCTTAGAATTAGACTCGTTAGCATAGGTATTGGCTAAAAAGTATAGTGCATCGTCAACATAAATTGATTTTGGATATTGATTAATGAATTTATTAAGTTCTTCAATTTTTCGATCATTTTTATTTACAAAACCATAGCTGTAAGCTTTTTGAAAAAAGGCATAATCACTTTTAAACTGGTTCATCGCAATAGCTTTATTGTAGGCTTCCATTGCAGGCCAATAATCGCCTTCAGCAAAGTTTGCATCACCAAGTCTTACATAAGCATCATATACTTCAGCTGTTGCCGAATTTAAGTCGGTAAATGTTTTAAAGGCTATTCTTGCTTGAGCATAATCTTTAAGTTTAAAATAGGTGTAACCAATATTGTAGTCAATTTTAGGGTAAATCGATTTTAAGGATTTTGCACTAGACATGCCTTTAAACGCTTTATAGCCTACTAGTGCCTCTTTAAAATTGTTAAATAAATAATCAATTTCAGCATTCCAATAGGTGGCTTTAGCAATTAACTCAGAATCAATTCTTTCATCTAAGGATTTTTGAAAATAGACTTTCGCTTTTGCATATTCACCTGCTTGAAATAGCTCAACCCCATATAAATACGCCACTTTTTGGTAAGCCTTTTTGTTTTTGAAAGCATTACTACCTTCTAACATGTTTATGGCTTCTTTAAACTGTTTTGAGGTAATATAAGAGTTTATTAATAATTCTCCTATTTCAGTTGAAGCTTCAGATTGTGGATATGCTTCTAAGAAAGATTTTAATACTTGTGGCACTGGCTTATAAGTATTACCTATCTCGTAACTTAACTTAGCGTAATTTAAAAAAGCATCTTCTTTAATTTTATCATTAAAGGGCATTTCAGAAGCATTTTTAAAAGCATTTAGTGCTTGTGTTTTTTTATTAGTTTTTAAATAAGCTTGAGCTAAATGGTAATAGGCATTTTGAGCCACAAAATCTTTACCATCAATAATTTTATTAAACTCACTAATAGCTTTTTGATATTGTTCAACTTTATAATAAGCAAAACCGAGTTGATAATAATCGGTATTATTCCACTTACCACGTTTTCCTTTGTAATTTTTTAGATAATCAATAGCTTTACTGTATTCCTTAAGGTTAAAATAACTTTCTCCAACAATTTTATTGAGTTGAGATCTTTCTAGGACATTAGATTTTGGGAGTTGCTCGAGGCCTAAATCAATAGCTTTTTGAAATTTACCTAACTTGAAATTCATGTCACTTTGAAAGTAAGATAAGTTATTGCCCTTAAGTCCATTTTCTTTAGCTTGATTAAATAAGGTATTGGCATCTTCATAGTTATTATCTTGATAGGCCATATAACCAATGTAATATTTAGCTTGAGCGCCATAAGTTTTATGGTTCCTAACTCGATTAAAATAAGCTTTTGCTTGTTTAAAATTTTTAGTTTTAAAAAGCGTGTAGGCGTAATTAAAATAAAACTGATCTTTATTATCAAAATTCAAGACACTTTGGTCAACTTGAGTAAACCATTTTTTTGCTGACCTATAATCACCTGACTCAAAATAAAAATTAGCAACACTTAAAAAGGCTATTTTACGTTTGTTGCTTTGAGGGTAATGTTTTACAAAATCAAGCATTAATTGATCACTATTAGGTAAGCCTAAACGTACTGAAGCACTTGCTTTATAATATGCAATATTTGAAGCTAAGACAGAACTTCTTTGCGTCTCAAGGCTATTAAATTTATCTAGTGCAAGTTTGTAATAATTTTGATCATAAAACTCTACTGCTTTTTGATATTCAGCCAAGTTACTTGTATACTGCTTAGTTTGCTGAGCAAAACTAAAGTTATTCCAAATTAGTGCTAAAACAATGACATATTTTATAAATCGCATAAACCAATATTTAAAAATCAAAGATAAAACTCTACGTTTATATAACGTCACCGGACAGACTTAATTATGCAATAAACATTAATCTTTAATGTAATGAATAACAGTTTTCAGTTCATACTTTTATTTTAGACTCCATAAATTAATAGTATCTTTAAATTTTAAAATATAACTTATGTCTTCAACTATTTTAGAGTTAAAAAATGCAAGTATATACCAGCGTGAAAGCCTTATTCTATCTGAAGTTAACATTAGCATCAATAAAGGCGAATTTGTATATTTAATTGGTAAAACTGGTACTGGTAAGAGTAGTTTTATGAAAACGCTTTATGGCGATTTACCTCTAAATCATGGTAGCGGACACATTGTTAATATTGATTTGAGAAAACTAAAAGAAAAGCAAATTCCGCAACTAAGAAGAAAGTTAGGTGTTGTATTTCAAGATTTTAAATTGTTAAATGACCGCACAATTAAAGATAACTTATGGTTTGTTTTAAAAGCCACTGGTTGGAAAAACAAACAAGAAATGGAACAAAAAATTGATGAAGTTCTTGAAAAAGTTGGCATGCGCACAAAAAATTTCAAGTTTCCTTACCAACTCTCAGGTGGTGAGCAACAACGCATCGCTATTGCCAGAGCTTTACTAAACGATCCAGAACTCATTTTAGCCGATGAACCAACTGGAAACCTTGACCCACAAACTTCGATTGAAGTTATGGAAGTTTTACAGCAAATTAATAAAAACGGAAATACAATTTTGATGGCTACTCATGATTACGCACTTTTATTGAAGTATCCTTCTAAAACTCTTAAATGTGATGGCCAAAAAGTATTTGAAGTCGTCCAAAAAACACAAAAACAAGTTTAGATATGAAAATCTCAAAAAATACAATTATCATTTTAGCCTTAGGCCTTGGCTTAACCGCATGTAAAAATGAAGCCAATAAAGATGAACCTGAAATGAGTACTAACACATTATTACAAGCCTGGGATGGCCCATATCAAGGCGTACCAGCTTTCAACCAAATGAAGGTTGAAGAACTTGAAGAAGCTATGGACAAAGCCATAGAAATACATCTTAAAGAAATAGAAGCAATTGCTCAAAATCCCGAGCCTGCTAACTTCGAAAATACCATTGCAGCAATGGAGCGTTCAGGTAAAGTTATTGATCGTGTTTACACTTACTATGGCATTTGGAGCAGTAATAAATCTAGCCCTGAGTTTAGAGCTGTACAAGAAAAACTATCACCTAAAATCTCTGATTACTCCTCTAAAATCAATCAAAATAAAGCCTTATTTCAACGTATTAAAACCGTTTTTGAAAAAAGTCAAAAAAAGCCGCTTAAACCACAACAGCAACGTGTTGTCGACTTAATTTACAAAAACTTTGAAATGCGTGGTGCCAACCTAAATGAAGAAGACAAAAAACGCTATGCCGCTATCAATAAAGAATTAGCAAAGCTATACACGCAGTTTTCTAACAACGTGTTACATGACGAAGAAAACTATGTCACTTATTTAGACAGTACTCAATTAGACGGCTTACCAAAATCATTTGTAAGTGCCGCTAAAAAAGCCGCTGAAGAACGTGATCAACCCAATTTATTTGCCATCACTAACACACGTTCGTCTATGGATCCGTTTTTAACTTACTCAACAAATCGTAAATTAAGACAACAAGTTTGGGAAAATTATTATTCACGTGGTGATAATAAAGACGAATATGACAATAACGATCTAGTAAAACAAATACTAACATTACGTGATGAAAGAGTTGAACTACTCGGGTATGAAAATTATGCAGAATGGCGTTTGCAAGACCGCATGGCTAAAAATCCTGAAAACGCAATGAAATTATTAATGGAGGTTTGGCCAGCTGCAATCGCAAGAGTTGAAGAAGAAGTTGCAGACATGCAAGAGGTTGCTAAGAATGAAGGTAAAAACATTAAGATAAAACCCTGGGATTATAGATTTTACGCAGAAAAAGTACGACAAAAAAAATATAATTTAGATTCTGATGAGGTTAAAGAATATTTGGTTCTCGAAAACCTTACAGATGCTATATTTTATGTAGCTGGTCGTTTATTCGATTTTAAATTTGAAGAAATTAGAGATGGTAGCGTTCCTGTATTTCATGAAGATGTTAAAGTTTATGAAGTTACCAAATTATCAGATGGTACTCATGTTGGTTTATTTTATTTAGATCCTTATGCTAGAAAAGGAAAGCGGTCTGGCGCATGGGCTACAACTTATCGGTCTTACACCTCATTTGATGGCGAAACCAACGTATTAGCCTCAAATAATTCAAACTTTGTTGAAGCTAAAGAAGGTGAACCTATCTTAGTATCATGGGATGATGCTGAAACTTTTTTCCACGAATTTGGTCATGCGTTACATTTTCTAAGTTCAAATGTAAAATACCCAACTTTAAATGGTGGTGTTCGTGATTACACAGAATTCCAATCACAACTACTTGAGCGTTGGCTATCTACTGATGAAGTAATTAATCAATTTTTAAAACATTATAAGACTGGCAAACCAATGCCTAAGACCTTAGTTGCTAAAATTAAAAAAGCATCTACATTTAATCAAGGCTTTGCTTCAACAGAGTTTCTAGCATCTGCTATTATGGATATGAAATATCATACCACAGATCCTAAAAGCATCAACCCACGCGAATTTGAAAAAGAAACACTTAAAGCTATTGGTATGCCCGATGAAATTGTCATGCGCCATCGTACACCACATTTTGGCCATGTATTTTCAGGTGAAGGATATGCTACAGGTTATTATGGTTACTTATGGGCAGATGTATTAACCTCAGATGCTGCCGAAGCTTTTGCAGAAGCTGATGGAGGTTTTTATGACACTGCACTTTCTGAAAAATTAGTAAAATATTTATTTGAACCTCGCAATGCCATAGACCCTGTTGAGGCTTTTAGAAAATTTAGAGGTCGTGATGCAAAAATTGACGCCTTAATGCGTGATCGTGGTTTTCCAATACCAGATTCTAATTAAAAAATCAACTCAAGCTGTTTAAAACCAGCTTGAGTTCTTTTTATGCTAAGTATTTTAATTCCCTGTTATAATTATAATGTTACAGCATTAGTTCAAGCGCTTCAAAAACAAATTGATACGCTTAAAAATAATGTTGAAATTATAGTTTTAGATGATGGTAAGCACTCTTACAACACAGTAAATAAGAAGCTGAGTGATGATGAACACCTCACCTACTTACAAAACAAAACCAACTTAGGACGAACTAAGTCACGACAAAGTTTAGCAGAAGCAGCTCAATTTGAAAATTTACTTTTTTTAGATGCTGATGTATTACCAGTTCAACCTCATTTCCTTCAGAAATACCTAAAATTTCTTAATGAAGATTTTGGTTTGATTTACGGCGGAAATTCTTATGATTACCAATTAATTGATAGTTCTAAAATACTTCATTATAAGTTCGGAAAGCATCGAGAAGCTAAAAGTCTAAAAGAACGTTTGAAAAATCCCTACTTGAATTTCACATCGCAAAACTTCATTATTAAAAAATCAGTTTTCCTTAATTTAAACACAAATCAAACTAATAAATATGGTTACGATTTGGTATTTAGCTATAAATTAAAGCAACTAAAAATTCAAGTATTACAAATTGATAATCCTGTATTTCATAAAGGTTTAAATGATAATCAAGCATTTTTAAAAAAAAGCCTTCAAGCCGTTACTAATTTAGTTGAATTTGAGCGTAAAGCAGAAATTTCAATGACACATACTAGGCTTCAACAGGTTTACCAAAAATTAATTAATTATAAGTTAACTAGAGTTTTCAACGCTATAATTTATGTAATCAAACCCATTTTAAAGCGAAATTTAAAATCTTCAAAGCCTAAGCTAATAGCTTTAGATTTAATGAAATTACAGCATTACATTTCTTTACGTTCTAAAGATTTATAAAGACTAATTGCTTTTTGACATGCTCTAAATGTCTGTGGAACTTCAGTATAATTTATATAATTATTCCTTAATAAATAAAACAAAAATTTAAAAAGCCATAAGTAAACAAATTTACCGTAAGTTCTATATTTTAAAACGGTTTTAGTGGTGATGTAATTTAATTCATGTTGTTTTTGACCTGTACTTTGTTCTGGATGCTTCAAAACTATTTTATTAATAAAATACCAACGCAGTTTTTTTGATAAGATTTCATTTAAAAAAACCTCATCTTCTCCACATTTAAAAACAGCGCCTAAACCAAATAAGGGATCAAATTTTAGATGGTTTAGTTTTGTGAGCTTCATATTTAAAAGCATTTCAACTGAAGAAGCTTTAAATTTTTTTGGTGCTCTACGAAACAAACACGAAGTCTTAGGATATTTTTTGGCGGGTTTATGATTAGCGTTTCGCATCTGAAAAGAGAATAAAGCTACATCTTGAACTGTGTTAATAGCTTCAATATAATTTATCAAACAATCTGGTTCATAAATAACATCATCATCAGCGATAACTGCAAAGTTTGTTTTACAATGCGCTAAAGCTAGATTTCGGCTTTTACTTAAACCAAATTCAGTTGAGTTTATAATACAGTGATTGTTGAAAGAAGATTGTAATTCTTGGGTTTTACTTTGATTAACAATAACTAAGTTTAAGTTTTGCCAATCATGAAACGGAAACATATCGTCTAAAAAATCAAGTTTAGACTTATTCATGGTTGAAATTAAAAACGATATGTCATTTGCTGTATAATTCAATTTTTAAATGCTTTGTCATAATGAATTGATTTGCCAACAACACGATCATTATTAACTTTAAAGTCTTTAGAAAAGATACTCTTTTCAGGATGATAGGCATCAAATTTTAAATGAGATAAGTCTATAAATGAATGGATGAAATCTCGCATAACATAAGGTCGATCTACTGCGATATTTAAGTTATTTAGTTGCTTATATTTGTTAGATTGCCATAAAAAGAAAGGTATTTCGAACATAGAAGCAGTAGCTTTATAACCATCATTATGGCCTATAAAGTTTTCATCTTTATAAACTTCGTCACCGTGATCTGAAAAATATAAAACATAACTGAGTGCATCTTTAGCTTTAACTTTTGTAATTATCTCATTCAATAAATAGTCTACATATACAACCGAATTATGATACGCATTAATTTTTTGATAGGCTTCGGTTGAAGGAAACTTAGTTTCAGGTGGATTGGTGAAAGTTTCAAAATTTGGTGGATACCGCTTTTGGTATTCGTTATGTGTAGCCAATAAGTTTAAAACAATAAATTTTTTTTGAGCAGAATCGTTTAATGCCTTTTCTAAATAGGGCAATAGAACTTCATCTAAAGGTGTTTTACTTCCCCATTTTGCAGTATTTGTATAAACAACTTCATCTGCTGCTAAAGAAATTTTTGTTAATAATGTTTCGTGTAAACCTACTGGACGTTGGTTAGATAACCAAAACGTTTTAAAACCAGCTTTATTCATAAGCTGTAATATAGAAATATCTTGTGCTGCTTTTAAGTGATTTAATGTTAAGCTTTCTCTTAAAGCTTCTATAGTATGAGTTTGCGAGCTAATAACATTGTTGTAGATCTCTAATTCAGATGAAAGTTGACTTAGTTTAGGTGTTGTGTTTCTACTATTACCATAAATCCCTAAAGCCGATCTTGTAGTTGATTCACCTATAACTAAAACATAAGTTTGGGCATCATCATTCAATTTTGAAGTAACTTGAAAATCTGGCGATATAGGTTGACTAATTTTTAAATCTTTAAATTTTTGACTTTCAACATAGTATTTAACTACGCTCCTAGTTGTAATATAAGTAAAATTTGGTACGATGTATCCAGTAAACTTTAATATTAGTAAAATAATAAAAGATAGTATTAAGCTTAGTGGTTTGTGTTTTGAGAAAAATGAAGCTTTTTTTAATAAGCCAAATTTTTGATACGAAAAACTTAAAATAACGATTACAAGAATTACTGCAATTAAGTTAAAACTAACATAGGTATTGATAAATTCTTGTGCTTCGGCTTGGTTGGTTTCTAAAAAAATATAAATCGCAGATGCACTAAAAAATGTATTGAAACTGGCATAAAAAAGGCTTTCTAAAGCTATAAAGCTTAAATGAAAAGCATAAATTGCTATTAACAGAAATGACTTCAACCTGTTTTTAAATACTTCAACGATTAAACACAACACTAAGCCAATGCTCAAATTTTCTACTAAATTTTGAATCAAATACGTATCAAATTCATAGTAAATCAGTTCTATAGTATTAACTAATAAAGCTGGTAGAATCCAAAAACTAAGGTGTTTTACAAATTTCATATCGACTTATGAGCAAATAAAGTGCTTTTAAATATAATTAGAATTATTAAAAAATAAGCCGCATAACTTATGGTATGACCAATAACAGCAGATTTTAAACCAAATTGATTGATCAATAAAAATGTTGAAAAATACAAGCTAAATGCTAGTAAAACATCAGTGATTACGTAATGCCATATCATTTTTTTTGCGTGAAACTGAGCAACTAAAACCAAAGCCAAAACACGAAATAAATCACCAACTTCTTGCCATAAAAATAGTTGTGTTGTTGGTAAAAATTCTTTTGTGAGAACAATTTTTACAATATAACCTTTAAGAAAAAAAACAAGTACTAATCCAACAATAAAAAAAGGCATAAATTGTTTATAAAACTGAAATACAATTTGTCTAAAATCTTTTACTGTTTTAGAGTTAGCTAATTTTGGTAAAATCATTAAATTGATTAATGAAATAGCAAAGGTGATATAAAGTGTTGAAATTCTAAACATAGCTTCCCAATATCCAGAAGCTTCTAAGCTTAATTCATCTACAAGTAAATTTCGAATATTTAAATAGGTTAACGGAAAAATTAAGGTTGATATTATAGTCATGAATGCATAATCTCTAAATCCTAACACATAGATTTTTTTAACTTCAGAAAATTGAAATTTATAAAAAACCAGATTAGATTTATAAGCAACATAAATGCTATAAAGTCCAAGTAAACAAGGGACAATTGCAACACTTAACAAAGCACCTTTAAGACCATAAAAATAGAGACAAGTTATAAAAAACAATAAATTAAATATATGCCCGAAAATATTGATTTTAACAACTGTATTAAATTTTTGATAGGCTTTTAAAATAGATTGTAAATGAATATTAATCACATATAGCGGCAATACAAAAGCTAAGATTCTAATTAAGTCGCTATGGTTTTGCTGAATAAAAACAAAATTGTTAATCGCATCTGCAAAGATGAAACATGTAAGCATGACAAGGGCACAAATTGCACAACTGATATAAAATAAAGTTGACTGAAATGCTTTCGATTCTTGTACAGAAGTTTGTGAATCTGCAGCGTACTTAATAACCGCATTATGAATGCTTCCTGTACTAATTTTTTGAATTAACTCTGTTGCATTGCGCCAATTTCCTAATAAACTAATCCCTGTTGAACCTAAAAATATTGCCGTTAATTTAGAAGTGATAAAAGCTGAAATTAACTTAATCAATAAAGATACAGAGTTTGTTGTACCAACTTTTAGTAGTTCAGAACGATTAAATAAAGACCGTAATTTCTTCAAAAGTTAGTGTTTTAAAAGACTAAGATAGCTAATTTCACCAGAGTTAGATTCAATACAAACGTAGTAAACTCCTTTAGATTGTGAGTTTAACCGCAATTGTTTACCTAAAAAAGTGTGTTTAACAATTTGACCTTTAGAATTATAAACTGATTTAATTTTGTAACTAGCAGGTAAATTTAAGTACACATATTCTAAAAAAGGATTGGGATAAGCTTTAACTTGGTTTGCAGTAAAATTATCTACCGAAAGTTGAGTACAATTTCTTGGTGATGAACTAGAAAAGTTGAAGTTTCCATCATTTATATACCAATGCTCCCAAGTTAACCAATTAGAAGTTTGCCAATCATTTAAATCTAATTGGTAAGTTCCTGTTGGTGTCGCTGGAATTTTAATAACATCTATCGCAGACTGATTTACACTCCAAGTGATGGCTTCATTTTGTTCTATAGTTTCTGGTGGTGTAAGTTCACAATTGGTTTGTATAAAATAAGCGTAATCTTCAAACTCAGGATAATCACCATAAACCTTAGCCATAGCATTTTGATCTATACAAATAGCCGTAAACTCTTCAGCAGCAATTCCTTTTACTGATGTATTAGGGTTATTTAATAACAAGCGAGCCAAAAAAACTGATAAGCGACCTTTACGGTCAGGGTTGTCAAAATGCGTATCTGTAATTGTTGTCTCTAATATAGGTATATTTAAAAAATCGCTTTCACCTAAGCTGATATTGGGATGATATGGGTTAAATAATGCCTCAGAAGATGTAACTGTACCATTAGATGCAGAGAAGTAATAATCTCCTAAAATGGCCATACCTGCACTTGTACCTCCTATAGCACCCTGTTTAATATTAATATGATGATTAATCGCTTCATTAATGGCATTAGACTTAAAAAAATCAAGATAATTAGATTGATTTCCTCCAGCAAACCAAATCGCTTCAGCTTGGTTAATCCTATTAATAATATAATTTTCTTGAGAAGCTTGACTGCTAGAAATCACCAAAGTCTCGACTGAATTTAAAGTGACTCCCAATTCATTATAAAAATAGGTATTATAAGCATCACTACCACTTGTACGTAAAACTAAAACATCACCAGAATTTGCCAAATTTAAAAACCATTGCATGGCATTGTCATTTTCTGTGCCACCACCCATTAAACAGACACCAAAAGTTGGTGTAATGTCAATATTTTCTGAGTTACCAACCCGATAAGACTCATAACTTTGTGCAAAGCAGCTTAAACTAATAAAGAGGAATGATAGCAAAACAAAATAACGCATTAGCTTTTATTTTCAAGTAAAGGAACAAACCTAAATTCACCAAAACTTTCCTTTTCAAATGCTTTTGCAGATGTTCTCGTTAGTCGGTTCATGATTTGAGGGTCTTCACCAACAGGAATCACAAGCCTACCACCTATTTTTAACTGAGCTAGTAGAGGTTTCGGAATAAAAGGTGCTCCGGCAGTTACAATTATTTGGTCAAAAGGTGCATAATTTGGTAAACCCTTGTAACCATCACCAAAACTAATATACTTAGGTCTGTAGCCTAGTTGAGCTAAAAATTTACTAGTTTTTTTATATAACTCTTGTTGACGCTCAATCGTAAAAACTTTTGCCCCTAATTCGCACAAAACAGCAGTTTGATAACCACTTCCAGTACCAATTTCTAATACTTTATCATTAGGTTTAAGGTTTAATAATTCAGACTGAAAGGCAACTGTATAAGGCTGCGAAATGGTTTGTCCAGCAGCTATTGGAAAAGCTTTATCTTGATAGGCATGATCCTCAAAACTACTATCCATAAATAAATGTCTTGGTATCACATTAATCGCATTAAGTACATTTTTGTTGGTTATTCCTTTTTCTTCTAACAACTTTACGAGTTGCTTACGTTTACCTTGCTGCCTAAAATTATCTTTCACTAGAATCGATTAAGGGTTTTGTAAAAATAGAAAAGAAAATTTCAATCATGAAATTAATTTAACGCAATCCTAAAACAGAAAAAACATATATAAAATGATTTATAAAGATGGTAAATAAGGCATAATCATAAATTTAATTAAAGCCTTCTTAAAATGCGCTATTGAATTATGATATGAACAAGAAATCTCAAAAGAAATACTATTTTTGTCGTAAAACTTAGTTTATGTTAAAAGTTGGTGTGCTCGGTTCTGGGCATTTAGGGAAAATTCATTTACGCTTATTAAAAGCCTCGAATAAATATGAATTAGTTGGTTTTTTTGATCCTAATAAAGAAACTGCTGAAAAAGTTTCAAAAGAATTTGGATATAAAAACTTTGAAACATTAAATGACCTTATTAAAACTGTAGATGTTATTGATATTGTAACACCGACCTTAGCCCATTTTGAAGTTGCCAAGCAATGCATTGAAGCTGGTAAGCATATTTTTATCGAAAAACCGATTACAAATACAGTTAAAGAAGCTGAACAGCTCATCGATTTAGCAAAAAAATATCAAGTTAAAGGTCAAGTAGGACATGTAGAACGTTTTAATCCAGCTTTTAGAGCGGCTTTACCAAGCTTTAACAACCCTATGTTTATTGAAACTCATCGTTTAGCCGAGTTTAATCCAAGAGGAACTGATGTACCTGTTGTTCTAGATTTAATGATACATGACATTGATGCCATTTTAAGTGTTGTTAAATCACCTGTAAAACATATTAATGCCAGTGGAGTTTCAGTAATTTCTGACACACCTGATATTGCAAATGCTAGAATTCAATTTGAAAATGGCTGTGTAGCAAACTTAACGGCTAGTCGCATTTCGCTTAAAAATATGAGAAAATCACGCTTTTTTCAAAAAGATGCTTATGTCTCGGTAGATTTTTTAGAGAAAAAAACAGAAGTTGTTCGCATGAAAGATGCGCCTAAAAACCCTGGTGATTTTGATATGATTTTACAAAATGCTGAAGGCGTCAAAAAACAAATCTATTTTGAAAATCCAAAAGTCGACCAAAACAATGCTATTCTTGATGAACTCGAAACCTTTGCAGATGCTATTAATAACAATACACCACCAATAGTTAGTCTTGAGCAAGGCACAGAAGCTTTAAGAATTGCCAAACAAATAATAAACGCATTTGATAATTAATCTAAAAACACAATACTTATGAAAAATATAGCTGTTATTGGAGCCGGTTCTATGGGAAACGGCATCGCACACACTTTTGCACAATTTGGGTATAAAGTTAGTTTAATTGATGTTTCTCAGGAAAATTTAGATAAAGGTCTTGCAACAATTACTAAAAATTTAGACCGAATGCTTGCAAAAGAGAAAATCAGTGAAAGCGATAAAAATGAAACATTAGCCAACATTACGCTTTATACAGATCTTGCCAAAGGCGCAGAATATGCAGGCTTAGTAGTAGAAGCAGCCACTGAAAATGAAGCCATTAAACTGGATTTATTTAAGCAATTAGATGAAATTTGCCCAGACGATACCATATTAGCAACAAATACAAGTTCGATTCCGATTACAAAAATCGCAGCTGTCACAAAAAGATCTGAACAAGTCATTGGAATGCATTTTATGAATCCAGTGCCAATTATGAAATTAGTTGAAATTATTCGTGGTTATAATACCAGTGATGAAACTAATCAAATTGTAGTTGAAATAGCTAAAAAGCTGAAGAAAGTACCAACAGAGGTTAACGATTACCCAGGTTTTGTTGCCAACCGAATTTTAATGCCAATGCTAAATGAAGCAATTGAAACTTTATACAATAACGTGGCTGGTGTTAAAGAAATCGACACTGTAATGAAACTTGGTATGGCTCACCCGATGGGACCATTACAATTAGCTGACTTCATTGGGCTTGACGTATGCCTTTCTATATTAGAAGTAATGTATGATGGATTTAAAAATCCAAAATATGCACCTTGTCCTCTATTAGTTAACATGGTTAGAGCAGGCAAATTAGGCGTAAAATCAGGTGAAGGCTTTTATGATTACAGTGCATCAAAAAAAGCTGAAGTCGTATCTAGTCAATTTAAATAAATGCCTATTTTTAAACCATTTAAAGCATCAAGACCTACACGTGATAAGGTTGGTCTAATTGCCTCACGTACCTATGAAACTTACTCTAAAGCCGAACGTGAGGCAAGGTTAGACCATAATCCTTTTTCATTTTTACATATTGTAAATCCTGGCTATAAATATCATAAAGAAATTTCTGGCCCTCAACGCTTTAACTTGGTTAAAAATAGATATGAAGAATTTAAGGAAGATGGAAATTTTATAAAAGACAAAAAACCACTTTTTTACTTACATAAAATCGTTTATCGGCATCAAACTGAGTTTATTGGCATTGTTGGTGCGGCTTCAGTAGAAGATTATGAACAAGGCGCTATTAAAAAACATGAAGATACAATAGCTGAAAAGGTAGATGTTTTTAAAGATTACCTTAAAACTGTTCGTTTTAATGCTGACCCCGTTTTATTGACTTACAAACAAAATGAAGTTATTGAGCAAATTTCTCAGAAATTAATGCAAGAGCGAGCTGAATATGAATTTACAACAACTTCAAGAGAAACTCATTATTTATGGTTGATTTCAAATGAAGAAGATATCAATTCAATTCAAAAAGCTTGTCAGCAAACCGATTGTTTTTATATTGCAGATGGCCATCATAGAAGCAGTTCTTCAATTGCATTGAAGCAAGACCTTGAAAAGGCTAATCCTAAACATACTGGAAACGAAGCTTATAATTACTTTATGAGTTATTTAATTCCAGAAAATCAACTTAAAATATTTGAGTTTAACCGTTTAGTTTCATCACTCAATAATCTTGATCCCGAAAGTTTTTTAATTGCTTTAGATGAATATTACAAAATAGAAAATCGCGGGCAAGATTATTTTAAACCTTCATCTAAAAACGAATTTAGCATGTATCTTGAAGGTGAATTTTATTCTTTAATTCTCAGAAAAAAGGCCTATAAATTTACTGATGCACTTTCCGAATTGGATGCACAAGTTTTATATGACACAATATTAAATCCGATTTTAGGTATAAAAGACTTAAGAAATGATAAACGCATTGCTTATGTACAAGGTCAAAAAGATATGGCTTATGTTAAAGGTGCTGTTGACCAAGGCGACTATGCAGTTGGGTTTGGGATGTTTCCAACATCAGTTAACGAGATTAAAACCATTGCTGATGAAGGCTTGATAATGCCACCAAAAACAACTTATATCGATCCAAAATTAAGAAGTGGAATTTGTATTTACGAATTTTAAAAAATAAGTTATGGCTTTTTCAATTCAACAAAACATCAAATCCTTTCAAGATGAGCTTGGCACAGAAGTTTGTCTTGTGGCCGTTTCTAAAACCAAACCAGAAAGTGATTTATTAGAAGCTTACAATGCTGGCCAACGTGTATTTGGCGAAAATAAAATTCAGGAAATGACCCAAAAACAAGAGTCGCTTCCAAAAGACATCAAATGGCATATGATAGGTCATGTACAAACTAATAAAGTAAAATACATGGCAAGCTATGTCGATTTAGTTCATGCCGTACATAAACTCAAGCTATTAAAAGAGCTAAATAAACGTGCTAAAGAACACAATCGCGTTATTGATTGTTTATTACAAATAAAAATTGCCGAAGAAGATACAAAGTATGGCATGTCTAAAGATCAAGCCATAGATTTACTAGAAAGTGAAGCTTATAAAAACATGGCTAATATTAATGTAAAAGGCCTTATGGGAATGGCTACTTTTACAAAAGATGAAGCTCAAATTAATCGTGAATTTAAGTTTTTAAAAGACTTTTATGATGAACTTAAATCCAAACACAAATTTGAAATTTTATCAATGGGAATGAGTGGCGATTATAAAATTGCCCTAAATTATGGTAGTAATATGGTACGAATTGGAAGTTCTATATTTGGTGAACGTAATTATAATTAGAATTTGTACGCAATCTTAGACATAGAATCTACAGGAGGTAAATACAACGAAGAAGGTATTACTGAAATTGCTATTTACAAGCATGATGGACATGAAATTGTCGATCAATTCATAAGTCTTGTAAATCCTGAACGCAAAATTCAGTCCTTTGTTGTTGGTCTTACAGGTATTAATAACGAAATGCTGCGAAATGCCCCAAAATTCTACGAGATTGCGAAACGTATAATTGAAATAACTGAAGACTGCGTCATTGTAGCTCATAATGCTAAATTTGATTTTAGAATGCTTCAGCTGGAGTTTGACCGGTTAGGCTATCAATTTGAGCGTAAAAGTTTATGTACTATAAAGCTTGCTGAGTTACTCTTACCCGATTTAAAATCTTATAGCTTAGGGAAATTAGTTAAAGCCTTAGGCATACCAATTACCAATAGGCATCGAGCTAGTGGTGATGCTTTAGCCACTGTTAAACTTTTTGAACTTTTATTAGAAAAAGACCAAAATAAAAAAATAGTTTCTTCTTTAATAAACACGCATAAAAAAACAAAGAAAACAAAAAAATTAATTAGGCTTAGTGACAACTTACCTAACAAAACTGGTGTTTATTATTTTTATAATGATGAAGGAGAAATAATTTATATTGGTAAAAGCAAAAACATAAAAAAAAGAGTTCAGCAGCATTTCACAAACCAAAGTCATAAATCTCGTAAAATCCAAGAGGAAGTAACATCAATATCATTTGACTTAACAGGTAATGAACTTGTAGCGTTATTAAAAGAAAATCACAGCATAAAAAGTCTTAAACCGAAATATAACAAAGCACTTAAGAAGGATATTTTTAACTATGGGCTTTATCAATTCACTGATCATAAAGCCTACATTAATTTTAGTATTCACAAATCTACCAAACAAAAAGACTTAATTACCACTTTTGTAAACCTTCAACAGGCTAAAAAATTTATGGCTACTCAAGTTGAAGCGTTTCAATTATGTCCAAAATTATCAGGACTTGAACAAACGAATGGTCCATGTTTTAGCTACGGTATTAAAAAATGTGAGGGTGCTTGCATCGAAAAAATATCAGCTGAAAACTATAATAGAAATGCATCAAGTTTCATTAAAAAGTTTAGTCTAGAAAAAAACAGTTTTATTATTGTTGATCGTGGTAAAAACCCCAATGAAAAATCGATCATTGTCGTTAAGAAAGGAGAATTAATGGGGTATGCATTTACTCAGCTTAACCACCAAAAATCATTCAAGATACTAAAAGAATTACTTACTCCTTTAAAAAGTGATCGAGATGCAAAGCATATTTTACAAGCTTATTTAAGAAAAAAAGGTAAACATGTTAAAATAGAACCCTTAGAATAAGTAAAGAGATGCATTGGAGAGAGAAGTTACACGAAATAATTTACGAAGCAGACACACCAGCAGGTAAAGCTTTTGATGTGTTGTTGCTAATTGTAATAAGCTTTAGCATTTTATTTGTAATGCTGGACAGTGTGCAGTCTATTTACGATCAATATCATGATTTTTTCTATATCGCCGAATGGGTTATTACTATAATATTTTCAATAGAATATATTTTAAGAATTATTAGTATCAAAAAACCGTCTAAATATATTTTTAGTTTTTATGGCGTCGTCGACTTACTTTCTACATTGCCTTTATATTTAACCTTCTTATTTTCAACGAGTTATGCCTTAATGACGTTAAGAGCCTTACGGTTACTAAGAATATTTAGAATATTAAAAATTACGAGATATATAGGCGCTAGTAATAATTTAGCAGCAGCACTTAAGAGCAGTCTTCCTAAAATTATGATCTTTATCTATGCGGTTATCATTATTTCGTTTATCACCGGAACGCTAATGTACTTAATTGAAGGTCCAGAACATGGCTTCACCTCTATTCCTGTGAGTATTTATTGGACGATAGTTACCTTAACCACAGTTGGATTTGGAGATATACATCCCGTAACACCACTTGGGCAGTTTATTGCAACTTTAATTATGATTTTAGGTTATGGCGTTATTGCAGTACCTACAGGAATTGTTAGTTCTGAATATGTGAGTCAAAGTAAAAAACAATCAAAAAATACGCAATCTTGTTTTAACTGTGGAGAAAAACAACATCAAGACTCTGCAAAATTCTGTCAAACTTGCGGATATTCACTAAACAAAACACCAACAGATTAATGCCAAAGTCGAAATATCTTATTTCTATTGTTGGTCCTACAGGAATAGGCAAAACTAAACTTGCTATTGAAATTGCAAAAGTATTTGAAACTGAAATTATTTCTTCAGATTCTCGACAGTTTTATAAAGAGTTAAACATAGGTACTGCGGTTCCTTCAACGATTGAATTAGAAGCCGTAAAACATCATTTTATTCAACATATATCAGTTAAAGAAACTTACAATGTAGGTGATTTTGAACGAGATGCTATTGAAATCTTAAATAAGCTTTTTAAAACAAACGATGTGGTTGTTATGGTTGGTGGTAGCGGACTTTATGAGAAAGCTATAACTCAAGGTTTAGATAAATTTCCTGAGGTTGAAACTAAGATAAAATCAAATCTTGAACATGAACTGGATAAATATGGCCTCGAGAAACTTCAACTAGAACTAAAGGCTAAAGACCCTAATTATTACGCCCAAGCTGATATTCAAAATACCCAAAGAGTCATTAGAGCTTTAAGTGTAATTCGTTCTTCTGGTCAAGCTTTTTCTAATTATCTATCCAAAGATAAAAACAAACGAGAATTTAATTCAATTTTAATTGGCTTGACGGCAAGTCGAGAAATTATTTATAACCGGATTAATTTACGTGTTGACCAAATGGTTGAAAATGGGTTATTAGTCGAGGCAAAATCTGTTTATAAGTATAAAGAGCAGAACAGCTTAAATACAGTAGGCTATAAAGAGTTATTTGAATATTTTGAGGGGAAGATTGATTTTGATGAAGCTGTAAGATTGATAAAAAGAAATACAAGGCGATTTGCAAAGCGCCAGTTAACTTGGTATCGAAAAGATGACCGCGTTGAATGGTTTGATTATCAATACGATAAAGCTAAAATTTTAAGCTATATTGAAGATAAAATTCAAGGTGAATATAAGTCACCTTGAATTTTAGAACTCAGAAACTGAAAATTAGTTGGTTAAGCGTTTTTACCATCTTCGCCTTTAACCACTAATCTAAAGCCTTCACCGTGAATATTCAAAATTTCTACGGTATCGTCTTTTTTCATGTATTTTCTTAGTTTGGCGATATAAACATCCATACTTCTAGAGGTGAAGTAGTTGTCGTCTCTCCAAATTTTTGTTAAAGCTAATTCTCTAGGCATCAAGTCGTTTTCATGTAAAGCCAACAGACGTAAAAGTTCATTTTCTTTAGGTGATAACTTGATAGGCTCTTCATCTTTATAGGTTAAAAATCTAAGCTTTGAATTTAGGTGAAAGTTTCCAATTTTAAATTCAAATTGTTTGCTATCTGCAATACTATCAGTTGCTTTACGCTGCATGATTGCTTTAATTTTCATCAATAAAACTTCGCTATCAAACGGCTTGTTTAAATAGTCATCAGCACCAACTTTATAGCCTTTCAAAACATCTTCTTTCATTGCTTTTGCTGTTAAGAAAATAATAGGTACATCTTCGTTTTTACCTCTTATTTCTTTAGCTAAAGTAAAGCCATCTTTATATGGCATCATGACATCTAAGATGCATAAATCAAAGTTTCCTTTCTTGAATTTTTCAAAGCCTTCCATACCGTTTTTAGCATGAGTGACTTCATATTCATTCATTGTTAAATAATCTTTTAAGACAATTCCAAAGTTTGGATCATCTTCTACTAATAAAATTTTTTTGTTTTCAGTTTCCATAATTTTAAGATATTAAAGGTAATTTAATTGTAAATGTACTTCCTTGCCCTTTTTCACTATATACAGATATTTCACCTTGGTGGTCTTCAACAATTTGTTTAACGTAAGCTAAACCAAGACCATGACCCTTTACATTATGAATATCACCTGTATGTTCGCGATAAAACTTTTGGAAGATTTTTTTCTGGGTTGATTTACTCATACCTGATCCCTGATCTTTGATACTTAAAACAATAAAATGTTTAACCACTTCGGTATAAATATCAATTTTTGGAGATTCTGGAGAGTATTTTATGGCATTATCTAATATGTTAACAATAACATTAGTTAAATGCGTTTCATTTGCTAAGATTGTGAATTGACTAGCTTCTAAGTGTGATTTGATATAGCCTTGTCTGTTTTCAACAATTAAATCTACATGATGTATAGCTTTCTGTATTAAGTCGTGTAGAGATTGTTTTTCTTTTTTGATGTCTAGTTCATTTTTTTCAAGCTTAGAGATACGCAATACATTTTCAACCTGAGCATGCATGCGTTTATTCTCCTCACGAATCATGTTCATATAACGTGAAATAGCATCAGTGTTTTCAGCGATTTTAGGATTTTTAACTGAGTCTAAAGCTAAATTGATGGTTGCAATTGGTGTTTTAAATTCGTGCGTCATGTTATTAATGAAATCAGATTTAATTTGTGAAATCTGACGTTGCTTAATTAATTGACTAATTGCAGTAGAAAATGCTAAGACTATTACTAATGTAAATAAGATTGAGAGTATGCCCATTAAGGCGATTGAAGATAAAATTTGTTGATTTTTATCCTCAAAATTCACGAAAAGCTGATAATCAGAAGCTTGGTCTTTGTAACCAAAAACTGGAATTCCGTATGTTGAAGGTGAATTGAGCTTAAAATCTGCTGAACGAACTTTTGTATTTAAGCCATTACTAAAAATCCCGAATTCATAATCAGATTTAATATCCCATTTAGAGATATTTTTATCGATAAGTTTTCTAATTTCAGTTGTATCTACTCTTTTGTGAATCGGCAATTCAGCTGCCATTTCTTTAACTACATCGATAAGTAAATATTTTTCGGCATCTACAATTCTGTTGATACGTTGATAACGTTCTTCGGCAGTTAAGCCTAAACTATTAGGGTCTAAATTATCTTCACGTGAGATTTTTGTTGCTAATTTTTTTGAAGTTATTTTTTTAAAAAATACAGAATCGTCCTGGTTAGATAAAAATTGAGAAGATATTTTATACTCTTCTTCAACTAAACTATTAGAATAAACAAAATATTCACTTGAATAATCTTCTTTCTTAACTTGAAATAATTCACTTAACTGTTTTCTAAAAGGTTTTGTAGAGTCGGCAACGCTTGCTAATTCAAAATAATATTTGTCAATTTCATTAGATTCTAAGTCTTTAACAACATTAATAAGCATTTGCTTAGCAGCGATTGAAAATTGTTCTTCATTGCTTTGAACTGTATTTTTAATCCAATATCCTTGAACAAAAATAATCCCGATAAGAGATAAGCTCATCAGAACAATCAAAAACTTAAAAAGTCGTGTATTCATGCAACAAAATTAGGATTTTAACATTTGTACATCTTTGCGTTTAACCAAATGTTAACAAGCTAATTTTAACAGATATATTTATGAATTTTTTAAAAGATTATCAATTTCTTGAACACGTGCCTTTGTTTTTTCTAAATCTACATTAATAACAACAAAATCTGTTAAATTGGCTTTTTTCTCATCAGGCCATTGCTGACATATACGCTCTAAAACTTGAGATTCACTAATACCATCACGAGACATAACTCTATTAATTCTAGTAGACTTTGGAGCTGTTACTAAAATAATTTTGTCAAAGAAATTTTGACGGTTATGTTCAAAAATGATAGCAGCTTCATAAATAACGTAACTTGAATTTTGTTGCTTAAGCCAATTTTCAAATTCATAGTGAACACGAGGATGAATTATTTTATTAAGTTTGTTAAGCTTTGTCGAATTATTAAAAACAATTGATGCCAGAGCCTGTCTATCAAGTTTGTTTTCTTTAAAAAGATGTTCTCCAAAAGTCTGCTTGATAAGGTTAATGACTTCTTTTTGATTATAAAGTGATTTAGCAACTTTATCTGCAATAAAAACAGGAACACCCAATTCACTAAAAAAATTAGCAACAGTGGTTTTACCACTACCGATTCCCCCTGTTAGACCTATAACTTTCATTCTTTTATTAAATAACTAATTTGCTTAGTTCGTAAACGCTGGTATTTTATAAACTTAGGCGACTTTACTATTTTAGGTATGAGGTAGCTGTCACTTACTTTTGCTTTATCATAATCACATACCAACTTAAAATTTTTAGCAGAAACCTTGTCGTATTTAGATAATGGTATTTCAAAGCTAACTTCAACTTGCTTTGGATAAATACTAATACTAGTATCAAGCGGCAAATTAATGACTTCAACAGGTAGTGTGATTGTTTTTTCAGTAAATCGATCAACAAATATATTGTATTCAATAACAAAAGTATTTACCTGATCAAATTCTAATGCCTCTAAATTAAGTTCAATTTGTGAAGAAATGCTATCGTCGATATTTTTATGAATAATAGGTTTGGTAAAAACTGAATCTATAGAGCTTAGTATATTTCTTTTACCATAAACAGTAACTTTAGACGGTGAATATTGTATGTCTTGAATAGTGTCGAAACCTGGCTGAAAAGTTAAGTTCAAAATTGGAATAACCTTCATTTGCTTTGAAAAGAGTTGATAAAATCTAAGTTTTAGATTATGATTAACCTCTACTTGATCTTTACCAACTTCTAATTGGGTTGAAATTAAATTATTTAAGACAGCTTCATCTAAACTTATAAAATCAATAGACTTAGTAAACTTACTATAGTCAATATTAATTTGAGGATTGAAAAGATTTAAATACAATAAATTTAGTCCAGTAGAAGTAATATAAGTTGAAAGTTTTTGTTCCTTCTCGATTTTATATTCTTTTGGTAAATTAATTATGCTGTAATTTAACTGAAGCTGTGTCGTATAAGTCTTTGAAAGTTGCAGAACAAACCAAATAGCAGCAGTTGAAATTAATATAAATACAAATGCTTTATTATGATCTAATTTAGGAGTTAAGCGCTTGAATATTGATTTCATTTAAAGAACAAGTTTGGATAAACTTTTTGAGGGTTTTTATTTAATACTAAAATATGAACAAAACTTTTGAGAAAAGCTATACCATAGCCAAAAAATTGAACTAATACAGCAACAATTGTCAACATAGCAACTTTAAAAGAACGATATTTAAACAAAGATGATAAAAAAATAAGTAAAAGATATGTACCGTATAAGATTAATAAACTTAAACTTAGTGGTAAAAGTATAAAGCTAATCAATAAGCCTAAACAGAATAAACTAGGAAAAAGAAAAGTAATTTTAAAAGTTTTTGGATGCCATTTTATTAAAATTGGACGAACTGCTCCAAATTTAGAAACTTGTTGATAAAATTTTCTAAAATCAATTCGGCGTTTATGATAAACAAATGCTTTAGGAATAAAACCTAAATTAAAATCTAAATTTTTTAAACGAATAGATAAATCTGGATCTTCACCAGGGTGAATTTTACCAAAACCTCCTGAGGCTAAAAAAGCCTCACGAGAGATTCCTATATTAAAACTTCGTGGTTCGTAAGATGATGTTTGGCTATGCTTGTTTCCTCTAATGCCACCTGTTGTCAAAAATGATGTCATAGAAAAATCAATTGCTTTTTGAGTAATCGAAAAGTCTTGATGAGATTGATCTGGACCACCATAGCAGTCAAAATAATGAATGTTTAGAGCAGCATCAACAGCTGACAAATAGTGTGGTGGCAAAATCACATCACTATCAAGAATAATAAAGTAATCAGCACTTGACTTAGACATTCCAAAATTTCTAGAATCACCTGGACCAGAATTAGGTTTAAAATGATAATTTATATTCAATTTAGAGCTAAATTCATTTACAATGTCTTTTGAAGTTAAGGTTGAGCCGTCTTCAATAATTAAAATTTCAAATTTCAATGAAGTCCTAAGTGTTAAAAAACTCATTAACAGCTCTTTAATCTCCTGAGGCCGATTATAAACAGGAATGATAAACGCATAAGTTCTACTCATTCTACAAATGTAATACTCTTTTAAGCATAAAAAAACCCGAGCCTGATGACTCGGGTTATATTAAACAATCTAGAAGAATTTATTTTTTAATAATTCTAAATGTTTGTGTTTGACCTTCAATAGTTGCTTTAACTAAATAAACACCAGCTTGAACGTTATTAAAGTTCATATCGACAGTGTTAGATTTTGGTGAAAGTGACTTCACTTCTTGACCTAACATGTTATAAACAACAACTTCATCAACTTGAGTTCTTGACTCAATAGTAAAGTTATTTTCTACTGGGTTTGGATAGTAGCTAAAGTTAGCACTACTAAAGAAGTCTGTATTAGATGTCGTCGCATTATCAGTCACTTCAATACCAAATGTCCCATCGGCATCATTGTAACCACTTACCTGAACATAATAAGTCTCACCTCCAGTAAGTTGGTCATTAGATATAATTGAAGTCCAACCGCTTCCAACAACATCACCACTATCCTGATCGCAATCAATGGCAGGACTAAATGTCGAAGTATCAGCACAATCAGTTGGCGCAGCAAATAGAGCTATTTCAGTGTCTGTTAAAGTGCCACCAATATCAGTTGAAATGGTTACATCACCTGAATTTGGCGCTACAAATGTAAACCAAACAGTTTTTTGAGCACCACCGACATAACAAGCACCAGCAGGTTCATCAGTTTCTACGGTTGCACCAACATTCGTATACTCATCGGCAACACCTGCATCACCAACATTTAATGCAATAGCATTACAAATATCATCGTTGGCAGGTGGAACTGCTAAAGTAGTAAAGTTTAAAGGACCTTCTAAAGCACTCTGACCATCTGTATCACAATCAGACTGAATATAGAAGTCATAAGAAGTATTTGGATCTAAACCTGTTAAAGGTAATGTTTCAGTACCTGCAGCTAAGATATTAGTATCGATTGGATTTGCTGTATCAGTATCAGCACCTGCATCAAAAATATACCAAATATAACCATTAGTTGCATCTACATTATCTGTCCAAGAAAAATCAGCAGTTGTAGTTGTTATATTTGCTACTGCAATATCATTTGGAGCAACACATGTTGGAGCTGGATAACAATCAACTTCATACTCAAACGCAGTTCCAGTAACTGAACCATCCGACTCAACATAGAACGAAATTTCACCAGTTGAAGACTCATAGGTGCCCACAATAGAACCGGCACCTGTCGCAATCACGTTACCTGAGCCGTCAGCTGCATCTGTTATAAACCAATCATCACAACAAGTTTCAGTAGAGCCTGCAGTAAATGTTAAGCTAATATAATCGCCTGGTGTATCAGCTATGAAACCTAAAGCACTAGCAGATGTTTCATTATTGTCATAAGAATATGAACCAGTAGATGAACAATTTCCAGGTCCTTGAGTAAATATGCTCACAGGTCCAGCAAGTGGACTCAAGCCATTAGCATCACAATTTCCTTCAACATAAACATCATAACTAGTAAGAGGCTCTAATAAACTTGTTGTAGCTGTTGCTACACCAGCAGCAGTTGAGCCTGAATCAACCTCTGTAGCAGAAGTAATATCAGCACCAGATTCATATACATACCAGTTGTAACCAGCTGTAGCATCTATATTGTCATCCCAAGTGATATCAGCAGAATTATTTGTAACATTAGAAACTGATACACCAGTGATTTCAGAACATGTTAATGGTGTTCTTACTTTAAATTCGTCTATAAAGAAATCATAATCTTCAGTATCATCTACACTACCGTCCGTTGCCCAAAATGCAAACTTAACAGTTCCTGTATAAGCTGAAAGGTCAAAAATTTCAATCTCTCCGGTTTCACTTGGATAATCAGACTGATTGTAAGTTGCAAGAGCAGTCCAAGTGGCACCATTATCTTCTGAAATTAATACCTGTACTTCATCATCAGACCCCATACCAGCACCTTCAGGTGCATTTGAGTTTGCGAAATCTGTTAACCCTACACTATAAACAAGCTCGTAACCACCCGCTGACATATCAAAACTTGGTGAAATTAACCAATCTTCTCTATTATCTGTATATAGATTAATACGAGCTGCACCAGTAGTACCATTATTTAAGAAGCCGTCAGCTGACCATAATCCACTACCTAAATCAGATGGACCTGTTGTTGGGTCTCCACTTCCTGCTTCTTCCCAGCAATCAGGAGTAAACGTATCAAAAGATTCTGTATAATCAGGTGTGAATGCTAAACAAGCAGTTACAAAAGATTCTGGTCCTAAGTAATCGCTAGGATCTGGTTCAGGACTACAAATAGAACGAACATAAACATCATAAGCTGAATTATCTGAAAGACCACTTACAGAAGCCATTGTTTCACCAGCAGCTGTAGTTCCTGATGCAGCTGGTGTATTAGCTGTGTCTAATGGATCTTCACCGTCAACCATAACAACCCACTCGTAACCAGAATCTTCAGTATTTGAAGCTGTCCAAGAAATCTCAGCTGTAGAAGCTGAAATTTGGCTCACAACAAGTTCTGTTGGAGCAGCACAAGCTTCAGTTGTTGTGAAAGTTACTGGACCAGCTAAAGAACTTTGGCTACTACCACAATTAGCTAATACATAAACATCATAAGCAGTTAAAGGATCTAAACCTGTGATAGATGCTGAAGTTTCTCCAGCTAAGGCTTGACCATTAAATAAAGGCGGAACGCTTTGTGCATCTGCACCTTGTGCATAAACAGCCCAAATATGTGCTGCATTACCACCATTATTTCCTGTAAAAGTTAACTCTGCGCTATCTCCAGTGATGGTACTAACAGCTAAATCAGTTGCAGGAAAGCATGAAGGCGCCTCGTTAAGCTCAAAATTATCGATAGCCATATCACTTTCGAAACCTGAACCTTTAGTCGCTCTGAAAATGATTTGAACAGTCTCTCCTGCATAATTGTCTAGTGCAACTGTTTGAGAAATGAAAGGATCATCTTCAGTAGTTTGCTGTTGACCAGTCAATGTAAATACCGTTGCAGTTGTTGTACCATTATCTACAACCACTTCTAAAGTTCCCATATTTACACCAAACATATGATAATCAAAATAAAGTGCTGGCGTGTTTAAGTTTGATAAATCGATAGATGGCGAAACCAAATCAATAACATCTCCTTCACTACCAGAAGTTGCCTCAGTAAAGAAATAGTTACCATCACTTACTCCAGCTGCTGGACCTGTTCCGCTTGATGATGTATCTGTATCATCTGTAAGCTCCCAAAGATATGCTGTACTTGTGGCAGTCCAACAGTTTTCATTACTAAAAGCAGAACTTGAAACTGTAAAACTTTCAAAGTCCTCAACATATGGAGCTAGAAGAGCAGAACATGCTGTTGTAAATTCAAATGGACCAACTTGTGTACTTTCATCACTAGCACCACAAACAGCCGTCACGTAAAATTCATAAGAAGTTTCAGCATTTAAACCTGATAAACTAACACCGAGTGTTCCGTCATTATCAGATACGGTTGTACCTTCAGTTTCTGGATCAAAACCAGATGGTCCCCAAACTATTTCCCATTCTGTTTCAGCATCACCAGCAGCCCAAGTAAGGTCTGCAGAATCATCTGTTAAATTAGTTGCATCTAAGTCAGAAGGAGCTGGACAAGTTTCATAATAAAGTGCAAAATCAGAAGGTGAAGCTTCCTGTGAGTCATCCCAAACCATTGCGTAATATGTATTACCAGCGGTCAATCCTGTAATATCACCATCGAAATTGTTTAAACAATTCGCCGTAATTTCAGTTAAATTAGCACAATCTGGACCTTCGAAAATTGTTATTCCAGGATCATTTGTACCTGAGATAAATTTTAGGGTTGAAGAAGGTGCTACAAAAGAGTACCAAACCCCATAATTACCAAAGCCATCACAATCTACCAATTCGATTGGTTCTTCTGTTGCGCTAGCAGATATAAAGGTTGTCAATTGAGTATCATCAGTTGTAATAGTTAAAGGTGTAGCACCAGCACAAGTATCGTTTGCTGGCGGACAAGTATCTACAAACGACCCTAAATCAACATTACAATCTGTGTCAGACTCATGCTCTAAAGTTAGGTTAACTGGTGTACCAGCTGGAAATGGTCCAACCGTAACTACACCTGTCGCAGTAACATCAGTACTTGCCACACCTGCATCGTTAGTAAGGCTTAAAATAGCTGAGTCACCTAAATCAGTAATGTCTACGTCAATTGAAAACTCACCATTGGCACAATCTTCAACAAGAGTTGAAGTTGCTTCTGGTAGCACACAATTAACTTGCTGGTTTGCTTCGAAATTATCTACATAAAAGTAGTAATCACCAGCTGCCCAAGTGTTTGCTATTTGTAATTTTACATCTGTTCCTGCTGGCAAATCAGCTGCAGCAATAGTTGCGGAAACATTTGCACAATCTGCTGAAACTGTATGGTTACTATCATCTATTGTAAGTATTGTCACCCAATTTGCACCATCATCAGTTGAGTATTGCAATTCTGCAGTACCCCAACCAGCACCTTGTGGTGTTGTTGGATTCGAAAAGTTGTATTCAACTATTTTGTAGTCGAAACTAATTGCTAAATCCGTCCCATTAGAACCACCAACATAATTAGGCGTAGTCAAATTACCTGTAGTGTTAGAACTCCAAATGTTAGATCTTTCCGAATTACCTGCACATGCAGCGGTAGCTGTATTCGAATAGGTATCGGTCCAATCAGTTGGTGTTCCTGAATCGAAATTTTCAGAAACTAAAATTTGTGCTTCGCTTTGCCAGGAAAAGGCAAAGAATAAAGCAAACAAAATTGTAATTCTTTTCATAATTGTTAAATTTTAAATATTAATTAGTTAACGAATATATAAAAATTAACTATTCGTTAAACTTTAAACCAAAAAAAAACTCCAAAAAAGGAGTTTTTTAACATAAAACCTATAACGTTATTATCTATTCAAATTTTTCAATGACTTCTTGACTAACACCAACATTAGAAAATCCACCATCGTGAAATAAATTTTGTAAAGTTACTTTTTTAGTTAGGTCTGAAAATAGAGTTACCGTGTAATCAGCACATTCTAATGCAGTTGCATTGCCTAATGGCGACATTTTCTCTGCATAGTTTATAAAAGCATCAAAACCCTTAACGCCTTTACCAGCAGTGGTAGGTGTTGGTGACTGAGATATCGTGTTAACACGAACCTTACGATCTTTACCAAAGAAATAGCCAAAACTTCTTGCAACTGACTCTAAGTAAGCTTTATTATCGGCCATATCGTTATAATCAGGAAAGACGCGTTGTGCTGCCATATAAGTTAAAGCAACTATGCTTCCCCATTCATTCATCGCGTCCTTTTTATGTAAGGTTTGCATAACACGATGAAACGACATAGCAGAAACATCTATGCCCTTATGCGTCCAATCATAATTTTGGTCGGTGTAGGCTCTACCTTTTCTTACGTTAATAGACATGCCTATAGAATGTAATACAAAATCAATTTTGCCACCAAGTATCTCTATCGATTCTTCAACTAATTTTTCTAAATCTTCAAGATTAGTAGCATCAGCTGGAATTATTTCTGCGTTAGTTTTTTCTGCGAGTTGCTTTATAGAGCCCATTCTCATGGCAATCGGCGCATTAGTAAGTACAAATGTTCCGCCTTCTTCATGAACGCGTTCAGCGGTTTTCCATGCTATCGAGTTTTCATCGAGTGCGCCAAAAATAATTCCGCGTTTACCCTTTAATAAATTGTAAGCCATATTTAAAAATTGAAATTTGAATTTGTAAAAGTAAAATTTTTATTGATGTAATAAAGATTTTGCATGTGAAACTGCTGAAGTTGAAGATTTTCCACCAAGCATTTCAGCGAGTTCTTCAATGCGCTCCTGAGTAGTTAAATTTTTAATCTGTGATGTTGTCGTTTGATTGATTTTTAATTTAAACACTTTAAAGTGTTCATTACCTTTTGATGCAATTTGTGGTAAATGCGTAATTGCAATAACTTGCATTCGTTGTCCCATTTCCTGCATAACATCAGCCATTTTAGTTGCAATTTCACCTGAAACGCCAGTATCAATTTCGTCAAAAATCAAGCTCGGCAAATGCTGTTTCTTCGATAACAGAGCTTTTAAAGCTAATGTAATTCTAGAAAGTTCTCCACCCGAAGCAACTTTTGAAACAGCTTGCATATCATGACCCGCATTAGCTGTAAATAACCAATGAAACTCGTCTGCACCATGTAAATTAAACTGTCCTGTATATTGAGCTGAAATTGAAAACTTAGTTTCTGGCATTCCTAAGTTTGATAAGGTTTTTTTAATTGAAGTTGAAATTAGCTCAGTGACTGATTTACGTTTTTCAAATAAACGTTTGGCTGCTTGTTTCAGTTGAAGTTCGGCAGTGGCAATCTCTTGATTAACTTCATCTAAGTCGAGATTAGCGTTTTGAGACGCTTCAACTTGTTCTTGTAAGTGGTTTCTTATCTTGATCAGCTCTGAAACATCTTCAACTTGATGCTTTGTTTGTAATCTGTGTAAATCATTTAAAGTTGCCTCTAAAGCTGATTTCAACTCTGGATCATTTTCAACTGTTTCAAGATATTTATCAACCTCTTGCTCAATATCTTCTAATTCGATTAAACTACTATTAACACGTTCAAAAACAGCTGATAGACTATGGTCTATTTGAGTGGCAGTTTTCAGTTCTATTTGAAGTTGCCGTAGCTGATTGGTAAGACCGAGATCTTCATTGGACAGTAATTGGTAGGCAGTAGAAAGTTTTTCTTGCAAAACTTCTACATTGTCTAATTTATGTTTTTGCTGCTCAAGCTCAGCTTGATTAATTGTTTCTAATTTTAGCGCCTCAAGTTCTTCAAGTAAAAATAAATTATAATCATAATTCTTTTGGGCTTCTAATTGACTAGCTTTGAGTTTGGCTAACTTTTGCTTTAGCTGATTTAAATTTTGGAAGGCAACTTGGTAATCTTGCCGCTCTTTTTCACTTTTAGCTATTGCATCTAGAACTTGATATTGATAATCTTGCTGGGTGATGCTTAAGGTATCGTGTTGTGAATGTATATCAATAAGATGCCTGCCTAATTCTTGAGCTTGTGATAATTTTGCGGGTGTGTCATTTATAAATAGTCGTGATTTACCTGATGGTAAAATTTCGCGCCTAATGATTGTATGAGCGTCGTAATCAAGGTCGAGTTGCTGAAATAAAGTCTTTAATTTGTAAGCCTTAATTAAAAATTCACCTTCTATAATGCATTTATTAGCATCATTTTTAATTGCAGATAAGTCTGCTCTTTTACCTAGCAACAAGCCTATGGCGCCCAGTAAAATTGATTTACCAGCACCGGTTTCTCCTGTAATTGCCGTAAAACCAGTTTTTAAATTTAATTGAACATCTTCAATTAAAGCGTAATTTTTAATGATTAACTTTTGTAACAAGCCCTTAAGTTTTGACTGTAAATTTACAAAACCAGCATCAATTTATCACTTTAAAATTTAAGATTTGATTTGGCGCCAAGATCTACTATGAATTGGAGCCATTTTTTGCAACGTATTTTTAATGGCTTCATGATTCTCAGGATTGCCATTACTAAAAATTTCAAGTATTTCGTTAGACTTAGCATCAAAAAACGTACGAACCAGAATAGAGTTTGGCCTACGACTATTAACTGCTTGAATATCATTTAAGGCTGAAACTATTTCAGACTTAGCTGAATCTGAATCGGAGTAAAACTGATCTAAACCTAAACGGTGATAGCCATAAAAAGCTTGCCTAAATTGCTGGAAGTTGTTAGATAATAAATCCCTATTAAGCGCTGCCCTACTATTTGCATTTCCTGAAATTAACCAACCTGAACCACGTTGCTGAGAATAATTTACAATTTGGTTAGCTTCTTCAAAAAATGAATTTCCGCTAAGCTCTTCAAAACTATCGGCATCTAAGCCTAGAATCGTTTTTAAATAAAATGAAATAACTGAAACTAGATTATTTTCAAAAGTGTTTGGCGAATAATTAAAAACTTGAAATTCCTTATAAGTAAAGCTAAGATCGTTATCTTTAAAATTAAAAATTGGTGAAGATTTATCACTACCAAAAATAGGTCTTGATGCCTGAACTTGTAAAGAGGCTTGAAATTGATTATTATTAAAAGACTTTACTATAATAAAAAAACTACAATTAATTTTTTGATGGTTCTCTAATTGATAAGATGACCATGAATTTCTATTAATAAACTCAGTTAATTGCTGCTCTAATGTCTTAAAAACCGTGAGTTGATTTTTGCCAGTTTGTTGCGCATCGACAACAACTTCAGCATTAAATTCTTGAGCTTTAATTTTTGAAAAACAAATCAGGGCTAGTAAAATAAAGCTAAATTTAGTTGAATTAAGCATGAGTTTTTTTTAAGTCGATTATCTATGATTTAATATTTTTCTAGTTTACAAAAACTTTTCGGTAATCAACTGAAAAATTTTTTGTGCAAGCACTTGTTTAGAATGCTGACCTAAATTTATTTGTTCTTTATTAGACAAGAAGTATAAATTATTTTGATCTGAACCAAAAACAGGATTGGTTTCGCTAAAAGTATTCACTAATATGGCGTCAGTATTTTTACGCTTCATTTTATCGCGTGCGTATTTTAAAGCGTCTTGTGTTTCGAGTGCAAAACCTATTAAAACTTGCTGATTTTTAGTTTTACCCATATAACTTAAAATGTCAGGTGTCTTTTTAAAATTAATATTTAATAATTGGTCTGACTTTTTAATTTTATGAGCATTAACTTCTACAGGTGTAAAATCTGAAACAGCTGCCGCTGCAATAGCCAAATCTTGGTTTTTAAAATTGCTTTTAACTGCATCTAACATTTCTTGAGTTGATTCAACTTGAATAATTTGTAAGTTAGGATGTGACAATTGTAAAGCAGTTGGTCCTGAAATTAAACAGACTTCAGCTCCTAGATTTAAAGCAGCCTCAGCAAGTGCATAACCCATTTTACCACTAGACCTATTACCAATAAACCTAACAGGGTCAATTGACTCATAGGTTGGCCCAGCTGTGATCAAGATTTTTTTATTGTATAAACTTAGCTGACTTTGAAGGTGACTTGAAATAAAATTCAGGATTTCTTCAGGTTCAGCCATTCGCCCTTCACCAGATAAGCCACTAGCCAATTCACCCACGCCAGGCTTTATAAAAATATTGCCAAAACCAGATAGTTTCTCCAAGCTTGCTTTGGTACTTGGATGTTTATACATATCTAAATCCATTGCTGGTGCAAAATACACTGGACATTTAGCTGAAAGATAAGTTGTAAGCAATAAGTTGTCTGCATTGCCATGGGCCATTTTAGCTAAGGTATTAGCTGTTACCGGTGCAATTACCATCAAGTCTGCCCAAAGCCCAAGTTCTACATGATTAGTCCAATTACCATCTTCATCTTGTAATTGATGGTAGACTGGAAATTCAGAAAGTGTGGCTAAGGTTAAAGGCGTAACAAAATCAAGTGCTTTTGGAGTTGTAACCACCTTGACATGAGCACCTGATTTTTTAAGTAGTCGAAGTAAGAATATAGATTTATAAGCGGCAATTCCACCTGTAATACCAAGTAATATTTTCTTGCCGCTTAACAAATGCATTAAATCTCTTCGCTTTCTTTAGTATGACGGTAGTATATTTTATCTTCTAACCACTCTTCTAAAGCTAAAGCATGTGGCTTAGGTAAACGCTCGTAAAACTTAGAAACTTCAATTTGCTCTTTATTTTCAAAAATCTCTTCTAAGCTATCGTTATAAGTTGCAAATTCGTCTAATTTTTCCAATAATTCACGCTTCATCTCCGTATTAATTTGGGTTGAACGCTTAGATACAATTGAAATTGCTTCATATATGTTGTTGGTAGGAGCATCAACAGCATTTTTATTAATTGTTGTCGTTGATACGGGAGCGTTAGAATCTTTAATATTAGTTTTCATAAGCTTTTTTGTTTAGTCTCTCGTTAATATCGTTTAAATAGTTTGTTGCCAGTTCAGAAAATTCACCTTTAGGGTAATAGCGTAAATAATCTTCAGCATAAATCTTTGCGGCCTCTAAACGTTCTTCTGTTAAAGAACGTAAACTGTTAATCGCCAAAATGTAGGCTGACTCAAATTTATAAAAGTAGGCCTTTTCTTTAAAAGGTGTGCCTGGATAATCTAAGATATAATTATCTAAAGCTTCAATTGCAGCTTTATAGCGTTCAGTATGATGATATTGCTTAGCAATTTCGTAGTATTTTTTATCGAGTTTAGTTCTTAGCTCTAAAACAATATCATTAGCTTCAACGAAATAAGAACCTTCTGGATAAACATCTATATAAGTTTGTAGTTTATCGAGTGCTTTTTGAGTTTGCGACTGGTCTTTGCTATAAACTGGCGAAACTTTGTAGTAGCTTTTAGCTGATTTAAAGATGGCTTCTTCAGCCTTTTCGCTTGTAGGATAAGATTGTGCAAAACGCTCAAACAAATAAGCAGATGTGTAATAATCGCCATTCAAATAATAAGCATTTGCATTCATGTAAGCTAAAATCTGGCCTTGAGGTTTACCTCTATACTGTGGTAATATTTGTTCAAATAAACGTATCGATTTAGTGAAGTATTTTGATCGACCTGTTTCAACGCCTTTTTCGTAAAGCGTTTTTGCTAAATCGTATTTTGGTGCAGGTTCTTCATTTTTTAAAACCTTTTGATACTCGCTACAACTTGATAAAAATAGGGTTGCAATAAGTAAACTAACTATATACTTCATCTAAATTAAATATTTTGCAAAATTACTGATTATTATCTAATTATAAAAACGCAATATTTCAAAGCTTATTTTACAAACCATCGATAAAGGTTTTTAATTCTGTTTTTAACTGCTTCGAAGCTTCAACTAATGGTAACCTCACGTTAGCTTCAGCAAGATCTAAATGCTTGAAAGCTGCCTTAATACCAGCGGGATTTCCTTCTTTAAATATTAATTGAATGCCATGCATAAGTTGATAATGCAATTCGAATGCTTTATTAACATCTCGTTTTAATCCGTAATTAACCATTGCTGAAAATTCTTTTGGAAAAGCTTCAGCCATGACTGATATAACTCCAGCACCACCAGCTAAAACCATTGGCAAGGTGATCATGTCGTCACCAGAAATCACTAGAAAATCTTCAGGTGTATCTCGAATTAAAGTCATTGCTTGCTCTAAATCGCCAGCAGCTTCTTTAATTCCTATAATTTGGTTAAATTCTTTTGCTAAGCGCACGACTGTCGAGGGCTGCATGTTAGAGCCTGTACGACCTGGAACATTATAAAGAATAATTGGTAAATCACAAACTTTTGCCAAACTTGCAAAGTGCTGATAAATGCCTTCTTGTGTCGGTTTATTGTAAAAAGGAGACACAGACAATATAGCATCAAAGCCATCCAACTTTGTCGATTTTATATCGGTTAATAATTGTTGAGTATTATTTGAGCCAACACCTAAAACCAAAGGCACCCGATTTTGGTTAACCTCAATAATTGTTTGTTTAACACGCTCTTTTTCTTCATTGGTCAAGGTGGCACTTTCAGCTGTTGTGCCAAGAACAACAATATAGTCGATACCATTATCTATTTGGTAGTTTACCAACCGCTCTAAAGCTCTATAATCGACTGATAAATCTGATTTAAACGGCGTAACTAATGCAACACCTGTACCTGTAAACTTTGAATTATACATATGTAATTTTACTTATATAGTTTGAAACTTCTTTAAAAAACTGGTCTGGCTCTGATTCTGGTACTGAAACTGAAAATTTATTTGGATATCCTTCCGTAACTCCTATATTAAAATGAGCTGAAATCATTGAGTTGATTAATTGAAGATAAGACACATTTGAAGGATAAAAGTTGAAACAAAAATGATAAGGTTGATTTAAACATTTTTGAAGTGATTCGGTTTTTAAGTTTGCCAACAGGTTGAAGTCTTTAGGCGAAATAAATTGTAAGTTTTCAGTTGATTTCTCTCTCAAAACAGCTATACTTTTTTCGCTTCCAAAGCCTATTAAATGTAACTTAAAGTTTTTAGAGTCAACAAAATATTTTTTAAAAGATTGCTTAAGTTGCTTAAAGTTTGTATGCTCTACATGAAACAAAATTATAGCTCGGTTATGATTTAGCTTCTGTATTCTATTTAGCGAAGAATTAGATTTAATTTTCCTTGAAATGAAGAACTGCCTGATAGTTTTTCTCATAATATTCGTGCTAAAACAAAGCTAAGCATAATTTATATATCAAAAAAAGTCCAAAAATAAATTTGGACTTTTTAATTATTGTAAAAACAACCTAAGACTTCAACCAAGCTTGTCTTAGCTGATAAGCTTCAGTTGATGGCTCTAAATCTTTTGCCTTTAAAGTTGATTTTTCAATTTTTGGTTGCTCTAATTTTGATTCGAAACTAAGCTCTTCTCCATCTCGAACAACTATCATTTTAAAGTCTTCTCCTACTTTCCAGCCCATAGAATTCATGATTAAATTTCTAATGTTATCTAGATTGTATTCTGTACCATTAATGCTTTTTATGATATCGCCAGGCTTAACACCAAGATTTTCAAAAAAGGTATTCATTGGGTAAGATTTTCTAAAAAACACCTCTTTTGTACTCTGGTTAACATTAATAAAAGGTGTTTGGCCATTTAAAAAGTAGCCTGTATTAGCCATATCAGTGGCTTGTTCTAAACCAACTTTTTCAAAAAATAATTCAAAATCTAGCGGCGTTGTTCCTGAGATATAAGTGCTAAAGTAGTCTTCAATTTCAGGGTAAGTCATTGTAACGATATCATTAAATAATTCATCATCATTAAATGGTTGCTCTTTACCATATTTAGAAATTAGTTTTTTCATAAGGTCTAAAATACCCATTTCTCCGTTGCTTAACTCACGTAGCTTTATGTCTAAAGTCATACCAATTAAAGCGCCTTTTTGGTAAACATTGTAATAGCTATCTTTATAATCCTCTTCAAGTATATTTTCACTCATTTCTGTAAATGGCATTGTACGATCAAAAGAAGCTGCCGTACTAATTTTATCATTTATGCGGTTATAAAACTCTTGCTCTGAAATAAGCCCTTGATTAACTTGAAATAAATTAGCAAAATACTCAGTTACACCTTCATACATCCATAAATGCTTAGACATTTTAGGATCGTTGTATCCAAAATAGTGCACTTCATTAGAGTGTATATTTAAAGGAGTGATAATATGAAAGAATTCATGAGAAACAACGTCAGTCATTGTTTGCTTGAGTTGCTCTAAAGGCATAGTTTCAGGTAAAACCACAGTAGTCGACGTATGGTGTTCTAAAGCACCAAAACCACGAGCATCGGTGGCTTCCATATCAGACAAATACAGTAAAATAGAATATACTGGCGTATTATCAATATCGCCCAAAAAGGCTTTTTGAGCCTGAATCATTTCTTCTAAAGCGGGTTTTAAGTCGTTTGTAGAATAAGTTTTATTAGGCGAATAAATACTTAATTCAACTTGCATACCTTGGATATCAAAACTTGTTGTATCTGGTTTTGCGTACATAATTGGGTTATCAATAATACCGAAATAACGATTTGTAACAAATTCATCAGTGGTATAATTAACGTCCTTCATTTGGCTAGCTACAGGAAGTGAAGTTGAAGCTACTAATTTATTAGGTCGCTTTATTTCTAGCTGATGTACTTCTTCTTGCATGCCTTCAAAATAACCTACAAAACCATGTAAATTAAGCATAAAATGTTCATCAGCTACAATGTTTGTTCCAGCTGGAGAAAACACATCGCCTTCACCTTCAATATCATAAGTGTCATTAACTAAGTATTGAACCTTGTCTAATTCCTTAGCATTATTAATTTTCCAAGAGTTTTGGTTGAGTTGTGTTACAGGTAAAGTTTCTCCATCATATGAAATAGCTGAAAACCCTTCAACAAACTGTCCATAGTTATTAATGGCATAGGTTCCAGGTATTGTTTTTGGAATAAAAAAGGTTATCGTTTCAGTTGAAATAACACCTGGATCATGAATTACTTTAACTTGATCGTTTTCTATATTCACTAAATCTAAGCTAATATTAATACCAGATTTTTCTTGTTCGGGTTTAATATTACAAGCAATGAAAAGTAAGCTTGATAAAACTAAGAGACTAATTTTTTTCATGTAGTTGATTTAAAAGTTGAATTTATATTTTATTTATTTTTATTAACTAATGTATACGTCAAAATTATTAATAATTGTTACACTAAAGTTTTACAATTTTATTCAATTCGTTAATCTTTGCTGGTGTGCCAAAAATGTAAATAATATCGTCGACGCAAATTTTGGTATCAGGTTTTATTTCATCGATATATTTACGACCACGTTTAATTGCTAAAACAGTTAAATTGTAGTTTTTACCAATGCCTGAGGCTTCAATTGTTCGGCCTACTATTGGGTTATCGCGATGTTGTACATGCAATGTAGCCACTTCTTTATTCGGTATGTTCAATTGCTTAAAAACGGCTTTTTTAGACACCGGTTTTAAACTGGTTAGCACTTCATAATCTGCAGACCGAATTTCAGTTACAATGTTAGCTATTTCATCTTGTGTAACCATATACTGTTTCAGTACGCGGGTAAATATTTCGATAGAAGTTTCAAATTCTTCTGGAATAACTTCATCGGCACCAATTTTCATGTTTTCTTCAATTTCTTTTACAAAGCGTGTTCTAACGATAATGTAAACTGTTTGTGAAAATAAACGGATTGAAGAGATGATGTGTTTTGTAGCTTCTGGATCTGAAATCGCAATAACAACAACTCTAGCTTTTTGTATATTGACGTGCTGAAGAATTTCAGTTTGTCCTGCGTCACCAAAAACAATAGGTTGGTTATTAGCTTTAGCTGCTTCAAACTCTTCATAATCCATTTCAACAATCACATAGGGAATATCTATTTGCTGTGTAACTCGTGAAATATTTTTACCATTAATTCCATATCCAACAATAATAACGTGATCTTCCCATTCATGAAAATGGTCATTTTCATGAGAACTCATATCGATTTTCTGGGCATTTAGACGTTTTCTAACCTGTTTTGGGATAGGAACTGTCAGTAAAAAACGACTCATTTTTTCAGCCTTATGAATAAAAAATGGGGTTAATGCCATTGTAACTATAGAAACTGCTAAAAAATATTGGTATAAATCTGGTGTAAGTAACTCATTTTGAACACCAACTGTAGATAGTAAAAGTGAAAATTCACCAACTTGCAGTAATGAAAAAGCACCTAAAAATGCTACTTTCGGAGTTAATCGTAATAATCGAGATGTTAGTAAAACAACGAGTATTTTAATAATTAAAACAACTAAAACAATAAGCAATATATAATGAAAATGAAGCGCAAAAAATTGAATATCAAGTAATGACCCAACAGATATAAAAAAGAAACTGATAAATATCTCACGAAATGGTAGAACATTTGCGGTGGCTTGATGACTGTATTCGGACTCAGAAATAATTAAACCTGCAAAAAAAGCACCTAATGCTAATGATAATCCAACAGCGCTTGTTAACCAAGCTATAGCAAAACAAAATACCACAGTTGCTAATATAAATAACTCCTTACTTTTAGTTTTTACAACAGCTCTAAACACCTTAGGTACAATATATCTCTGCAAAATAAAAACAACAACTCCAAGACCAATTATTTTAAGCACCAACATTAAAACTGTTTCCCAAACATCTGGCGTTTTACCTGCTAAAATTGGTGTTACTAACATCATAGGTACAACAATGATATCCTGAAAAATCAAAACTCCAAGAGACAAGCGCCCTTGTGGAGATTGTATTTCACCACGTTCTTGTAAAAGTTTTAAAACTATTGCAGTACTACTCAAAGCAATTAAAAACCCAATAAAAATTGAAGTATTAATACTTAAACCATAAATTGTAGCAAATAAAGCTACTATTGCAATGGTTAGTGATACCTGAGCTCCACCGCCTAAGAATACAGTTTTTTTAATTTTCATGAGTCCGCTGAACGAAAGCTCAATACCAATTACAAATAATAGAAATATAATACCAATTTCTGACAGTAATTCAACTTCATGCTGTGAGCTTAACAGATTAAAAGCATTTGGACCAACAATAATACCTGCTAACAAAAAGCCAAGAATAGAGGGCAATTTCAGCTTTTGAAAAGCTAAAATAATAACTATTGAAATTCCTAAAACAACAACAATCTCTTTTAATAATGGTATTTCCATGATGCAAAAATAAGCAGTAATCAAACAAACAAGTTATGATTACTATAAACTTTTATAAATTATGTTCTAGGATGAAATTTCTCTATAGTCTCGCGCAAATGAGATTGGTTTAAATGCATGTAAACCTCAGTTGTGGTAATACTTTCGTGACCTAACATTTGCTGTATAGCACGTAAATCGGCGCCATTTTCTAGTAAATGTGTCGCAAATGAATGCCTAAAGGTATGCGGACTAATTTTTTTTTGAATATTTGCCTTTTTTGCAAGTGATTTTATTATGGTAAAAATCATAGCTCTTGATAACTGTTTACCACGCCTATTTAAAAACAAAACATCTTCATAACCAGACACAATTTGCTGATGATTTCTAACATGTTTTCGATATAACTCTACATATTTAATAGTGTAATCGCTAATCGGAACAAAACGCTGCTTATTGCCTTTACCCACAATATTTATAAAAGATTCTTCAAAATATAAATCTGAAATACGTAGGTTTACCAATTCGGTAACTCGTAAACCACAACCATATAACAACTCAATAATCGCTTTATTTCGCTGACCTTGAGCAGAAGATAAATCAATAGCAGCTAAAAGTTGATCAATCTCATTTAAACTTAAAGTATCTGGTAATTTTCGGCCAATTTTAGGCGCTTCAATTAAAGCCATCGGATTATCTTCTCTTAAATCTTCAAAAACCAAGTAATCAAAAAAGCTCTTTAAGCCAGAAATTAATCGTGCTTGACTTCTGGCATTTGCAGATTTTGAATAATGATAAATGAAGTCTCTAATCACTTCGACTGAAATTTTTACAGGACTTACTTCTACATTGAAATGATCTAGATAATTTTGCAACTTTTCAACATCTAATTGATAGTTAACTACTGTGTTATGTTGTAAACCACGTTCAATTTTCAAGTAATTAACAAAGTCCTTAATTGCAGCTGACCAATTCATGAGGCATGATATATTTTTGTAACTTAGCTTAATAATTTAATCGCATGAAGATACATATAATTAACGGGCCAAATTTAAACGTTCTTGGTAAACGAGAGCCAGAAATTTATGGATACACAAGTTTTAAAGATTATTTTACAGAACTACAATTTAAATATAAAAGTATAGAACTGTCTTACTTTCAATCAAATATTGAAGGTGAACTCGTTTCTGAACTTCAAGAATGTGATGATGTAGATGGTGTTATTTTAAATGCAGCTGCCTACACTCACACTTCAGTTGCTATTGCCGATGCCATCAAAACGATCTCAACACCAGTGGTTGAAGTTCACATTTCAAACACTCATCAACGTGAAGACTTCAGGAAACATTCTTTTATTACACCTGTTGCATTGGGTTGTATTCTTGGCTTTGGCTTAAAAAGTTATGAGCTTGCGATACAAAGTTTTACAGACGATTAACTTATTTTAACCCGACTTATGCATCAGAAAATCTATTACGGCCCGAAACTACTTGAAAATCAACATTTCATTGGTGTTTTTATATTTACCATAGCGGTGCTATGCTAAATCTTCCAAGTCACCTGATTTTATAGTATTTTCGAACTTCATCACAAAGTTCTAATGCTTAAGTCGGGTTTATTAAAACAATTAAGTTTAAAGATTTTGTTATAAAAAAACCTCGAAATTAATTCGAGGTTTTTTATTTAAATGAAGATTAAGAAACAAAAATTAATCTCTATATTTATTGGAGTAACGCTTATATAACTCGGTTTGATGAGACTCTAAGCTAATGTCACGTCCTTGAATAAAGGCTCTTTGTAGCTTGTTTCCTTTCATATCAAGCGCATCACCTTCACTAATAAAAAGAGTGGCATCTTTACCAACTTCTAATGAGCCTATTTGATCCTCAACACCAAGTATCTTAGCTGTATTTAAAGTAATCATCTGTAGTGCTAATTCTTTATCTAAACCAAATGCTGCAGCTGTACCCGCATAAAATGGTAGATTTCTAGAGTTCATACGTTCCATCTGCCCACTACCTTCTAAAGCAACTAATAAACCTGCATCATGAAGTAACTTAGGTAATTTATAAGGTAAATCATAATCATCATCTTCAAAATTTGGAACTTGGTGCACACGTTGAACTAAAACAGAAATATCTGCAGCTTTAAGTTCATCAGCAACTTTATAAGCATGGTAAGCACCAACAATGGTTAAGTTAGGAAGATTCATTTTTTCTTTAAAACTAATGACATCACGAATTTCTTTCTCGCCATTTACATGAACAAACAAACGTTTTGAGCCGTTAAAAACGCCTTGCATGGCTTCCTTCTCCAAATCACGATCGTTTGTTCCTGTATATACCTTAGCTGACTTAAAGTAAGTATATAAATCTTCAACTTCGGGTTGGTAGTTTTTATTTTGTTCGTAACGACGATTAGGATCATACCAGTTACCACTTCGTCTAAAACCATTGGGCCAATTAAGATGCAAAGCATCATCTTCTTTAATAATAGCGTCTTCCCAGTTCCATGCATCAAATTGAACAATAGAAGAAGTTCCTGAAATACGGCCACCTTGAGGAGTAATTTGTCCCATTAAAACTCCATTAGGACGCATACTTTCAACTACTTTGCTTTCAGTGTTATAAGCGATGATACTCCGCACGTGTGGTAGCATTTTACCAAGTTCGTCTTCATCATCTGTAGCTGCTACCGCATCGATTTCAACTAAACCTAAAGTTGAGTTAGGTGCTATAAAACCAGGGTAAACGTGTTTTCGTGTTGCCTCAATTGTTGTTCCCTTGACTTTTGATTGATCGGTGCCAACGTAAGTAATGATACCGTCTTCAAAAACAATAACTGCGTTTTTTAACACCTCACCATTACCAATATGGGCTGTTGCATTAACAATGCTAATACTTTGAGATTGTTTTGGTGCAGGCGTTTGCTGTGAAAAAGTTAGTGAAGTACAGCATAAAACCAGCAGTATTAATAATTTATTGGGTAATTTCATATTAATTGTGTTTATGGTTAAGGTGATCTAAACTATCACAGTGTAAAAATTCTTTTTCTTTCTTTTTAATTGGCTGAGTTTTTAAGCCTTTATTTTTTGCTTGCATCATTTGATTGATCAAGATATTGCGTTCATTTTTTATTTGTTCTCGCATTGCTAAATCTTTTTCTAAATCGAAATAAACAACACCTTCAATCATTGTTTTTTCTGGTTTTGCATAAATACTTAACGGATGTGCATTCCATAAAACCAAATCGGCATCTTTACCTTCTTCAACCGTTCCTACGCGGTCTTCAATATGAAGTAGTTTTGCTGGATTGGCAGTAACAAACTTCCAGGCATCTTCTTCAGAAACATCACCGTATTTCATGCTTTTTGCTGCCTCTTGATTGAGTCTTCTTATCATTTCGCCATCGTCTGAATTAATGGCTACTGTTACGCCTTGTTCATGCATAATGGCCGCGTTAAAAGGAATGGCATCGTTAACTTCATATTTATAAGCCCACCAATCGCTAAAAGTTGAACCACCAGCTCCATGAGCCTTCATTTTGTCGGCAACTTTATAACCTTCTAAAATGTGGGTAAATGTGTTCACATTAAAATCAAACTGATCTGCAACCTTCATCAACATATTAATCTCGCTTTGCACGTAAGAATGACAACTGATAAAGCGCTCACTATTGATAATTTCAAGTAGAGTTTCTAGCTCCTCATCAACACGATAAGGCTCACCAGAAGCTTTTAATTCGCCGTATTCTTTTGCTCTTGTAAAATAATCAATAAAAACTTGCTCTACGCCCATTCTACTTTGTGGAAATCTAGAATTGCCGCCCCAATTTGATTGTTTAACATTTTCACCTAAAGCAAATTTGATGAATTTTGGTGAGTTATCGTAAATCATTTCTTCGGCAGGTTTACCCCATTTCAATTTTAAAATAGCTGAACGACCACCAATAGGATTGGCGGAACCGTGCAACAACTGAATTGTAGTAACACCACCAGCTAATGACCTATAAATACTAATATCATCTGGGTTTACAGCATCTTCCATTTTAACTTCAGCTGATGAATTATGGCCACCTTCATTTACTGAACTTGCAGCAATATGGGAATGCTCATCGATAATTCCTGCGGTTAAAAATTTTCCCGTAGCATCGATCACTTCAGCACGACGACTTTTTAAATCTTTTCCGATTTTTTCAATTTTACCATCTTCAACTAATAGGTCATAACCTTCTAATTTTCCTTGTTGGCTACCTGTTATAATTGTAGCATTTTTAAATAAAATTCGTTTTGACTCTGGGTTTGGTGTTGATAAACCATAAGCCATATTAGGATAAGTCACCGGTAATACCTTAATATTGTTTTCTGAGTCCTCCTTTTTAGAATCACTTTTATCCTTATTAGCTTTTTGCTCAACTGAAGTTTTTTTGGTAGCTGTAAACTTAGATTCAGCTCCATTTGCTAAAACTGCTTTACCGTTTATTTGATTTGTTTGATTGCTTATTTTAGCTGAAAGTACATGATATTTATTTTCATTTTGAGTTTCAAGTGGTATAATTAAATTAAGCCAGTCATTTTCAAAACTTAATTTAGTATTAAATGTGGTACTCGAATTTTTAAGCGTGGCTTTAAATGATTCTCCTTTTTGAGAAATAGACAAGTCATACTCATTATTATCAAACGTTAACAAATAGTCTCCTGAGATATCAATTTGATCTATATCACCATATGTAAATCTATGTCCTTGCACCCAATTTTCTAAGATTTTGGTGTCTTTAGCAAACAACTCATTTGATGTAATAATGAAGTTAGCTATTTTTCCTTCGTCAAGTGTACCAAGCTGATTTGAAACTTGAAGAATTTGCGCAGGCACAGTAGTTAAAGCCGCTAAAGCTGTAGCTTTGTCAAGTCCTAATTTAACTGATTTTGCTAAGTTTTTGTGTAGTGTGCTTGGCGATTTTAAGTCTTTAGTGGTAAAAGCAATTTCAACACCATTATCAGCTAGCATCATGGCATTATTTGGTGCTTGTTGCCAATGCTTCATATCGCTTAAACTCAAATAATCACGCAGATAAGAATCTTCAACATCATAAGCCTTAGGGTAGTTAACTGGTAATACGAATCTAGCATTAGTTTCTTTAATAGTTTGAACACGTTTATATTCATCACCACTACCAATAATAGTATATTGAACACCAAATTGATCTCCAATTTTATCTGCTCTTAAGGCGTTTAAATAATCAGAAACTTCAAAAATTTGTGGTAAATTTTCATTTTTTATAAAAGCTTCGATAGCCAAATCTTTTTCTGAAATCAAGCCATTTTTGTAAGCTTCGGTATCATGGTAAAATTGGCGTAATAAAGCCGTGAAACCCATAATTGAACTTGGATAAGCTTGGCGAGATTGCTGGCTTTTATCGAAAGCAAAGTATTGTGCTGAATTTGATTTGAGTAAATTTTCATTAACATTTTCTCCATACTTCAAGGTATATAAGGCACTTGTACCTCTTAAAAAAGCATCTGTAACATGTGTATTTACAGTTCCAAAACCAGCTTTACGCATGGCATCAGCTTTTTTCTCATCGAATTTGAAGTGTGCTGTTGCATCTTGGTCTGGTCGTACATGATCATTCCAATAATAACCGCTTCTATTAGGGTTATATTGTGGCTGAGATGTTCTTGGTGCATTTGGAAGATCTTTAATTCCAAAACCTGAATATAGCTCAATAAATGAAGGATAAATATGTTTTCCTTTAGCAGAAATAATGACCGTATTTTCAGGAAACTTGCTATCGCCAAGACTAACTATTTTGCCATCTTTAAACAATAAGCTTGAATTTTCAAGAGTTTTAGATGGGCTCACGTGTATGATAGCATTTGTAATTGCCACATAATTTGATGTTTTAGCTTTAACGCCTTTACTATCAGGAAAATAATCCTGAGCAAAGCTGCTAAGCCCTAAACAGCAAATCAACATAAATAAGTAATGTTTCATAGATTAAAATTTAAATTAAAATAATTGATAGGTGTTATGATAATTAACTAAAAGTGCGGTTACATAACTATAAGTCTCAATGCCTTTAGGCTGATTGTTAGCCTTCAAAAAGTTACCGTAAATTTGCTTCATAATTACTTCACTAGGACCTTGATACTGCTCCCAAAATTGGCGAGAAGCTTTGTAATTCTCAATAATTCCTTGATTAACATCGGCTAACATCACTTCAAACAACTCAGGGTCGCGTTTATAGATATCATTTAGACTATATTTTAAAGCAAAAGTTAAACCTGCGTAGTTTAAATATTTATGTTTTGAATTAATACAAACTAAAGCAGAAATAAAATTGGCTTCATTTTCTTTTGCAAAACCCAATTGATGACTCACTTCATGAGCCATTGTTGTTGGCCACTTGTATTGGGGCATTAAACTATTAAACTGTGCTTCTTTAGTAAATGGATTTAGATAACCACTAAAACCAGCATAACTCAATGGTAAAGACCATAATGATGACTTTATATTTTTGACTGGATATTTAAGTTTATTCGGAAAGTTAGATGGTTTTTGATAAGCTTCAAATACAAAATTTTGCATTTCAGACTTAGAAAAGTTGAAGTTAACAGCCAATGTATCATTCTCAGAAATACTTAAGTGACTTGCGTTTGCCACTTCAATAAGTTCACATGTAAATTCAACAAGTGCTTCAGTTGAATATTTTGATGATAATTCAAGTTGCTGATTTAAAGGTCGCCTGTAATAATTAAAACCCCAGAAAACATTAAATAAGGTATAAAACAATGCACAAAAGCCTAAAAAGCTAATAAAGCGATTTAACCGATTTCTCCTAAATTTAATAAATCGATAAATCAATACCACTAACCAAATAACCAAAAATAGGTAAAACACATCTCCAATTGAAAAAGGTAACCAAGCTAAACTATACAGTTGTAAAGTTGATAAAACTTCAAAAACAGGAATATAGTAAAGTTCTAAATCATCAGGATGAAAGTTAAACCACCACATCAAACCCCATTGAAGTGGCAATAAGCATAAAAAAAATACTGCTATCTTTATTGATTTAGATATATTGTTACGGTTCAAAATCTATTTTTCTGTAATTCTTCAAACTTACACATTTTAGGTAATTCTTCATATTTTTATTGTATTTTTGAGGGCGTCATAACACAACATTAAATTCACCACTATGGTAGTTTTTTTCAAAAGCCGAAAGACGCACTTATTCGCAGTTAAAATCAATAAACGTCCTGATTACGAAACCATCAAAAAGCTAAAATGGCTCTTTGGTGATGCTTTTTTTATCGATAAAAAAGAAGTTGAAGGAAAATTTATTGGTCCGCGTCAGGTCATGATTACTCCATGGAGCACTAATGCAGTTGAAATTACCCAAAATATGGGAATAGATGGCATTTCTCGTATTGAAGAATTTCATGAATTTGAAGATAACTCAACTGAGTACGATGCCATGTTATTTCAAAAATACCATGATTTAACCCAAAGTATTTTTGAAATTAACACGACACCTGAAGCAGTAAAATCGATTACAGATATTGAAACCTACAATAAAACTGAAGGTTTAGCACTAAGCCCTGAAGAAGTCGATTACTTAAAATCATTAAGTAAAAAAATTGAAAGACTATTAACTGACGCCGAGGTTTTTGGCTTTTCGCAAGTCAACTCTGAGCATTGTCGCCATAAAATTTTCAATGGTACCTTCATCATTGATGGAAAAGAAAAAGAACACTCATTATTTAAACTCATAAAGTTAACCTCTGAGATAAACCCTAACGGCATCGTTTCTGCATACAAAGACAATGTTGCTTTTTTAAAAGGTCCAAAGGTAGAACAGTTTGCGCCTCAACGCCCAGACCAAGCCTCTATTTACGAAGCAAAAGAATTTAATTCGGTCATTTCCTTAAAGGCAGAAACGCATAACTTCCCAACAACTGTAGAGCCGTTTAATGGAGCTGCTACAGGTAGTGGTGGCGAAATTAGAGATCGACTTGCTGGTGGTAAGGGATCAATTCCATTAGCAGGAACAGCGGTATACATGACGCCTTATTCAAGGACAGGAAAAAATCGTTCTTGGGAAAACAAGATAAAGGAACGTGAATGGTTATACCAAACGCCCTTAGATATTTTAATAAAAGCCTCTAATGGCGCATCAGACTTTGGTAATAAATTTGGACAGCCGTTAATTTCTGGATCGCTGTTTACTTTTGAACATGAAGAGCATGAGCATGTTTTAGCCTATGATAAAGTGATTATGTTAGCTGGTGGTATTGGCTATGGCAAAGCAAATCAAGCCTTGAAAGATACACCTCAACAAAATGATGATATCATTATTTTAGGCGGAGATAATTATAGAATTGGTATGGGTGGCGCAGCAGTTTCTTCTGCAGATACAGGTGAATTTGAAAGCGGTATTGAACTTAATGCTATTCAAAGATCGAACCCAGAAATGCAAAAACGTGCTGCGAATGCTATTCGTGCAATGGTAGAGCTTGATAAAAACCCTATTAATTCAATTCATGATCACGGTGCTGGCGGCCACCTTAATTGTCTCAGTGAATTAGTTGAAGACACTGGCGGTAAAATTGATATTAGCAAACTCCCTGTAGGCGATAAAACCTTATCAGCTAAAGAGATTATTGGCAATGAGTCTCAAGAACGTATGGGATTAGTGATGCCTCCTGAAGAAGCAAAATTCTTAAAAAAAGTAGCTAATAGAGAACGCTCACCAATGTATTTTGTAGGTAAAGTCACTAACAATCACCGCTTTACCTTTAGTAATTCTATGAGTGGTGAAACACCAATGGATTTAATGCTTAGTGATATGTTTGGAAGTTCTCCAAAAACAATCATGAAAGATCAACATCAAGTCCGAAAATTTAGCGAACTTGAAAAACTGCAACCAGAATTAATTTATTCTTATACCAAAGATATACTTCAGTTAGAATCTGTAGCATGTAAAGATTGGTTAACCAATAAAGTAGACCGTTGTGTAACAGGTCGAGTCGCTAAGCAGCAAACACTAGGTGAATTACAAATTCCACTTAATAATGTTGGAGTAATGGCTCTAGACTACAATGGTAAAAATGGCATTGCAACTTCCATTGGCCACTCTCCTATTTCAGGGTTAATCAATCCTATCGCTGGTGCTAAAAACTCAATCGCAGAAGCTTTAACCAATATAATATGGGCTCCTTTAGAACATGATTTAAGTTCAGTGTCTTTATCAGCAAACTGGATGTGGCCATGCAATAATCCTGGTGAAGATGCTCGGCTTTATGATGCGGTTGAAGCTGTTTCAAATTTTGCAATTAATTTAGGCATTAACATTCCAACTGGTAAAGATTCTTTGTCAATGAAACAAAAATACAAGTACAAAGAAGTACTTTCACCAGGAACCGTAATTATATCAGCTGCAGCCAACTGTCACGAAATTACTAATGTAATTGAACCTTTATTAAACCCAAACGCAGGACAGATTTATTATTTAGATTTATCCAAAGACAGCTACAAATTAGGTGGCTCAGCATTAGCGCAAAGTCTTAATAAGATTGGTCAAGATGCCCCAAGTATCAAAGATGATGCCTATTTTAAATCTCAATTTAACGCCATACAACAATTAATTAAAGCTAAGAAGATTACAGCTGGTCATGATATTTCATCAGGCGGATTAATTACGTGCCTACTTGAACTTTGCTTCGGAAATCTTGACTTAGGTGCTGAATTAGACTTATCTCTAATTAAGGAAGATAATCTATTAAAATTGCTATTTGCTGAAAACAGCGGACTGGTTTTTCAGTCTAATCAAGATATTTCAGCTGAAATTGAAGAACTAAATTTAAATGCTATTCCGATTGGTAAAGCCAATTCAACTGGAATAATTTCAATAAAACACCAACAAGAAAAACTTCAATTCAATATTTCAGATTACAGGAATATTTGGTTTCAACGTTCATTCGAGTTTGATTGTGAACAAAGTGGAAAAATAAAAGCTCAAGAACGCTTTGAAAATCTTGAAAAAGCACCACTAAAATTCAAGTTCCCAACACATTTTACAGGAAGAAAACCAAATTTGCCTCAACAAAAAATTAAAGCAGCTATTTTGCGAGAAAAAGGATCAAACTCTGAACGCGAAATGGCACGAGCTATGTATTTAGCTGGTTTTGAGGTAAAAGATATTCACATGACCGATTTAATGTCTGGTGCTGAAAATTTAGAGGATGTTCAATTCGTAGCGGCAGTTGGCGGTTTTTCTAACTCAGATGTTTTAGGAAGTGCTAAAGGTTGGGCTGGTGCATTTAAGTACAATGAACATGCAAATCTTGCCCTACGCAACTTCTTTAGTCGCGAAGATACCATGTCTTTAGGAGTTTGTAATGGATGCCAGTTGTTTGTAGAACTAGGCTTATTAAATCAAGGTGACCAACTGAAACCACAATTATTACACAACGATTCGCATAAATTTGAATGCCAATTTACGGCCGTAACAATTCAGGAATCAGCTTCAATTATGCTTAAAAACCTAGAAGGCAGTACATTAGGAATTTGGGCTGCACACGGTGAAGGCAAGTTTCAGTTTCCTTATGAAGAGCATCACTACCAAATACCTGCTAAATATCATGCAGAAACCTATCCTGCTAACCCAAATGGATCTCAGTACAATTCTGCTATGTTGTGTGATGAAACAGGTCGACATTTAGTAATGATGCCTCATCTCGAACGCTCCACATTTCAATGGAATTGGCCTTATTATCCTAATAATAGAACAGATGAAGTTACACCTTGGTTAGAAGCTTTTGTAAATGCTAAAAACTGGTTAGAAAAGACTCAATGATGCCCTCAAAACAAGATTTAATTGAACAACTCCAACTAGAAAAACACCCTGAAGGTGGTTACTATAAAGAAACCTATCGTAGTAAGATAACTATTAAAAATGAAAGTTTACCATCTGAATTTACTTCTGTTAGAAGTGCAAGTACTTGCATATATTTTATGTTAACTTCAGAAGAATTTTCTGCATTTCACAAAGTTAACCAAGATGAAATATGGCATTTTTACTTAGGTAGTCGTATTTTACTTCATATGATTTCACCTCAAGGCAAATATTCTAAAATTAAAATTGGAACAGACTTTTCAAATGGTGAAATACCACAATTTGTTGTTCCTGCTCAGCATTGGTTTGCGGCAGAAGTTACTCAACCTAAAAGCTTTGCGCTTGTGGGTTGTACAGTTGCGCCAGGTTTTGATTTTAAAGACTTTAAATTAGCCAAAAGAAAAGAACTTCAACAAAAATTTCCAAAGCATCAAGCATTAATATCAAGATTAACCCGATAAGTTTATAATTGAAAACAAAAACTTGCGCCATTTGTCAAGAAGAATTTGAAATTCTATATAGAATTCAAATTAAAAAAGGGAAATCATGGATATTTGCATGCAAATCTTGCGTTGAAAAACAAAAAGTAACCAATTTAAGTTATAGGTATGGTGGAACTTGGAAAGGCAAACGGCATTAAATTAGTCTTATAAATTCTATTAGAAACTCATTCGTTTGAGTTTAAAAAACAGTTTACAGCTTAGCAATTTAATTTTGATTTCATTAATATTTATTTATTTTCGGTTTTAAGTAATAAATAATTTATGAAAGTAAAATTACTTTTTTTGTTAATATCGCTCTTAAGTTATTCACAAGATAATCCTGTCGTAAATGTTGGAGGCGCACTGCGTTACAACTATCTTGTAAGTTCATGGGACTCTGAACAAAAAAATATTGGAGGAGATTTCGTGTATGATTTTATAAGAATAAATGCAGAAGCAAAATATAAAGATGTCTACTTAAATGCAGAATACAGACATTACGCACCAGGTTTTGGAGGCGGCTTTATGAAACAAGGTTGGATAGGCTACAAGATAAACGAAAATGAAGATATACACCTTGGTTTAACACAAGTACCATTTGGAATTCAAACTTATAATTCACATAATTGGTTTTTCAATCTAACATATTATGTCGGCTTAGAAGACGATCATGACTTGGGCCTTAAATACATGAATTTTGGTGATAAGATTGAGTATCAATTAGCATTCTTTAAAGGTTCTGAACTTTATAGCTTAGGTGGGTCAAGAGAAGTAAACCCGGAGCGATATGCTTATGACATTGTAGGCAGAAATAAAGAAATTAACCAATTTAATGGCAAAATTGTCTATAAAACAGGGCAGAAATTCAAGCAAAGATTGGGCTTTTCTGCTCAGTATGGCGGACTATACAATATTGACACCGAAGAAGTAGGTGATCATTATTCATTAGCAATTCATCATGAAGTATTTTATAAAAGATGGAACTTAAAAACGTCTCTAATATCCACAAGACATAACCCTATCAATGCAATGAACGAAAGCAGAGATATCGTAAGAATGGGTGCTTATGGATTCCCTTATGATATAGCTTCAGATTTTGAAATGTATACAGCTGCCATATCATATGATTTACCAGTTGATATTGGTCCGATAAGTAATCTTCAATTTTACAATGATTTCGGATACATGGATAAAAGAGTTGATAGTTTTAAGGATTCTGCAATGAATGTTACTGGTGTTTTAGTCTCGGCTGGAGATGTTTACATTTATATAGACTATGCATTAGGATACAATCATTCTTGGTTTGGTGGAGATTTCACTAATGAACTTGGCGCAGGAAAACCAGATTTAGATTGGGAAGCAAGATTTAATATTAATTTCGGATATTATTTCCTTACAGATAACAAATCAAGATAACCTATAAATTTATAAACAAATATTTATGTCTCAAAAAATTACAAGAAGCGATGAAAAGAAATCAATTTTTGGATTAGAAATTAATGGTCCTGTTTTCTTTTCATCGACAATATTAATAATTATTGGAATTGCACTTACTCTTATTTTTGGAGAAGCAGCCGAAGATATTTTTAACAAAGTTCAAAATCAAGTTGCCGAATTTGGTGGCTGGATATTTGTAATGAGTGTTAATGTATTTTTAATATTTATTCTTTTTTTAGCTTTTGGAAAGTATGGCAAAATAAAACTTGGGGGAAGAGATGCTGAACCAGAATTCAAGACATTATCTTGGTTTTCAATGCTTTTTAGTGCTGGTATGGGTATTGGCTTATTATTTTGGAGTGTAGCTGAACCTGTAACCCATTTTGGAAATCCACCTAGTGCCGATGCTAATTCAGTTGCTGCTGCTAAAGAAGCTATGAATTTCACTTTCTTACACTGGGGCTTTCATGCCTGGGCTATTTATGCTTTAGTAGGTTTAGCTCTTGCATTTTTTACATATTCAAGAGGTTTACCGCTTACAATTAGAAGCGTATTTTATCCATTTTTAGGTGATAAAATTTATGGTATAATTGGTGATATTATAGATATTTTTGCCGTTCTGGCAACTCTTTTCGGTTTAGCAACCTCATTAGGCCTAGGCGTACAACAAGTTGCAGCTGGACTAGAACAGGTCTTGGGTCTTAGCTCAGGAATTACAACTCAAGTTTTACTCATTGCTGGAATTACTGCTATAGCTACAATATCAGTTGTTTTAGGCGTAGACAAAGGTGTAAAAATTCTAAGTGAGTGGAATGTTAGAATTGCTGTAGTTTTACTTATTTTAGTCGTTATTTTAGGTCCTACACTTTTTATTTTTGAAAGTTATCTAGAAAATATTGGTAATTACTTTAGCAGTGTTGTAGAAATCTCTCTGTGGAATGAAAGCTTCTCTAATGGAGATTGGCAAAATAGTTGGACGTTATTTTATTGGGGTTGGTGGATTGCTTGGTCACCTTTTGTTGGAACTTTTATCGCTAGAGTCTCAAAAGGAAGAACCATCAAAGAATTTGTATTAGGTGTACTTATAGTTCCTAGCCTACTTACTTTTTTCTGGATTACAGCATTTGGAACCTCAGCATTAGACATGATTTTAAACGGTAATGAAACCATTGCAAAAGCCGTTGATAATGACGTTTCAACAGCACTTTTTATCTTTTTTGAAAATTTTCCATTTACGATAGTATTAAATGTTGTTGGAATTATTCTAATTATGGGATTTTTTGTTACTTCATCAGACTCAGGATCTTTAGTCATAGATAGTCTAACCTCTGGCGGTAAAATTGAAGCGCCAGTCGGCCAACGTATTTTTTGGGCTGTAACTGAAGGAACCGTTGCAGCCGTATTATTAATTGGAGGCGGACTTGGTGCTTTGCAAACTGCTTCAATAGCAACTGGTTTACCCTTTGCTATCATTCTTCTTATCATGTGCTTTTCGTTGTATAGAGGCTTAAACGATGAAGTTAAAAAACGAGAAAAATCTAAAGAAGACCATCAAAGAAAAGACTATGAAAAAATTGTAAGTAACATAATTAAAAAAAGAATAAAAAAATAGTCACCATGAAACCAATTAAAAATATACTAGTGGGTCTAGATCTTTCAGATATCGATCAAGATTTAATTAAATATAGCTCTTTTTTTGCAGACTCAGTAGGTGTTGAGAAAGTGTATTTTGTTCATAACATAAAACGCTACGAAATATCTGAAATGCTCGAAAAAGAACTTGAAAATATAGATTTAGAAGAACTGATAACTGATGAAATTAATGAAACTGTAGAAAATAATTTTAAATCTGAAGTCGAATGGGAAGTCCTTATTTCTGACGACCCTTATACTGAATCACTTATTAGTTATATTGTGAATAAATACACCATTGATTTACTGATAATGGGTAATAAAAATAATGATGAGGGTTCTGGCCTTTTAGCTTTCAAGCTTTTAAGAACCACTAGATGCCAATTTTTATGGATACCAAAAAACACTAATCATAGTATGAAGAAAGTCTGGATTGGTACTGACTTCTCGAACGCTTCAAAAAAATGCTTTACATTTGCTGACTTTCTCAATTCTGAACATAATTTTGAGTTTGAAGCTGTTCATGTATACAACTTACCAATCCATTTTTCACCATACGTCAACAATTCTAAAATTGAACCCAAGATGAAAGATTATGTTGATAAAAAGTTTGATAATTTTCTTAAAAAAGTAAGATTCAATGGTAAAATAAATCAAATAAAAATTTTAGGCCGTGAAGCTAATGTTGCAAGTAAACTTAAAAAAGAAGCTTACAAAAATAATGTAGACTTATTAATGGTTGCAGACAAAGGAGCAAACACAATTTCAAATCTAACTTTAGGTAGCATCACAGAAGATTTATTTAATAGAGAGCTAAAAATACCTTTACTAATTATAAAAGATTAGCATTATAAAATAAATATTTTACTGATTTACAGTTATTTAAAAACTAAAAATCAAATTTGTGTAAAATTTTAGCAGCTTAATTAAGCTTTTTAGTAGAATTTAATAGAAATATTCTTTATTTTTCCCTATTAAAAAATCCATATTCTCATGTCAACAATAAAACGCTTATTTGATTTCCCCTATTATCAAGCCGAAAAATATAATTTAGATGATGCTTTAGTAACTAAATATAATGGTAAATGGATTTCAACTTCATCTAAAGAATATATCAAGAAAGTTAATAAAATTAGTCGTGGCTTATTAAAATTAGGTATTTCCTCAAACGATAAAGTAGCGATCATTTCAACTAATAACCGGACTGAATGGAATATTATGGATATTGGAATAATGCAACTTGGTGCTCAAGATGTTCCTATTTATCCTACCATTTCTGAAGAGGATTATGCTTATGTACTTAATCATAGCGAATCTAAAATTTGCTTTGTTTCAGACCAAGAAGTCTATGACAAAGTCATGGCTATAAAAGATGAAGTTCCTAGTTTAAAAGAAGTCTATACTTTCAATAAAATAGATGGCGCTAAAAGTTGGGAAGAAGTTTTAAAGCTTGGTGAGGATGAATCGACACAAGACCAAGTTGAAGCGCTAAAGAATAAAGTTACTGAAAACGATTTAGCGACTTTAATTTATACATCTGGTACAACAGGAAAGCCTAAAGGAGTCATGCTATCACATAAAAACATTGTGAGTAATGCTTTAAATAGTTCTACAAGACTTCCTTTAGAGCCAGGTCAAGCAAAAGCACTTAGTTTCTTACCTGTTTGCCATATCTATGAGAGAATGTTACAATACTTATATCAATATAATGGTGTGAGTATTTATTTTGCTGAATCTATTGAAACAATTAGCGATAATCTAAAAGAGGTAAAACCAGAGGTCATGTCAGCCGTACCTCGTTTACTTGAAAAAGTTTATGACAAAATTATTGCAAAAGGTGCAGACTTAACGGGTATTAAAAAAGCTTTATTTTTCTGGGCTGTAGATGTTGGTTTAGATTACCAACCTTACCAACAAAACGGCTGGTGGTATGAAAAGAAACTAAGCTTAGCCAAAAAACTTATTTTTAGCAAATGGCAAGAAGCTTTAGGCGGAAATTTAAAAGTTATTGCATCTGGAAGTGCAGCTTTACAACCTCGATTAGCTAAAGTTTTTAATGCAGCAGGAATGGGCGTTATGGAAGGCTATGGTCTAACTGAAACATCGCCTGTAATATCTGTAAACGATATGCGAAACAAAGGCTTTAAAATAGGAACAGTCGGAAAAGTCTTACCAGAAACCGAAGTTAAAATTGCTGAAGATGGAGAGATTTTGGTTAAAGGACCTCAGGTTATGATGGGTTATTACAAAGATGAAGAAAAAACAAATGAAGTACTCAAGAATGATTATTTCCATACAGGCGATATTGGTGAAATTGATGATGAAGGTTTCTTAAAAATTACAGACCGTAAAAAAGAAATATTTAAAACTTCTGGTGGCAAATATGTTGCACCGCAACTAATTGAAAATACCATGAAGCAATCTAGATTTATTGAACAAATTATGGTTATTGGTGAAGGTGAAAAAATGCCTGCTGCACTAATTCAACCTAACTTTGAATTTATTGAAGAATGGGCTGAACGCAAAAATTATAATCTAGGAAGTAGCAACAAAGAAATTATAAATAACCCTAAACTGATTAATCGTATCCAAGAAGAAATTGATACACTCAATGCCCGCTTCGGTAAATGGGAAAAGATAAAACGTTTTGAATTAACTGCCGATGTTTGGAGTGTTGAAGATGAACATCTAACACCAACAATGAAACTTAAACGTCGTGTAATAAAAGCCAAGTATATGAATCTTTACGAAAAAATTTATGGCAGCTCTAATTAAGCAGTTGCAATAACTTAGATTCTAAATTTCTATCAGAAAAGGATACATTACTAAACTTAAGGTATCCTTTTTTTGTGATCATGAATAATCGATTAATATGATTATTTAAATATTTTTTATTGGGTAATTCAGATTCAGAAATCTCTAAACTAAATTCAGAATTAACATCTAAATTGAATTTTTTTAAATTCGAAACCCATTGATTTTGATCTAAATAACCAATATTTAATCCTACAAATTTGATCTCAGGATACTTCAACTTTAACTCACTTAAAATTGATTTCCTTAAATTCAAATATGCCGAAGAATAGCTAGACCAAGTTGTAACTACTAAGGGTCTATTATCAATTAAGTCAATTATTTTAGTCTTACTAAGGCCTGAAGTAATAAAAGATTCATTTCCTACATACCGACCTTCTAAAAAATAAGATTGTAAATTTGCTGAAGATTTCAAATCTTCCTTATCTGTAACAGATAGTTGACAGTCATCAATAATTTTTTTAACCTGTGCTAACTGATTTTTATTTTTAACAAGTAAAATTTCTTCTTCTAACAAACGCTTATGGAACTTGTTCTTAATAGAAGTATTTGTGAATATTGAATCTGCCAAGGCCAAGCGGTCTTTAATGTTTGAAAAGCTATTAAGCGTAAAACAAGATTTATTTTGAAGTTCACAATGCTCTATTGATTTATTTTTTAAGAAATTATCTAAAAAACGCATATAACCTATGTGAAACAACATAGATTCATCATTAAAATCTACCTCGTTTCGGTAAGAAAAAAATTGATCTGAAATATTATGACTTCGCTCAGGAAAATATTTTCTAATTAAAAAAGCATAACGTTCTCTCATGTCATAATACTCAAACAATATACTTTTTTGGGCAACATTTAAAAAGTACTCGGAAAACTCATACTTTTTGTTTAAGTCGTTTAGCTGTTTAATTCTTTGGGTTTTAAGTGAGTCTGTTTTATGAGCAAAAGTCTTTGGATGAATTTTATAGTATGATAAAATTAAATCATCATTCTTTTCATTCATCAAATACATGTTAATTAAAAAATTGTTTTCAACTGCTGACGTACCAGAAAAAGTAAGTGACTCATCAAAATCTTTTGTATTAACTCTGAAGGCAAGACTATCACTAGGGTTTAAATAAAGTAATTGCCACTCAGGCAGATGGCTAAAAGTGTAAATACCTTCATTAGCAATATTTAAGCGTGTTTGAAAACTTCCATCTTTATTAACACTAATAGAATCAATTATAGTATTGTTATGATGAATTGTAACAATAGAGTCAAGAGGATTTATAATTTGGCCACCTAAATAAGTATCATCTCTCGTATTTTTTTGACATGAAAAAAAACTAATTGCCAATAAAATCACCAAAAATCTCATAAAAAAGTAATTAAACCAACAAATATATCACTAGCAATTAAAGCTAGCTGTTAATCGACCGTTAAAAGCCTTAAATAGAAACTTTACAAATTAGATATATATCCTTACTTTTGCAAAAAATTATAATAAAAACACTCATGCTAACAGTCTCTAATTTGTCAGTTCAATTTGGTAAACGCGTATTATTTGACGAGGTTAACACCACTTTCTCCGAAGGCAACTGCTACGGTATAATAGGTGCTAATGGCGCAGGTAAATCAACTTTTTTAAAAATAATTTCAAATCAAATTGAGCCAACCTCTGGACATGTTCATTTAGAACCTGGAAAACGGATGTCAGTCTTAGAGCAAGACCATAGCATTTACGATGATTATACAGTTTTAGAAACTGTTATAATGGGAAACAAGCCTCTTTATGATATTAAAAAAGAGATGGATGAAATCTACGCTAAAGAAGACTTTAGTGATGCTGATGGTGAGCGTGTTGGTGTTTTGCAAGTTGAGTTTGAAGAAATGGATGGCTGGAATGCAGACAGCAATGCAGCCTCACTCCTATCAAACTTAGGAATTTCAACAGATTTACACTACAATCATGTTAAAGATTTAGACGGCAAACAAAAAGTTCGTGTTTTGTTAGCTAAAGCTATTTTTGGTAATCCAGATGTTCTAATTATGGATGAGCCAACAAACGACCTTGATTACGAAACAATTTCTTGGCTTGAAAATTTCTTGGCTAATTTTGATAATACTGTTATAGTAGTGTCTCACGACAGACACTTTTTAGATGCAGTTTGTACACATATTTCAGACATTGATTTTGGCAAGATTACACACTACAGCGGAAATTATACGTTTTGGTATGAGTCATCTCAATTGGCTGCTCGACAAAGAGCACAACAAAATAAAAAGGCCGAAGATAAAAAGAAAGAACTCCAACAATTTATAGAGCGTTTTAGCGCAAATGTTGCTAAATCTAAACAGGCAACTTCCCGCAAAAAAATGATTGAAAAACTAAACTTTGAAGATATTAAACCTTCGAGTAGACGTTATCCTGCTATTATTTTTGAGAAAGACCGAGAAGTTGGAGACCAAATCTTAAATATAGATAATCTTTCTGCAAGCTTAGATGGTGAAGTTTTATTTTCAAACATACACATTAATTTATCTAAAAACGATAAAGTAATCTTTTACTCTAAAGATTCAAGAGCCACAACAGCTTTCTATGAAATTATTAATGGTAAGCAACAACCTGATACAGGAAAAATTGAATGGGGCGTAACGACTTCACAATCTTACCTACCTAATGATAATAGTGATTTTTTTAATACGAAAATGAACCTTGTAGATTGGTTAAGGCAATGGGCTAAAACTGATGAAGAACGAGAAGAAGTTCATATTAGAGGTTTTTTAGGAAAAATGCTGTTTAGTGGAGACGAAGCTTTAAAAGGTGCAGAAGTACTTTCTGGCGGTGAAAAAGTAAGGTGTATGCTAAGTAGAATGATGATGATGAGAGCTAATGTTTTAATTCTTGATGAACCAACAAATCACTTAGATTTAGAATCAATTACAGCATTTAATAATTCTTTAGTTAACTTTAAGGGTAATATTTTACTAACAACACATGACCATCAATTTGCTCAAACAGTTGGCAACCGAATTATAGAGTTAACTCCTAACGGTGTCATTGACAAATACAGCACCTTCGATGAATATATGTCAGACCCTAAAATTAAAGAGCAACGTCATAAAATGTATCAAAAAAAATAAACCTTCAAGATATTTATTTATAACACAAACGCCACTAAAATCTAGTGGCGTTTATATTTATAAGCTTTAAATCTTATTTACTTAGGTACATTTTACGTTTGGCATATAAATCATAAAACTCATCATCTCTTAAACTGTCAATAAATAAAATACTTTCGCCTGTACTTTTCATTTCAGGTCCTAATTGTTTATTAACATTATGAAACTTATCAAATGAAAATACGGGTTGTTTAATCGCATATCCTTCAAGTTCAGGATTAAATTCGAAATCAGTAATTTTATTATGACCTAACATGATTCTTGTTGCATAGTTAACATAAGGCTCACCATAAGCTTTTGCTATAAATGGAACTGTTCGAGATGCTCTTGGATTTGCTTCTATAATAAAAACTTTATCATCTTTTATAGCAAATTGAATATTGATTAGTCCAACTGTATTTAAGGCTAAAGCAATTTTTTTAGTATGGTCTTTAATTTGTTCAAGTACCAAGTCGCCTAAATTGAAAGGTGGCAAAGTGGCATTAGAGTCGCCTGAGTGAATACCACAAGGCTCGATGTGCTCCATAATACCAATAATATAGACATTTTCACCGTCACAAATTGCATCTGCTTCTGCTTCTATAGCACCATCAAGATAGTGATCAAGTAATAATTTATTATTAGGAATTTTTCTGAGCAAATCAACTACATGTGCTTCTAAATCTTTTTTATTGATGACTATTTTCATGCCTTGACCACCTAAAACATATGAAGGTCTTACTAAAATAGGAAAATCTAAATCATCAGCAAGTGCTAAGGCTTCGTCTGCTGTTTCAGCGACACCGAATTCTGGGAATGGAATATTGTTAGCTCTTAATAAGTTAGAGAAACTTCCACGATCTTCAGCTAAATCAAGAGATTCATAACTTGTCCCTAGGATTTTTATTCCATAGCGATCAAGTTTTTCAGCGAGTTTCAAAGCGGTTTGTCCTCCTAGCTGAACAATGACACCTTCTGGTTGTTCATGTTGAATGATATCATAAATATGTTCCCAGAATACAGGTTCAAAGTATAATTTATCAGCCGTATCAAAATCAGTTGAAACGGTTTCGGGATTACAATTAATCATAATAGTTTCGTAGCCGCATTCAGCAGCTGCTAAAACACCATGAACACAACAATAGTCAAACTCTATTCCTTGACCAATCCGGTTTGGTCCTGAGCCTAACACCACGATTTTCTTTTTATCAGAAACTATACTTTCATTTTCAGTAAAAATATCGCCTGTGGCTGTTTGCACATTAGCTTCAAAAGTTGAATAATAATAAGGAGTTTGAGCTTCAAATTCAGCAGCACATGTGTCAACTAGTTTGTAAACTCGATTAATGTTAAGTTCCTTTCTTTTGTTGTAAACTTCACTTTCTAAACAACCTAACATATGAGCGATTTGACGATCTGCAAAACCTTTTTGTTTGGCTTCAAGTAAAATATCAACGTCAAGGTCATCAATACTATAATTTGTTGAAATGTGCTTTTCAAGCATAAAAAGCTCTTCATATTGTTTTAAAAACCACATATCAATTTTAGTGATTTCATGAATTCTGCTAAGTGGTATTCCCATTTGAATTGCATCATAAATCACAAAAACACGATCCCAACTTGCAAACTCTAATTTTTCTAAAATTTGGTTGTAATCGGTATAACTTTTACCGTCGGCTCCTAACCCATTTCGCTTTATCTCAAGTGACTGAGTTGCTTTATGAAGGGCTTCTTGAAAAGAACGTCCAATTCCCATGACTTCTCCTACAGCCTTCATTTGTAAGCCTAAGGTTCGGTCTGAACCTTCAAATTTATCAAAATTCCATCGTGGAATTTTTACAATTACATAATCTAAAGTTGGTTCAAAAAAAGCTGAAGTTGTTTTAGTTATTTGATTTTCTAATTCATCTAAATGATAACCAATCGCTAGCTTAGCTGCGATTTTAGCGATTGGATAACCGGTTGCTTTCGATGCTAATGCAGATGAACGTGAAACACGCGGATTAATTTCGATCGCGATAATATCTTCCTTTTCATCTGGACTTACCGCAAATTGCACATTACAACCACCAGCGAAGTCGCCTATGCTTCGCATCATTTTAATGGCCATGTCTCTCATTTTTTGATAAGTCCTATCACTCAATGTCATTGCTGGTGCTACTGTAATTGAATCACCAGTATGAATCCCCATTGGATCCATGTTTTCAATACTACAAATTATGGTAACGTTATCATTAGCATCTCGAAGTAATTCAAGTTCATATTCTTTCCAGCCTAAAAGTGCTTTATCTATAAGGACTTCATGAATTGGCGAGGCTTCAAGGCCACGTTCTAGTAGCTCGTCAAATTCATCTTCAGAATGTACAAAAGATGCTCCAGTACCACCTAAAGTAAATGAGGCTCTAATAACTAAAGGAAAACCAAACTCTTGTGCAACTTCTTTACCTTGTAAATAGGAAGTAACGGTTTTTGAAGGTGCTACAGGAATACCAATTTTTTGCATGAGTAGCCTAAATTTCTCTCGGTCTTCTGTAATATTGATAGCATCAATATCTACACCTATTTGTTTAACGCCAAAATCTTCCCAGATTCCTTTTTCATCAGCCTCAATACAAAGATTTAAAGCTGTTTGGCCACCCATTGTTGGTAAAACAGCATCAATTTCAGGATGCTTTTTTAAAATTTCAATAATCGATTTTGTAGTTAGTGGTTTTAAATATACATGGTCAGCCATAGAAGGATCGGTCATAATAGTCGCTGGGTTACTGTTTATTAAAACCGTTTTTATTCCATCTTCTCTTAAAGAGCGTAAGGCTTGAGAGCCAGAATAATCAAATTCGCAAGCTTGACCAATTACAATCGGTCCTGAACCTATAAGAAGTATTGTTTTTAGATTTTGATTTTTAGGCATAATTTTTAAGTTAACTATTGAGTATTGGATATAAAAAAAGGCGTTGTTAAAAAAACAACGCCTTTATATTAAAAATGACAATGCATTATTATCGTTTTCTCATACTAATTTCAGAAGAAACTGATAATTTCTTTCTTCCTTTAGATCGTCTTCTAGCAAGAACTTTTCTACCATTCTTAGACGCCATTCGCTCTCTAAAACCATGTTTGTTTTTACGTTTTCTTTTTGAAGGTTGGAAAGTCCTTTTCATATCTATAAATAATTTATTCTTACTAAAAATTAATCGGTTGCAAATATAAATAAATAATTAAAGTATACCAATACCAAATCAAAGATTTTATTGAATTTATTACGGACATAAGTAGGATGCGATTTGAGACTTTGCTTGCTTAAGCGTTAATGTAAAATAAACTTCATTAAGAATAAAACAATCAAGAAAACAAAAAAGGCAATTATCACTGCATATGAGCCTTTGTAGTGTTTACGCCTTAATTTTTTGTCTTTTTGGTAACTAAAATAAATAGCTATAACAAAAGCTATAAAAAAAAGAGTTGCAAATATTAGTTGACCTGTCGTAAACATAAAAGCGTATTTTTACACAAAAATACATCTAATTATGATTAAAAAACCGCTTAATGCCGTAAAAAAATTTCACAAAGCCTTTGGTTTAACTATTAATGAAATACCGAAAGCTAGTTTAGGTGATGATATTAATTTACTTCGCTACAAGTTAATGCGTGAGGAAAATGAAGAATATCTTGAAGCAGCCCAAAACAATGATTTAGTAGAAGTCGCTGATGCTCTTGGAGACATGCTTTATATATTATGTGGTACCATGATTTCTCACGGAATGCAAGACAAAATTGAAGCTGTTTTTGATGAGATTCAACGTTCTAACATGAGTAAACTTGGTAAAGATGGAAAACCAATTTACCGTGAAGACGGTAAAGTTTTAAAAGGTCCTAACTATTTTAAGCCAAACCTAAAACAATTTTTTAATGAATAAAATTAAAAGTCTAACTAAAATAGACCATTAATTTCACCATCTATACGATTAATAATATCGCCTAAATCTTCTGGATTCCCGACAAAGTCAAGGTTATCAACATCGATAATAAGTAATTTACCTTTGTTGTAACCTTCAATCCAAGCTTCATAACGCTCATTTAGTCTATTTAGATAATCTATCGAAATGGAGTTCTCGTAATCACGACCACGTTTTTGAATTTGCTTAACTAAATTTGGAACACTACTGCGTAAGTAGATAAGTAAGTCTGGAGATTTAGTGACCGATTCCATAAGATCAAATAACGAACTGTAATTATCGTAATCTCGGTTAGACATTAACCCCATTGCATGTAAGTTAGGTGCAAAAATAAATGCGTCTTCATAAATAGTTCGGTCTTGAATAACATCTTTTCCACTTTCTCTAATATCAAGAATTTGCCTAAATCGAGAATTTAAAAAATAAATTTGAAGGTTAAAAGACCAACGCTTCATGTCATTATAAAAATCTTCTAAAAAAGGGTTTTCTAAAACGTCTTCAAACTCAGGCTCCCAACCAAAGTGATTAGCCAATAACTGCGTTAGAGTGGTTTTTCCTGCGCCAATGTTTCCAGCAATTGCAACGTGCATAAATTGTAGTTTTAATCAGAAACCTGATATGTTTTTAATGTTTTTCCGTCGTAAATATAGAAGTTTTCATCGTTCAAAAACACATCTTGATAAGGAATATTTGATAAATCAAAAACTTCTTTTTTCTTAGTCTCTACATTATAAATTTTCAAAGTATCATCTTGTACTATTAATAAGTTTGGATAAATAAATTCTAACTTATGTATAGAAGCATTATGTTTTTTTCTTAAAATTTCATTGCCGTAAACATTGAAGCCGTAAACAAAATTATCGTTTGAATAGAAGAAGTAATTGTAACCACTAGCGAAATGATTAAATGGCGCTTTTAAAGGCAAGGAAGAATTAACAATACGCGAATTTCTATAGTCGAACTGATGCAAAACCTGACTATTAAGATCAAAAACCCATAATTGGTCTTGCCGTGAAGTTGAAACCATTGCAGTAATTAAAGTAGATTTAACTTGGTTGAAATTAATACGAAACAACTCGTTTAATCTATTGTCAAGTATTATGCTAAGATTAGATTGATTGTAATAAAGGGTTATTTTTAATGGGTTGGTTAAATCAACTGCTGAAATATTTCCTAAGGCAAATTCTTGATATTGAAATAAAGTTTTTTTGTCATCATGTTCCTTAAAAAGGACATTATTATTGATGTAATAGACAAATCCAAATTGATCAAAACCTAAAAACCGATCGTAATTTACGGGTGTTTCTTTAATGAGTTTTAATTTTAGAGTGCTTTCTTGAGCTTCAGCTAAACTAAAAACTAAACTGAAAACTAGTAATACTATTTGGCGCAATAACTTCAACTAAAAACTAAAAATAAGTGCTCATTAAACAATCTATTTCATCGGTTATGATATGAAATATTAACCCAAATGTGAATAATTTCAACCAGAATACCCTCGAAAATAAAAAAACTAAGATATATAAACCTATTGAAATTTCAGAATGAAATGTATGAAAACCTACGCTACAACGGTTTGGGTCGAATATTGGTGTTGCCCATAAGTGATCAATATCAATAAGCATGCTACTTAATAATATCAAGTAAACTTTAAACCAAGCCATTTCTTGACGTTTAAATTGATAGGCAAACCAAGCAATAAAAACAAAATGCAAACTGTAATGAATTATTGGTTGTAGCATTGTAGAAGTTTTCTAATTAATATGGTTTACCATCTATGCATTGTGTATTTTTGCAATTTAATATATAAAGTTATGGATACAAAGTTAATTGCACCTTCAATTTTAGCAGCAGATTTTGGTAATTTGCAACGCGACGTCGAGCTTGTGAATCAAAGTCAAGCCGATTGGTTTCATATTGATATTATGGATGGCGTTTTTGTGCCAAATATATCGTTTGGAATGCCTGTTCTAAAGGCTATTCAACAACATGCTAAAAAATTTATTGATGTGCACCTAATGATTGTAGATCCTGATCGCTACATTACAACATTTGCTGAACTTGGCGCCAATATGCTAACTGTTCATTATGAAGCTTGTACGCATTTACATAGAAGTTTACAAGCAATTAAAACACAAGGTATGCAAGCAGGCGTTGCTATTAATCCCCATACCAATGTTGAGCTCTTACGAGATACCATTCAAGATATAGATATGGTTTGTGTCATGAGTGTAAACCCAGGTTTTGGAGGGCAAAGTTTTATTGAAAACACTTACCAAAAAGTGAAGCAACTTAAAGCCTTGATTAACGAAAAAAAGGCTGAAACTAAAATCGAAATTGATGGTGGTGTAACCAGTAAAAATGCTAAAGAATTAATAATGTGTGGTGCTGATGTTCTAGTAGCTGGTAGCTTTGTATTTAAGTCTGAAAATCCTACAAAGACAATTGCAGATTTAAAAACACTGGTAAATTAAAATTTTATGACATACGATGTATTGATTATCGGCGGCGGACCAATAGGTATTGCTTGCGCATTAGAGGCGAAAAAAAAGAATTTGTCTTACATCATCATCGAAAAAGGAGCTTTAGTCAACTCACTTTATCATTATCCTGAAACCATGACGTTTTTTTCGACTTCTGAAAAACTCGAACTTGACGACATCCCATTTATAAGTAAGAACCCTAAACCTACAAAGCAAGAAGCTTTAGAGTATTATAGACGTGTTGCGACATCTAATCAAATTAATATTCGGTTGTTTGAAGAAGTTAAAAGTGTAGAACATCATGACCAGTTTATTGAAGTTAAGACCAATAAGACCGCTTATGCAACTCAAAATATTGTTGTTGCAACTGGGTTTTATGACATCCCTAACAAGTTAGATGTGAAAGGTGAAGACCTTGAAAAAGTTAAACATTATTACAAAGACCCACATTATTACGCCATGCAAAATGTGGCCGTTGTTGGTGCAAGTAACTCAGCAGTAGACGCTGCGCTTGAAACCTACCGAAAAGGCGCTCACGTAAGCATGATTATTCGGGGAAGTGAAATAGGACAACGTGTAAAATATTGGGTAAGGCCAGATATTATTAACCGTATTGAAGAAGGCAGTATTAAAGCCTATTTTAATTCTGAAATAACAGAAATTACACCAAGTGAAGTTATTTTTAGAAATAACAAAGGGAAAACAACTAGTATTGCAAACGACTTTGTATTAGCCTTAACTGGCTACAAGCCTAATTTTAAATTTTTAGAAAAATTAGGCGTAAAAGTTGAAGCTGAAAATAAGCATATTCCTGTTTACAATCCTCAAACAATGCAAACCAATGTAGAACATATTTATTTGGCTGGTGTTATTTGTGGTGGTATGGAAACTCACAAATGGTTTATCGAAAATTCACGAGTTCATGCAGGTATAATCATGGAACATATTAAAAATTAAACAAAAAATTCAACATTTCAAGTCGGCTTTAGCTTATAGTTTGTAACTTGAAATATGAATCTTAATATTGCTAATTATTTTTTTCTCAACGACAGTTTTAAAACTAACTTAGAAAAAATTGTTGTTTATGTTGCTATAGTATCGTTTTTGGTACATCTCATCTTTATAGGTTTAGTTGATTTTGGCTTAATTGATTCTGGAATCTTCAAAGAATTATTTATTAGTCCACTTTCGGCAATTTACACACCGTTTTCAATCATATTAATTTATGAAGTCTATTTGTTGGTGTTTTATATTCCTAAATCAATTACCAACTATATTGGTAAACAATATGAAATTATTACGTTAATTTTAATTCGTAAATTATTTTACGACCTGTCAAAACTTGAATTTTCACCAAATTGGTTTTCAATTTCTGGCGACTTAGAATTTACCATTGATATTATTGCAACTTTAATATTGTTTGCTCTAATTCTAGGCTTTTATAGCATTAATAAACAACTTAAAACTTCAGAAAAAGAAATTAACCAGAAAACAAAAGTCTACATAAACGTAAAAAAAATCTTAGCAAGTATACTCGTTCCGATTATCGCAATAATTGCTATATATTCATTGATTAACTGGGTTAATCATTTAGATTTACAGCCTGATGAAATTTCAAAGCGTATAAAATCGGTAAATAATGTTTTTTTTGATGAGTTTTTTACAATCTTAATTATAGTAGATGTACTTTTGCTTTTATTTTCGTTTCTTCAAACTGATGAGTTTAGTCGCGTCATTAGAAATTCTGGGTTTATTATATCAACAATTCTTATTAAATTATCATTTTCAGCAAGTGGTATTTTAAATGCCATTTTAATTGTAGTTGCGGTTTGTTTTGGTGTCCTGATTTTACTGATTTACAAAAACTATCAAAAACGGTTGCATTAAAATTTAGTATATTGCAGATTAACCAAAATATTTATAGATGTTAGATTTTGTGATCATTGGTGCAGCTCAAGCTGGATTAGCCATAGCTTACGAACTCCAAAAGCTTCAATACAACTTTGTAATTTTAGACAAAGAAGAAGAAATTGGTGCTTCTTGGCTTAACCGCTGGGATTCACTTAAACTGTTTACACCAACTGAATTTAATCATCTTAAAGGTCTTGATTTTCCTGCTGAAAATGGCAAATACCCAAATAAACACCAAGTTGCCAACTATTTTAAAAAATATGTAAAACACTTCAATTTTCCGGTGCAACTTGATACGTTGGTTGAAGAAATCAATAAAAAATCTACCCACTTTGAAGTTACTCATAACAATGGAATTACAAAGGCTAAAAACGTAGTTGTTGCCACTGGCCCATTTCACATCCCGCATACGCCCAGATTTCACAAATATATTGATGCCTCTATATTTCAAATACACAGTAATTACTACAAAAATCCTTCGCAGCTAAACCCTGGAAATGTATTAGTTGTAGGTGCAGGAGATTCTGGATATCAAATTTTAAACGAAATTTCAAGCTCAAGGAATGATACTGTTTATTTTTCTGGAGACACAAGCGTTAAAAGTTTACCTCAAGAAATCTTAGGTAAAACACTGTGGTGGTGGTTTACAAAAACAGGCTACCTCAGCATTTCTAAAAATTCATGGTTAGGAAAAAAAATAAGTGAATCTAAACAACCAGTCATTGGGACTGATGTAAGAGGTATTTTAAGCCGAAAAAACGTTATTCCTGTTGGTCACACTTTAAACGCTGAAGGAAATATTATTGAAACAAAACAAAAAAAATTAACTGACGTTAAAAATATAGTTTGGGCGACCGGTTATAGACCTAAGTTTGATTGGATTGAAGGTTTAGAGCTTGACAAAGATGGCTATCCAGTTCATGAACGTGGAGTCAGCCACATAAAAGGTCTATATTTTATGGGGCTACCATGGTTACACACAAGGGCTTCAGCAACCTTAGGTGGTGTTAAAACTGATGCAGAATTTTTAGCTGATAAGATTAAAAATAGCTATCAACCTGAATTAATCAAAGAACTCGCTTAAATCTTAGCTCCCTTAGTTTTATTGTAAATTGATTTTATAATGCCGTCAGCAAGGCCTATTTTAGGAACATGTATTGCTCTTGCCCTACTCCAATTCATCGCTGATAAGTATATTTCAGCAGCTGGAATAATAACATCAGCACGGTCTTGGTTTAAATTTAGTTGAGAAATTCGCTCTTCGTAAGTTAGGGATTTAAGTAGTTGATAATACGAACTTAAATAAAAGTAAGACAAGGTTTTACCAGGTTTTTTACCACTAGACTTAAAAATGTTATTAATATTACCACCAGAACCTATCATTTGCAAGCGACTGATTCCTTTGGTATTATATTTAACCCATTGTTCAGCTTCTTGCCAAAGTTCATCTGAAACGCCGTTGTTTAAAAGCCTTACTGTACCAATTTTAAAAGATTTTGAAGCTTTTGTTTTCCCTTGTACATATAAAGTAAACTCTGTACTTCCGCCACCAACATCAACATACAAATAATTTTTATCTTCTTCAATGAGTGCTTGTAAGTCAGTTGCAGCAATAATACTAGCTTCATCTTCACCATCAATAATCTCTATTGAAATGTTGGCTTGTTGTTTAATTGTTTCAACTAATTCATTTCTGTTACCAGCATCGCGCATTGCTGAAGTGGCACAAGCTCTATAGTCTTCAATTTCATGGCATTCCATTAAAAACTTAAAAGCTTTCATCGTTTTTAGCATTCGTTTTTGATTGTAAATACTTACTTGACCAGAGGTAAACACATCTTGCCCCAAACGAATTGGCACACGAACTAAAGAGGTTTTTTTAAATGTTACTGGTTTACCTTTAGGCTCAGTTATGGTTGATATGAGTAATCTTACCGCATTTGACCCAATATCTATGGCGGCAATTTTTCTAATTTTAAGCATTTTTTGAAGCGTTTAAATAATAATCATAAGTTGTAAACTGACTTCTATGCTTGGCTGAATTTGACGGGACAGCCCTGTAAGCATTTGTATCTTGCTGAGCCATATCACGCGCTTTTACATTTTCTGACCAACATAAATTGAAAGTTTCTATAAGTTCATTTTTTATAGATTCATCATAAATCGGGCAAGTTACTTCGACACGATGGTCAAGATTTCTGGTCATTAAATCTGCTGAAGAAATAAATACTTTTGGTTTGCCATCATTTTCAAAAATATATAATCTTGAGTGCTCTAAAAATTTATCGACTACGCTAATCACTTCAATGTTTTTGCTTAAACCTTCAACTTGTGGTTTTAAACAGCAAATACCACGAACAATTAACTTAATTTTTACACCAGCTTGACTTGCTTCATATAATTTATCTATCATTCCATAATCTGATAAACTATTCATTTTAAAACACATACCTGAAGGTTTCCCCGCTTGATGATTTTCAATTTCTTGATTAATCATAGCTGTAAAAGCATCACGAGAATAATGAGGCGAAACGATAAGGTGCTTATACTTCTTTATCTTGTAATTAACTTCAAAGAAATCGAATACTTTTTTTATGTCCTTTAAAATACCTTGATGGGCTGTAAATAAAGTATAATCTGTATAAATTTTTGCTGTATTTTCATTAAAATTTCCTGTGCTAATAAAGCCATAACGTACCACTTTATCATTTTCTAATCTTTCTATAACACAGGTTTTGGCATGCACTTTTAATCCCGTTACACCGAAAATGAGTTTAATGCCTTCTCGCTCCATTTTCTCTGCATATTTAATGTTATTCGCTTCATCAAAACGGGCTTGTAGCTCTATTGAAACGGTTACAGATTTACCATTTTTTACTGCATTAATTAGTGAACTGGCAATGTGTGAGACTTCAGCTAAACGGTAAATTGTAATTTTTATCGACTTAACTAAAGGGTCTAAAGCGGCTTCTCGTAAAAATTTTACGGTATAAGAAAAAGTATGGTAAGGTGTATACTGTAAAAAATCGTTCTCCTTTAGTTTTGCTAATAAACTTCCCTGAAGTTTGACGCCTTTAATTGGTAATGGTTCTATTTTATCGTAAAGTAAATGTTTTGCACCAAGGTCTGGAAACTTCATATAATCCCGCCGATTATGATAACGGCCACCAGGAATTAAACTATCCGTATTATCTATACCCATTTTACTAAGTAAAAAATCGAGGGTATCTTGCTCTATTTCTTTATCATAAACAAACCGAACTGGATCTCCATCTATTCTATCTTTAACACTATCAATAATTTTTTCAATATAACTTTTACTAAGATCACTTTCCATTTCAAGCTCAGCATCACGGGTAATTTTAACCATGTGTGCTGAAATTGATTCATAATCAAAAATATTGAAAAGTACATCTAAATTATATCGAATCAAATCATCTAGAAGCATAATATAATGTTTATCATCGGTTGAAGGTAACACGATAAACCTGTTAACGTTTGTAGGAACTTCTATTAAAATGTAGCGGTTTCGAATTTCTGATGCTACATTTTGGCGCATTTTAACGGCTAAATAAGCCTTAGAATCTTTTAAATGCGGAACTTTTTCGACTTCATTTAACATGATTGTAACCAAAGCAGGACTCACTTTTTGTAAAAAAAAGTCTTTGATAAACTTATGTTGCTCTGGCTTCACTTGAGTTTCATCTATAATACATATATTGTGAGATTTCAACTTTTCTTTGATATCACTCAATATGTTTAAACTTTCGGCTTGATGTTTAATAACTATCTGAGTAATTTCTTTAAGCAGTCGACTTGCTTTTACGCCACCAAAAACCTTTTTTCCGGCTTTACCAGCCATATCAATACGTTTTACGGTTGCATATCGCACCTTAAAAAATTCATCTAAATTATTCGAAAAAATCCCTAAAAATCGAAGGCGTTCTATTAAAGGTACAGATTCGTCTGCGGCTTCTTGAAGTACGCGTGCATTAAATTGCAGCCAGCTTAATTCTCTATTAACGTATCTTTGCATTTATCGTAAATTTTTTGGGAATAAATAAAATTGTGTTTTGCCCTCGGCAATTTGCGACCAATTATCAACTTCAAAAGTGAGCTGAACTAATCCTGTTGTGGGTATATTATTAAACAACTGATGACCGAGTTGGTTGGCTACATCGGTTATTGCAGGATTATGACCAAAAATCATTAATTCGTTTATATCAGGCGATGTTGATAAAATGACCTCCAATAAGCTTGAAGGCGAAAAGGTATACAACTCGTGCTTTTTTTCTAAATTAATAATTGTTTTAGGTAAATTTTTTTTTATGAGTTTAGCGGTTTCAAAAGCGCGTTTAGCGTCACTAGATAATGCATAAAATGTTTTAGTATTTACTTTTTTAAATGCTTCACTCACCAATTCAGCATCATGAATTGCTCTTTTTTTAAGTGGTCTATAAAAGTCATCTAACTCAGGATTTGACCACGAAGATTTGCCATGTCTAATTAAAACTAAAGTTTTTAAACTCATGGTGCTAAACGTTCAATTTTCCAATCAAAATCTTCTTGTAAAGTAAACAAAAATCGATCGTGTAAACGGTTTGGTCTTCCTTGCCAAAATTCAATACTCTGTGGCTTCACTAAAAATCCACCCCAATTTCTTGGTCGGTTAATTTCTTTATGAGCATAATCTTCCTCAAGCTCTTTAAGTTTATCTTCCAAAATAGTTCTGTTTTTAATCACTTGACTTTGTGGAGAAACCAAAGCACCAAGCTGACTGCCTTTTGGTCGTGAAGCAAAGTAGTTATCTGATTGATGTTCTGGAAGTTTTTCAGCAACACCTTTAATTATAACTTGACGTTCTAAGGCAGGCCAAAAAAAAGATAAACAAGTTTTCGGGTTATTAATTAAAGCCTGACCTTTTTCACTATTATAGTTGGTGTAAAACACAAAACCATTCTCATTGTAAGATTTAAGTAGCACAACCCTACTTTTTGGGAAACCATCTTCACCAATTGTTGAGACGCTCATTGCATTAGCTTCATCTACAGTATTAGAGTTATCGGCTTCATAAAACCAAGTTCTAAACTGTTGCATAGGATTAGCATCTAAATTATCGCGTGTTAGGGCAGACTTGGTGTAAGATTTTCTGTAATCGTGTAAATTATCTTGCATAGAAACTTGTTAATTCTTTTGAATAAAAATAAAAATTTAGTTGGTTATAGATACTAAATTAATCTAAAAATAAAATTTTATTCGAAACTAAAGCATTGGCCACTTTTAGCTAAATAAGTTGATTCAAAAATAGTTTCAGCTTCAACTTTATAGGCATTTTCATCACGGTAACGCGCCGAAAAATGACCTAAAATTAAATGTTTGACTTGAGCTTTTTGAGCAATAATGGCTGCTTGTTTGGCTGTAGAATGTTTTGTTTTAAAACAAAGGTCTTCATCTTTTTCTAAAAAAGTAGATTCGTGATATAAAACTTCAACTTGGTGAAGTTGCCTAGCTAAACTTGGTTTAAAAACTGTATCACTACAATAAGCATAAGAATTAGGCGGTTTTGGTTCTTCAGTTAGTGCTTCATTTTTTACTAGAGTTCCATCATCTAACTTAATATCTTTACCTTTTTTTATGCTTTTATAATAAGCAACATCAATACCAAATTCTTCAACTTGATTGATTAGCAATTTTCGATCTCGAGGTTTTCCTCGGAAGAGAAATCCATTTGTATAAATACGATGATCAAGCGGTATTGTTTCAACAGTAAATTTATTGTGCTCTAAAATTATTTCAGCCTTGGTTGAAGTTAACTCATGAAAAATTATTTGATATGATATGTAGGTTTTGGAGAGTTCTAACTGAATATTTATAAACTTTTTAATGCCTTTTGGTCCATAAATATGCAAATCTGCTTCACGTTTTAGTAGACCGAAAGTTGAAATTAAACCTATTAAACCATAACAATGATCGCCATGCAAATGCGAAATAAAGATGTGCTTAATACGTGTAAATTTTATTTTTTGTTGGCGTAAGCGCACTTGTGTTCCTTCGCCACAATCAATTAAGCATAACTCACCATTAAAATCGAGCACTTGAGCGGTTGGATGAAGCTTGGCTTTTGGTGTTGCCGAGTGACAACCTAAAATGTGCAAGTGCATCATATTAAAAACCTAAATCGCGTTCAATATTTTCCATTTCAATAATATCAAAAGCTTCGTTTAAAGTTGGTACAATAGCAAGCTCTTCTGGTATTTGGTGAACATCAATTTGAGGTGCTACTAAAACAAAGGATTTTTTATTAGACTTGTAATGATTTGATAATTTTAAAAAATTGAAAAAATCATTAATTTGCAGATCAGACTCAAAATTAATTAAGTTTACAATTAAATGTAATTTGGTCTCGTTGTAAGTTTTAGCTAAATTAATAGCTATTGCCGAAAGTTGTTCTTCAGTTGGGATCACTTCAACCGCTTCTTGAGTTGGATGTTGATTAATCTGCATAAGCCTTTATTTTTGATGCTAATAAATAGAGTACTGCCATTCTAACAGCCACACCATTTTCAACTTGGTTTAATATAATTGAATGCTCTGAGTCGGCGACATCGCTTGTAATTTCAACTCCGCGATTAATAGGTCCAGGATGCATTATTGTAATTTGCTTTTCAAGACGACTTAATAGAGATTTATTAACACCGTATTGTTGTACATATTCTCTGGTATTAGGGAAATACGATGTGTCCATACGTTCGTTTTGTACCCGTAACATATTGGCTATATCGCACCAATTAAGTGCTTTTTCTAGATTTGGTTCAACTTTTACACCCAAGGTTTCTATAAACTTTGGCATTAGTGACAGTGGCCCACAAACTTTTACCTCAGCACCAAGTTTTTTAAGTGCTAAAATATTACTTAAGGCCACGCGTGAGTGTAAAATATCTCCTACAATAACCACTTTTTTACCAGCTATATTAGAATGTTGTTCTCGAATAGAATAGGCATCTAATAAAGCTTGAGTTGGATGTTCATGAGCGCCATCTCCTGCATTAATCACTGAAGCTTTAATGTGCTTCGATAAAAAAACACCAGCCCCAGGATTAGGATGTCGCATCACCACCATATCCACTTTCATAGAAAGTATATTATTAACAGTATCAATAAGAGTTTCACCTTTGTTAACCGAAGATGAAGCTGCTGAAAAGTTCACAACATCTGCGCTTAATCGTTTTTCAGCTAACTCGAATGATAACCGTGTTCTTGTGCTATTTTCAAAAAACAGATTAGCAATGGTTAAATCACGTAATGAAGGAACCTTTTTAATAGGTCGATTGATTACCTCTTTGAACTGATCTGCAGTTTCAAAAATCAGCTGTAAATCTGCTTCATTAAGATATTTTATCCCTAATAAATGATTGACACTTAATTCTTTCATGTGTTACTTTTTACTAAATAAACCGCATCTTCTTGATTAATTTCTTTCCAACAGACTTTTACATACTCGTTATTTATGGCATCAACTTGACGCCCTTTATAATCAGGTTGAATTGGCAAGTGCCTACTAAATCGGCGATCAATTAAAGTTAATAATTCAACTGATTTTGGTCTTCCAAAAGACTGTATAGCAGTTAAGGCTGAACGAATACTTCTACCTGTATAAAGAACGTCATCAATAAAAACGACTTTTTTTTCTTCTACAATAAAATCGATTGAGGTTGAATTGGCTTGAATTGGTTTATCAGTTCTTCTAAAATCGTCACGATAAAAGGTAATATCAAGCTTGCCTACTTCTAAAGTAGATAAATTAAAATCGTTTTTTAAAATCTTATAAAGTCTATCAAGCACATGAGTACCTCGAGGCTGAATACCAATTAAGCAAGTTTGAGAGAAGTCTTTATGATTTTCAACCAGTTGGCAAGCTAAACGCTGAAGTGTAATTTGAATTTGTTCAGCATTAAGTAAAAGTTTTTGTTGCATGGTTGTAATATTGAAACAATACAAAAGTAAATAAAAATAAGGGTTTTATGTGTCGAGAAAAAAATTTGATGAAAGAGTTAAAAAAATTATTCTATTTTTAACTGAAATTCTCTAAAATGAATCGTGGATTTTTAAAAAAATTAGGGCCTGGTTTTTTGCTTGCTGGAGCAGCAATTGGTGTTTCTCATTTGGTTCAAGCAACTCGAGCTGGTGCTAATTATGGTATAATTATGTTAATTGCCATCATTTTAGCTTGTGTTTCTAAATATCCTTTTTTAGCTATTGATGCTCAATATCCAGCACTAACAAAAAAAGATCTTGTTGAAGGTTACAAAAGTTTAGGAAAATGGTTTGTGGTTTCGTTTAGTGTATTTACTCTTGGCAGTATGTTTATTATACTTGCAGCTGTTACCTTAGTTACTGCTGGTTTAGCTGAATATTTGTTTAATTTTGGTTGGAGTAATTTTTGGTGGTGCTCATTTATTTTAATGTCTTGTTTATTGATTTTACAATTTGGAAGCTATAGTAAATTAGATGTTCTTTTAAAAATTGTTATTTCCTTACTCACAATTGCTACTACTATTGCTGTTTTCATAGCAATATTTGAGTATAAGACAAGCACAGTTAATTTTAACACTACTCGTCTTTGGTCTATAAGCGGATTGAGTTTTTTAGTTGTACTAATGGGTTGGATGCCTATTCCTATAGATGCTTCAGTATGGCAGTCGATTTGGGTGAAAGAAAAGGAGAAAAGTCATAAAACGTCTGCCAGTGAAAGTTTTTTAGATTTTAATCTAGGCTATTTTTCAGCAAGTTTCTTAGGCGTACTCTTCTTCTTGTTAGGTGTTCTTATTATGTACGGTAAAGGAACCACTTTTTCAGCTAATGCAGTAGAATTTTCGAAACAACTTATCGAGTTATATAGTGAGACTTTAGGTTCTTGGTCTACACATTTAATTGCAGGTATTGCTTTAATAACAATGTTTAGTACCACTTTAACTGTTGCCGATGCTTATCCAAGAGTTTTAAGTAGACTGCAAGCAGTTAGTTTAAAATCTACAAAAATATCTAACTCTAAATTTTATAATCTATACATGGCTTTACTTATTATTTCTTCGCTGTGTTTACTTTACTTTTTAAAGTCTAGTTTTAAAACATTGGTTGATTTTGCTGCAGGTTTATCTTTTATATCTTCTCCGGTTTTAGCTTGGTTTAACTATAAACTTGTTATAAGGTCTAATTTTGATCAGTTGAAACCGTCTAGACCTTATCGTTATTTTATGCAAATTTGCTTGACTATATTAATTGTTATTGCTTTAAGTTATATTATCCTTATAATTTTTAAATAAAAAAACCGTCTCAAATTTGAGACGGTTTACTTATTTACAATTGAAAACTTAAGCTTACTTTACCTCTTCAAAGTCTACGTCTTCAACGTCATCTTTACCATCGCTAGAAGAACCTGAAGCTTGTTCAGCACCTGCACCTCCTGCTTGAGCACCTTGTGCTTCGGCTTGCGCTTTATACATTTCTTCAGATACTTTTTTCCATTCTTCATTTAGCTTATCTAATGCTGGCGTGACTTTTTCTAAATCTTTTGTTTCATGAGCTTTTTTCAAGTCTTCTAAAGCAGCTTCAATAGGCTTTTTCTTATCATCAGACAATTTATCACCAAATTCTTTTAATTGACTTTCAGTTTGGAAAATCATGGCATCTGCTTCATTAAGTTTTTCAACCTTTTCTTTGGTCTTCTTGTCTGCTTCAGCATTAGCTTCGGCCTCTTTTTTCATTTTTTCAATTTCTTCTTCAGTTAATCCAGAAGAGGCTTCGATTCTGATATCTTGAGATTTTCCTGTTGCTTTATCAGTAGCGCTAACTTTAATTATACCATTGGCATCAATGTCAAATGTTACTTCAATTTGAGGTGTACCACGTTTTGCTGGTGGAATACCATCTAAATGAAAACGACCTATTGTTTTATTGTCAGTTGCCATTGGGCGTTCTCCTTGTAAAACATGTATTTCAACACTAGGCTGATTGTCTTGAGCTGTCGAGAATATTTGTGACTTTTTGGTAGGAATGGTCGTATTAGCTTCGATTAACTTAGTGTTTACACCGCCCATTGTTTCAATACCAAGAGATAAAGGTGTTACATCAAGTAATAAAACATCTTTAACATCTCCAGTTAAAACACCACCTTGTATAGCAGCACCAATTGCTACTACTTCATCTGGATTTACACCTTTAGAAGGCGCTTTTCCGAAAAAGTCTTCAACCGCTTTTTGAACTGCTGGAATACGAGTAGAACCACCAACTAATATAATTTCGTCGATATCACTTTTAGATAATCCTGCAGATTTTAGTGCTTTTTCACATGGTGCGATTGTACGTTTAACCAGTTCTGAAATTAATTGTTCGAATTTAGAACGTGATAGAGTTCTTACCAAGTGTTTAGGTCCTGATGAAGTTGCAGTAACATAAGGAAGATTAATTTCAGTTGAACTTGAAGATGATAATTCAATTTTAGCTTTTTCAGCTGCTTCTTTCAAACGCTGTAATGCCATAGCATCCTTGCGTAAATCGATATCTTCATCTTTAATAAATTCTTCTGCTAACCAATCAATTACAGCTTCATCAACATCGTCACCACCTAAATGTGTGTCACCGTCAGTTGCTAAAACTTCAAAGACACCATCACCTAATTCAAGAATAGATACATCATGAGTACCACCACCAAAGTCAAATACAACAATTTTTTGGTCGGTATCTTTTTTATCTAAACCATAAGCTAAAGATGCTGCTGTAGGTTCGTTAATTATTCTACTTACTTTTAAACCAGCAATTTCACCAGCTTCTTTGGTCGCTTGACGTTGAGAGTCATTAAAATAAGCTGGAACTGTAATTACAGCTTCAGAAACATCTTGTCCTAAATAATCTTCTGCAGTTTTCTTCATTTTTTGAAGAATCATTGCTGATAATTCTTGAGGTGTATACATTCTGCCATCGATATCTACTCGAGCAGTATCATTTTCACCTTTTACTACTTTGTAAGGTACGCGACCAACTTCACGCTCAGACTCTGAAAACTTGTTCCCCATAAAACGTTTGATAGATGCAACTGTTTTAGTAGGGTTAGTAACGGCTTGACGTTTAGCTGGATCACCAACTTTAATTTCACCATCTTCAACAAATGCTATAACAGATGGCGTTGTTCTTTTTCCTTCGGCATTAGGAATAACAGTTGGCTCATTACCTTCCATTACAGAAACACAAGAGTTTGTTGTTCCTAAGTCTATACCTATAATTTTACCCATAATAGTTTATTTTCTAGTTTATAATTTAAATTCGATATACTAAAGTCAATCTTTATGCCATCTCTTTTTACATGACATCATGACACAATTAATGACAATAATTCTCATAAGTACTCATAGTCAGAACTTTAAAATATAGTTGAGACGATTTAGTGAGTATTCAAAATTTATAGAATCTTGAATAGTATGAACAAAAAAATATGAATATTTGCATACAATTTAAACAAGGCTTGGTATTTATGAAAAAAATTGAATGCATCAGCGTTTTTGATATGTTAAAAATTGGCGTTGGACCATCGAGTTCGCATACACTTGGTCCTTGGCGAGCTTCTGAACGTTTTATAGAAGAATTAAAATCAGATAATGTTTTAGACCAAGTTGAAGGATTACAAGTTAACTTATATGGTTCGCTTTCTTTAACAGGTAAAGGTCATGCCTCAGATATTGCGAGTGTTTTAGGCTTATGTGGTTTTGATCCTGTAACCATGGATACTTCAATCATTAATCAAGAAATTGATGCTATTAAAAAGAGCAATCAACTTTTTTTAGATAAAACGCAAACGATATCGTTTAACTTTGATCAAGACATTATATTTCATAAGCAGTTTTTAGATTTTCATCCTAATGGCATTACCTATGAAGCGCGTTTAAGAAATGGAAAATTAATTTCATCCAGCTTTTACTCGATTGGCGGTGGTTTTGTTGTTAAAGAAGAGCGTGAAAATGCAAAACAAAATATCGAAGACTTTAAGAGTTTCCCGTTTTCAATAGAAAAAGCCACTGATTTACTTAGTTTTTGCCAACAGGAACAAAAATTAATTTCTGAAATTGTATTAGAAAACGAACGTTCACTACGTACAGATCAAGAAATTGATGAAAAATTAGGGCAAATTTGGAATGCCATGCTTGAATCAATTTTTATAGGAGCTCATACTGAGGGCGAGCTACCTGGCGGCTTAAATGTTACACGACGTGCCGTTAAAATGAATAAAAAACTTCTTGAGAATAAATACAATACCTATTCTAACCCACAAGAGTGGCTTGAAACCATTCGTACAAAAGAGGTTAAGTTTAGACAAATTCTACAATGGGTAAGTTGTTTTGCTATTGCAGTAAATGAAGTTAACGCCTCTCTGGGTCGCGTTGTAACAGCACCAACTAATGGAAGTTCTGGAACTTTGCCTGCAGTCATGATGTATTATATGACTATTGAGAACCACGAGGCAAGTTTTGAAGATTTAAAAAGATTCATGCTTGTAGCTGGTGAAATTGGTAGCTTATTTAAAAAAGGAGCCACAATTTCTGCAGCTATGGGTGGTTGCCAAGCTGAAATTGGTGTTTCATCAGCGATGGCCGCAGGTGGCTTAACCGAATTAATGGGTGGCACACCAGAACAAGTCCTTATGGCTAGTGAAATAGCTATGGAACATCACTTAGGTTTAACCTGTGACCCAATTGCAGGTTTGGTTCAAATTCCTTGTATTGAACGTAATGCTATGGGAGCCATAAAAGCAATTAATGCAGCCGAAATCGCTATTGAAAGTGATGCTACAAAAGCAAAAGTTCCATTAGACAAAGTGATTGAAACGATGTGGGAAACAGCTCAAGACATGAACACTAAATACAAAGAAACTTCTGAAGGTGGTCTAGCTATCAAAGTAAGCTTAAGCGATTGTTAAGCTATTTTTCAGAAATTCGAGTATCTGTTATCGCTGAAATTTTCCAGCCATTTGCACCTTTTAATAATGTAATTGAATTAACGCCTTCATGTGATAGTTTATCATTAACGTAAAACTCATACTCTAACCAAAAGTGCGCAATATAATCATCATCTCGTGATTTGGTTTTTGTAATCACTTCCTTAATTTTCAAGGTTTCAGGCATTTGCTTTAATGAATGAAGGAAACCTTCAAGATCTTGTTGATTTAGCTTTGCTGACTCACCTGAGGCTGAAAGACTATTCAACACTAGATTGTCTAGACATAAGTTTTCTATCTTAGCAACATCTTTAGCGTTTAAAGCTTCAAAAAAAGCGTTAACTGTTTCCTCTGCTGTATTCTGTGCATTTGATGGTATAACTGTAAAAATAACAATTACACTTAGTAGTTTAATTAATTTCATCTGTAAATCTTTTGTTTATTAATCCAATTTCTATATTCATTAGCGTAACGATTATGTTGACGTAAAGTTTTAGAAAACTTATGGTAGCCAATATTTTTTACGTCGGCGACGAAATAGAGATAATCGTGTTCTTCATAATTTAAAACCGCATCTAAAGAAGATACATCTGGCATTGCAATTGGCGCAGGTGGTAAACCTGAATACTTATAGGTATTAAATGGCGAATTTATTAATTTATCTTTGTTTAAAACACGTTTAATAATGGTATCTCGATTATTTAATTTCTGTTTTAAAGCAAAAATTAGAGTTGGGTCTGCCTGAAGCTTCATACCTTTTCTTAATCGGTTGATATAAACACCTGCTACTTTTGTACGTTCATCTACTTTTGCCGTTTCTTTTTGTACAATAGAAGCTAAGGTAGAAATTTCAATAGGACTTAGATTTAGAGCCTTTCGTTTTTTAGTACGTTCTGGTGTCCAAAATTTCAAGTACTGTTGATGAAGTCTGTCACGAATTTCTTCAGCAGAGGAATTCCAGTAAAACTCATAGGTATTAGGAATATAAAACGCTAATGACTGTAAAGCTGTTACCTCATTTTTAGCTAAAAAAATAGAATCGGTCAGGGATTGAAGGATTTCAGTTTGATCTGGCATGAGTTGTTCAGACAAACGTTTCGATAAATCTGTAAGGTTGTGCTGATTATTAAAATTGATATTAATAGGAACGTTAGTGCTTCTAAGGGTATTAACGATTTCATTATTGTTCATTCCATTCTTTAAAATGAAATGCCCAGATTTCATATTCGAAGGATATTGCTTTTTTTGAGCGACTGTAATAAAATCTTCTGTCGATTCTAAATACGGCGCAATAGAGTCTACTAAGGTTTGAAAATCTGCTTGATCTGAGATGTAAATTGATTGCTCTTCATTAGAAAATGATGTATTCGGGGATAATATAATTTGATAGATGGAGTAGCTAAAAATACCTAAAGCAACTAAACCTAGTAATGCGGTAATGGTTAGAATTTTTTTAATGTACATGGTTTATTTTTTGATAAAAATATTGTGAGTAATAATGGCCTTTACTATAATTCCAATCTTTTTGTTCTCCTATGAGTTGAAATCCTAAAAGTTCAAATAATTTAATACTGTTAATGTTTTCGCTATTAATCGTAACGTAGACTTGATGCAAGTCTAAAGTGTCAAATGCATAATTTAGCATTAAGTTAATGGCGGTTTTACCATAACCTTTACCTTGATAGTTTTGATCTAAAATAATACCAAGTCCAGCACGCTTATGCTTTGGGTTAAAATCATACAAATCAATTAAGCCAATAGGACAGTCTTTGGGGTCAGCAATAACCAAGCGTAGTTGCTTTGCTTCATAAATATCAAGATGAGCATGCTCTAGATATTGTTGTAAAAAATGTTTTGAAAAAGGCTGTAAGGTGTCACTTAAATGCCAATATTCTGTTTGATTTTCAATAGAAAATAAAAAATCTAAATCATCTGGCTCTAAAGCACGTAGTTTAATAGCTGAATTATTTAACATCTATTATTCCTTTAAAAACCTGTTTTGCTGGTCCTTTTAACCAAACATCGTTAAATTTTGATGCTTGACGTCTAAAACTTACCGACAAGCCACCACCAATAGCTTTAACATTAATTGGCGATTCAATATCGTACGTTAACGCAGCTGCAATTGCTGCCGCAGTGATTCCTGTACCACAAGCCAAAGTTTCAGCTTCTACTCCGCGTTCATAAGTGCGAATATTCAAATCAGAATTTCTCACTTCAACAAAGTTGATGTTAGCTCCACCAATTGTTTTATATCTATCATCAAAACGAATTTTTGATCCCTGTTTTTCAATATCTACAGCATCTAAGTTATCTACGAACTGTACATGGTGTGGTGACCCAGTATCAAGAAAACAATCTTGAGAAGATTGTGTTATATCGTCTACATCAATCATTTTTAAATTGACAGTATCACCTTCAACATTAGCTTCATGCAAACCATCAATCGCTTCAAATATACACTCATGATCAATAATACCTAAAAATTGAGCAAAAGCAACAATACATCTACCACCATTACCACACATTGTGCTTTCACGACCATCGGCATTAAAATAAATCATCTTAAAATGAGCTTCAACTTGGTTAGACTCTTCAAGCAGTATCAAACCGTCACCGCCAATACCAAATCGGCGGTCGCATAACCACTTGATTAATTTGGTATCATTTTTGAAATTATTGGTGCGATTGTCAATCATGACAAAATCGTTTCCAGCACCATGATATTTATAAAAACTGATTTGCATAGCCTACAAATATAGAAAAATAGACCAATTTTTCGTGGGTTAAATAGACGTTAAATAAGATTGACGATATGTGTAATTTTTAAAAATTTGAAATAAAATTGACTAACATGAAAGAAGCAATAAAATTAATTGTCATCACAATTATAGTGAGTACATTAAGTATTGGGATTTACCATTATTCAGTATCAAAAACCCTGAATACTAATTCTTTAAACCTCAATGAAACTCAATCGACTTCACAACAGACAAGTTTTCCTGTAAATTTTAGGGCTAATTATGCTGCTGAAGAAACTGACTTTACTGCAGCGGCTAAAACAAGTTTAGATGCTGTTGTTCACGTTAAAAATGTAACGGTAACACAGTCTAAAGGTTTTTGGGGATTTGGTTATGGTTATAATGACGAACCAAGAAAATACATTCGAGGCGCTGGAAGCGGCGTTATTATAAGTCCTGATGGTTATATTGTAACAAATAACCATGTTATTGATGGCGCAACTGAAGTGGATGTAACCTTAAATAACAACGAAACTTTTAAAGCAAAAATTATAGGCACGGCACCCGAATATGATATTGCGCTTCTAAAAATTGATCGTGACAACTTAAATTATTTAAGCTTTGGAGACTCAAATGCAGTTGAAGTTGGTGAATGGGTTTTAGCCATTGGCAATCCATTTAACTTAACATCTACGGTTACCGCTGGAATAATTAGTGCAAAAGCCCGTGACTTGAATCCGAATGATAATTTGTTTCAATCATTCATTCAAACAGATGCAGCTGTGAATCCCGGAAATAGTGGCGGAGCCTTAGTCAACGCAAAAGGACAATTAATCGGTATTAATACTGCTATCACTTCTAAAACCGGATCTTATATCGGATACTCATTTGCTATACCAAGTAATAATGCTAAAAAAATTATAGACGATTTAATAGAATATGGCTCGATAAAACAAGCGCTTTTAGGTGTAAGCGGTCTCGATATCAATGAAAATAATTACAAAGAGCTAAATATTGACGTCACGCAAGGTTACTACATTACTGGTTTTGCCAAAGACGGATCTGCAAAAAAGGCTGGCCTTAAGAAAGGCGATATTATTACAAAAATTGATCAAATAAAAATAAGAAAATTCACAGATTTAAAAGGCTATTTAAATTCTAAAAATCCTGGTGATATTGTGGAAGTGACCTATTTAAGAAATGGAAAACAAAAGAAAACTTCAGTTGAGTTGATGATGAGTTCAACTTACATCATTAAGCCACTAGGTTTACAAATTAGAAACCTTGAGAAAGACGAATATAAAACCTTTGATAGCGATAATGGTGTGATGATTGATAAGGCTTTATCCCCTAAACTGAATATGTTTGAAGGATTATTAATTACAAAGATCAATAAAAGAAAAGTCAATTCTATTTCTGAAGTTAAACAAATTTTGCAAACTTCTAATAATCAACCGCTAATCATAACATTTAAAAATAGTGCTGGTCAAGAAGACACTTACATATTTAGGTAGACTAATAAACACTTTTAAATAAACGCTTTAACATCCAAGTTAAAGCGTTTTGTTTTTATGAGACTCACTTAAAAACTTAATAAACTTTTTAAAAGCCAATCCCCGATGACTGATAAAGTGTTTTTCTTTAGCTGTCATTTCGGCAAATGATTGTGTGTAACCACTTGGTTGAAATATAGGGTCATACCCAAAACCGCCTTCACCTCTAGCCGATTTTAAAATTTCACCCTTGCAAATCCCTTCAAAAGTTAATGCTTGACCACCTGTTGATTTATAAGCAATCACCGTTTTAAATTGAGCCTTACGATTGGATTTGTCGGTCAAATTGCTTAATAACTTTTTCATATTAGCTTGACTATCTTTGGTTTCACCTGCATATCGGGCAGACTTTACACCTGGCTCGCCATTTAGAGCAGCTACTTCTAAACCTGTATCATCAGCAAAACAGGGGTAGTTGTATTTATTTGCAATGGCTTCAACCTTTAGCTTAGCATTACCTTCAATAGTAGATGCTGTTTCTTCAATTTCATCATGATCATCAAGATCTTTAAGTGAAACTAGTTCAATTCCGCTAGGTAAGATGGCTTGAATTTCACTAACTTTATTTGAGTTATGGGTGGCAAAAATAAGTTTCATTAAAGTAGTCCTTTTGCTTTAATTTCTAGATATTTATTAATTGTATTTACCGATAAATCTTTAGGCTTTGTCAAAATGCTTTGTATGCCATTTGCCAATAAAGCTTTACGCATCAATTGTTTTTCATAATTAAATTGTTGCGCAATAGTTTTTTCATAAACACTGGTAATGTTAGTTGTTTTAGAATTAGCAAGTTGAGTAATTTCTGTATTTTCAAACAAAACCACTACTAATACGTGTTTTTTAGATAAAGCGCGTAGATAGGGCAATTGGCGTTCAAGACTGCTCATGTGCTCAAAATTAGTGTAAAGCAACAATAAACTTCGCTGGCTAATATAAGTTTTTACATGAGCATATAAGCGATTAAAATCAGGGTCTAAAAATTGTGTATTTATATTGTATAAACGATTTAAAATAATACGTAATTGCGAAGATTTATCGGTAGCTTTAGTAAAATCTTTAATTGATTCAGCAAAGCTTAACAAACCAACTTTATCGTTCTTTTTTAGAGCGATATTACTAAAGGCTAAAGTAGAGTTTATGGCATAATCAAGCAAAGTTAAACCTTTAAAAGGCATTTTCATTAATCGGCTTCGATCTATAATATTGTAAATAGGTTGCGACCGTTCATCTTGATATTGATTAACCATCAACTGGTCACGTTTAGCTGTGGCCTTCCAATTAATTGTTCGCATATCATCACCTAATACATAATCTTTTATTTGTTCAAACTCTAAGGTATGCCCTATTCTACGCACTTTTTTTAAACCAATTTCACTTTGGCGATCAAGTGCTAAAAAGGCTAAGGCTTGCATTTGAATATAGGAAGGATACACCTTTACCATTTGATTTTGACTAAAACTGTAGCGGCGTTTTACCAATTTTAAAACAGTTGAAATAAAACAATGTACTGCACCAAAATGATATTCACCTCTTTGTTTTGGTGTTAAAGTGTAAGAAAAATGAGTGCTTGAATTAGCGTTTAGGCTGAAGTTTCTCTGGAAATCACGTTTTTGAAATTGGATAGGGATTTCGTCAATCACCTCAATATTCACGTTAAAGCTATAAGAGTTTTTAAGCTTTATCGTAACTGGATTTTCGTCAGAATTAGAAAACTTTTCTGTTAATATACGTTCAGCCTTAAATGAAGTTGATTTGTATAACGCAATACCTTCAGTTAATACTAAAAAAACAAGTGCTATAAGTAAAATCCATGTTGGTAAGTACAATATTTGTATCCATTGTGATAGTAAAAACAAGGCCGCAATTACTATCAAGCTTTGAAACAAACGTTGTCCAAAAAATAAAGATTTAAAGAATGAAATCACTAGCGCGGAATTTCTACAGATTTCACAATCATATCAACAACATCTTCGGTTTGTAAGCCTTCCATTTCCTTTTCTGGTGTTAACACAATTCTATGATTTAACACTGGATTTAAGGCTTGTTTTATGTCATCAGGCGTTACAAAATCACGTCCTTGAATCGCTGCAAAAACTTTAGAAACCTTCATTATAGCAAGTGATGCTCTTGGTGAAGCGCCTAAGCTTAAATGCGGATGTTGACGTGTTTCATTAATAATCTGTGCGATATAATCAAATAACTTATCTTCAAATATAATATTGTTTATTAAATCGCGATAGCCTAGTAAATCATTAGGCTTTAAAACTTCTTTAATAATATCAATAGCTGATTGAGCTTTTCGTAAATGGTGTAATTTTAATACCTCTTTTTCTTCTTCTAAATTAGGGTAAGTTATCTTAATTTTAAATAAAAATCGGTCTAATTGTGCCTCTGGCAGTGCATAAGTTCCTTCTTGTTCAATAGGGTTTTGAGTGGCAATTACCATAAAAGGTTGCTCGAAATTATGCTGTCGGCCATCCATGGTGATTTGGTATTCTTCCATCACTTCAAATAAAGCCGACTGTGTTTTAGCTGGTGCTCGGTTAATTTCGTCAATTAATACAATGTTTGAAAAAATAGGGCCTTTTTTAAATTCAAAAGATTGGCTGGCCTTATTATAAATTGAAGTTCCTAAAACATCACTTGGCATTAAATCGGGTGTGAATTGTATACGGTTAAAACGAGTGCTGATCGTTTTAGCAAACAACTTAGAGGTAATTGTTTTGGCAATTCCTGGAACTCCTTCGATTAAAACATGACCATTAGCAAGTAAACTAACAATTAGTAACTCTATAAAATCGTGCTGACCTACAATGAGATTTTGAAGCTCTGTTTTGATATCTTGAACACTCTGCTTAAGCTGATCTAGTGGGATTCGCGATTCAAAATCTGTAGAAGATTCATTAGCTTCAACTTCTTGATTATGGTTTTGTGATGTACTTAATTGATCGTCATCGCTATTGTTGAGGTGCTGATTTGATGTGTTGTCTTGTGATTTATCCATGATTTAATAACTTTGAAATCTCTTGTTCTAATTCGATTAATTCTGATTTTGATAATTGATTTTTGCGTTTTATACGGTCTATTTTTTTCATAAACGCAGTCGCTTCTTCTTCATCTGTATCAAGTTTGTGTGCTAATTGTGAAATAAATTGAGCATTAATATCTTGAGTTTGTAAATGAAAATCTTGACGGATTTTTGCTAAAAATAAATCAATCATTTTTAAAGCCATTTTATGATGAGCTTTTTTATCAAGATACATTCCTGAAATGGTTTGTACGTACTCGTAAGATTTATTTTGCAAAGGCTTAACTACTTTTATAGGTTTTTGTTTGCGCTTACCTTCAAATATGATAAAAAGTACTAAACAAACTAGTAAGGTGTAGTAAGCCCATTTTAAACTTGGTGTTGTGAGCAAATAATATAGCGGACTTGAAATACGCTCACGACCAGTTTTATAATAAGCGTCCCAAACTAATGGTTTTTCAAAATCTAAGTAATTTAAAACTTTTGAAGTATAGACTGAATTTGTTTTATCAAGTATAAAATAATTAGAGAAAATTTCTGGTGCTAAATGAACAAAAAACTCACCTTGACCATAATTTACTTTAACAAAATTAACTTGTTTTAATTCTGCAGAATTTTCTGGCTGCATGTAACCGAGAACAACTGTGTTTAAAGTATCTAACTCTTTAAAATGATGATAATAATTTCTTGCTTTATTAAATTTACTCAAATCTGAAGTTGCACGATTTTTATTGTAAAGCTGATATTCTGGCTTATAATTAATGCGATCGTTTAAAACTAAATTGGTGGTTTTTAACCCTAAACTATCAAATAAGGTTTGTGCATAATAAGTAGAAACAAAGGCTTGTTTTCCAGAACTAACCCAATTCAACAAAGAGTCTAATTCTGTTCCAGAAAAAGGCAAATAATTATTTATAAAAATAAAATTTTGATTTAGACTAATAGAGTCTTCTCCAAGAGACTCAATAGGTGGTCTGCTGTTAAGTTTAAGTTTAACTTCTTTATTGTTGTTGAGTTGCTCAAAAAGAACTTGAGTACCTAAAGGTAAATTCGAGTTACGTGAATAGTCAGGCGTCCAATCTAAAGGTTTTGGTGCTGTATACTCTAGGTACATAACTACCAAAACAACGCCAAAAATAGCTGCTAAAAAAATTTTAATTGATCTAGGCATGAGCTTTAGGCTTTAGTTGATTGAACATCTTCACAAATAAAGCTTCAACTTGGTTAAACTGGCTGTTGTTAATCTCAAAATCTCCATACCAAACGTACTCATAAAACCGAACAGCTTCAGCAAAGCATGAGTTTAAATTATTACCTGATAATTCCTTTATATAAGAAGCGTTAGTTTTTTCGGCTTCATATTTTATTAAATCTGCATTTTTTAAACGCTTTAATGTTTCAAGAAAATAATATCGTGTTGCTAACCTAAAATCTTCTTCAGTTTTAGCTTGAGTAATAAGTTGGGTTAAATCTTCTTTCTGAATTAAATAGTCGTCTTCTGTCCAATTTAATTCTGAATTATTAGATGAGTTTACAAAACTTTGACCCGGATTATACTTGATAAACAACCAAATAATTAGTGTAATTATACCTATAATTAGTAAGAACTTTAATATTGTACCCAAAATATCCCAAAAACTACTTTTTGAAGCTTTTGGAAGTAACCATTCTAAAAATTCATTCCATTTTAAATTTAACCAGTTTTTAAAACTCTGCCAAGAGCTTTCTTTATAAGCAACTTCAGTGTAATTAAACGCATCTTGATCAAGATAAGTTTCCTTAAAATTTGGTTCAAACACTTCAATCGAACTTGATTCAGAATCGTCATAGATCAATTCTTGTTGTTCAGCAGAAGTTGAATCAACTTGACTAGCAACCGAAAGTTGAAATATTAAGCAACTAAATATGTACAGGAGAAGTTTATGCACCTAATTCTTCAATTTGTTCTAATTGACCTGTATTATTGTGAAATTCGTCTAAATTGAAGTATATCAATGCTGTTGAAATAATTGTAATTACTTGAAGCGCATAACTAGCAATTGTTGAAATTACAAAAAATGACATATACAACCAGTTGTCACCAAAGTACACATCAGGTTCACCACCAGATTGCACTGAACTTACACCTTCAATCACTCCCATAATTATCATAGGTAGTTGAAAAATAGTGCCAGCAATACCTACTAATAAGCCAATAACAATTAAAGTTAAAAAGGTCATCCACCAGTTTTGCTTGATCAATTGAAAACAATAAGAATACGCATCTATAACTGGCATGTCCTTAAATACCATTACTGAAAATATGATAGACAAAGTAATCCCTAAATAAACCCCAGGAATTACACAAAATATAGCGCCAATCATCACCGATAAAAAAACTAAAATACTTGCACCTATAAAAGCCCAAAATTTTTGTCGCATTTGCTGTACAACTTCAATTTCTTGTATTTCACCATGGTCAACTACAGATTTTATACAATATAAAACACATGAAATACTTACTGCGTAAGTAACTACTGCTGCTAATATGTTTAATAATCCAACAATTGAAAATTCTGCTATATAATTCATTACATCTAAACTTGCAGAAGCTGAAAGTGAACTACCACCACCAAAATCGGTAACTAAACCAGTAGCAGAATATTGTAAATAAGCAGATAAAAGCGTGGTTAATAATATCAAAGGCCCAACATGTTTAAAAAACACAGTAAAAAAACTTTTGTAATGATGCCTTAAAAAGGTAAATGTATCGGTGATAATTTCACCTAAATCTCTACTTTTCTTGAATTGTAAATTTTGTCTCATGAGCTTTGTTAACTTGAATTGGTAAAATAACGTAATAATAAATAATTAATCCCAAAGAACTTAAAATAATTAAAATCGCCAACCAGTCAGGCATTTCAGTAAGTCTGGTCACAAAGCCTTCTAAAAAACCAGCGATAATAAAAAAAGGTACTGTACTAATTACAATTTTAAGTCCATCTTTAGCACCATTAATAAAGGACTGTAAACGCGTATAAGTTCTAGGCATTAATATGCTTTGGCCAACCACAAATCCAGCACAAGCACCTAATATAATTACTGAAATTTCAATTGTACCATGAATCCAGATTGTTCTGGCCGATTCCCATAGCAAGCCTTTTTCATAAAAAAAGAATTGAAACGAACCTAACATCACAGCATTTTGTATAACAATGTAAAGTGTTCCCAGACCGAGCAATACGCCTAAAGTAAAAGCTGTAAGCGAAACCCTAATATTATTGATCGTTATTCCTAAAAACATATCAACTTGATTTGACTTTTTGTAAATAGCCATTGGGTCGCCACTTTCTATATTGGCGATAGTTTGGTTCACATAAGCGTCACCCAAAATTAGGCGAACAAAATCACTATCATTAGCTGCAGAAAATGCACCAACTGCAACAAAAAAAGCAAAAACTACAAAGCTAAATAAAAGCTGCTTTTGGTATTGATAAAACATCAGTGGGAACTCTACAAAATAAAACTGATAAAATTTATTTCGTGATTCACGCTTGTTTTTATAGATTTTTTGATGAGCTGCAACTGAAAGCTCATTTAGATATTTGTGAGTTTCACTACCTTTATAAAAGGTTTGGGCATAACTAAGGTCATCAGTGAGTTTGATGTACAAATCTGATAAAACTTCAGCATCAATTTCAGAATAATTTTGCAGAAGGCTTTCAAATTTTATCCAATTGTTCTTATTTTGTTTTATGAATGCCGCCTCACGCATCGGTAGATTTTTTTCAAAGAAACATAATTCATGGATAACTATCAAATAGAAACAGCACAAAATGTTAGAATTACACAAAACGCGGCATCAGTACTTAGCCGAGGAATTGCTTACCTTATTGATTATTTAATATTAATTGCATATATCACGACTGTGGTTTTGATTTTAGGTGGTATGAACATCTCACCTTTTGAAACTTGGGCAAGTGGTTTAGTTATAACATTACCATTTTTGTTATATCATTTATTGATGGAAGTTTTTTTAAATGGCCAAAGCCTTGGTAAAATGGCCATGAACATTCGCGTTGTAATGCTTGATGGCTCAAAACCCAAATTTTCAGCATATTTAATAAGATGGCTCTTACGTACAATTGATTTAAGTTTAACAGGCGTTTCAGTCGCGGTTTTAACTGTTTTAATTAATGGTAAAGGTCAGCGATTGGGCGATATTGCTGCAAAAACAACAGTTATTAGTGAACGTAGAAAATCTTCACTACTTAAAACAATGGCAACTGAAATTCCTGACAACTACTCGCCTGCTTACCCACAAGTGAGCATTATTGATGATGCTGAAATGCGTCAGATTAATTCTATTTTTAAAGATGCAAAGCTCAATTCTAAGCACAATGTAATTTTACATCTAGCAAAAACCTTAGAACGCAAATTAAATGTAAAAGCAAAAGAAAAACCTATAACATTTATAGAGACACTTATTAAAGATTATAACTATTACGCACAAAAATAATGGATTATATCTTACTTGTTGATATTCTAGGCGTAATTACATTCTCTATATCTGGAGTTTTATCATCGCTAAAAAAACGCATGGATGCCTTTGGCATTTTAATTATAGCTTTTGTAACATCAGTTGGTGGCGGAACAATTAGAGATGTTTTAATTGGCTCTGAAGTGATGTGGATGCAGGAGATGATTTATGTTTATGTAATTTTAATCACCACAATATTAGCGGTTATTTTTAGGAAAAAACTGGCCTATATGCGGAAATCACTCTTCTTGTTTGATACTTTAGGTATTGGTTTATACACTGTTGTTGGTGTTGAAAAAGGAATAAATTATGGGTTTTCGGCTGAAATATGCATTGCAATTGGCACAATGAGTGCATGCTTTGGTGGCGTTATAAGAGATACTTTATGTAATGAAATTCCTGTTATTTTTAGAAAAGAAGTTTACGCAACCGCCTGCATTTTAGGCGGCTTGAGTTATTTTTTACTCCTTGAACTTAATGTACCGAAAGGTCTAATTTTTATCATTGCCGGAGTTGTTGTGATTTTAGTTCGTTTAGCAGCTGTTGTTTTTAAAATTTCCTTACCAAGCATCTATAAGAAAGAAGAAAATATTGAAGATTATTGGTAATGATCTCAGGTTAATTAGCAGGCTTAATATCAATACCAATATTTTGTCTTGGCCATTCACTATCATCAACCTCAACTTTAGAAATTTCTTGTACAACATCCATCCCGCTAACAACTTCACCGAAAACCGTGTGTTTTTTATCTAAGTGCGGTGCACCATTTTTTGCAGTTACAATAAAAAATTCAAATGGTGACGATGCATTACTTACGTTTTGTTCAGTAAACTTAGCAGCAGAAACAACACCATAAACATGATTATGCTGAGGTTTATATTCATTAGGAATTAAAAACTCACCAATCTTATTTCTGAATTTATGCGTCACAATTTTATCACTATTTCCACCTTGAATTACAAAGTTGTTTGAGACCCGATGAAAAAAAGTGGTATTGAAATAATCAAGCTCAACTAAACGCGCAAAATTTGCGGTATGAAGCGGAGTATCATTATACAGCTTAATCTTGATGTTGCCAAAACGTGTTTCAATAACAAACATACGTTGATTGTTTTTCTTGAAATAATCTTGCAAAAAAGGCATGAGTTCTTCTTGTGTAATTGTTTTAACCTTAGATAAATTAATATCAGCATCTCCAGCTGAAGGGATAACCACTTCTTCTTCTGTTGTTTTTTTAATGATGCTATTAGTTTCTTTTTTAAGGTTTAATTTGCTTTCAGATTTATTTGTATCTTGCTGACATCCTAAAGCAATAATGCTAATTAAACTAATTAATGCAATTCTCATCGTTTAAAAATTTAGTACCAAAATTACAAAAAAATGAACTTCCTGGACTTTCTGCACAGATTAAAATGGCTCCATTTAGTAGGCGTAAAGAACTTGAAAGCATCAACTATAATAGTTTAGACGCCAAAGAATCTGCAGTTATGGCTTTGGTTTATCCTGACGAAACTAATGCCATGAAAATGGTTTTCATACAGCGAAAGTCTAATTCTGGTGTTCACTCAAATCAAATTGCCTTTCCAGGCGGAAAAGTAGAAAAAGAAGACGCCAATTATTTAGCGACAGCTTTAAGAGAAACCGAAGAAGAAATTGGCGTAAAAACTTCAACTGTTAAGCTAGTTAGACCTCTAACTAAGCTTTATATTCCACCTTCTAATTTTATTGTATACCCTTTTCTTGGCTTTCTTGATCAACAGCCACAATTTTCCCTACAAGAAACTGAAGTAGAAAGCGTTTACAGCATTTTACTAGCTGATTGTTTAAATCCTATAAATGAGGTTAAAGCTGAAGTATCGGCCTCATATGCTAAAAAAATGATGGTTAATGCTTTTAATTTTAATAATCGAATTGTTTGGGGTGCAACTGCAATGATGCTCGCCGAAATTAAATCACTTATGCTAAATGGGTTAGCAAACAAAAGTGTTTAAAATCGTTAATTTGATTCGGCTTAGAGCTAAAACAGTGTATATTTGCTGGTCTAATTTGTGAAAATATGGGTTTATTTAAAAAAAATCCGTTTGGACATTATTTATTCTTAAAAAAATGGCTCATAAGGATTATGGGCGGTTTAACGCATAGACGTTACAGAGGTTTTAATGACTTGCATATTGAAGGTTCCCAAGTACTAAGGGATTTACCAGATACAAATGTGTTGTTTATTTCTAACCATCAAACTTACTTTGCTGATGTAGTTGCTATGTATCATGTATTTAATGCTAGTTTAAGTGGCCGTGAGGATAGCATTAAAAATGTTGGTTATTTGTGGAATCCCAAATTAAATATGTATTATGTCGCTGCGCGCGAAACTATGAAAGGTGGATTATTACCAAAAGTGCTTGCTTATGCAGGTTCAGTTAGCATCGATAGGACTTGGCGTGCTGCTGGACAAGATGTTAACCGACAAGTAAAAATGAGCGATATTAGCAATATTGGTAAAGCTCTAGATGATGGTTGGGTGGTAACATTTCCGCAAGGCACTACGAAACCTTGGAAACCTATCAGAAAAGGAACAGCTCACATTATAAAACGCTACAAGCCGGTTGTAGTACCTATTGTAATCGATGGCTTTAGACGATCTTTTGATAGAAAAGGTATTCGCATCAAAAAAAGAAATATCTTACAATCAATGGTGATTAAACAGCCTTTAGAAATTGATTACGATAATGAAAGCATCAATCAAATTGTTGAAAAAATTGAATATGCTATTGAGCAGCATCCATCATTGTTAAAAGTAATTCCACAAGAAGAATTAGAAGCAATTGAAGCACTTAATGAAAAACGACGTTATAGTGCTAAAAATTAAGTGATTACTGTATTGCTTCAACTGTAAATCCAGCTTTTCTAAGTAAATTAACGACGCCATTTTCACCTGCTAAATGAGCAGCTCCAAAAGCGAAAAAGGTTGATTTTTCTTTAGCAACTTCTGTGATGACTGAAATCCATTTTTTATTTCGATGATCTAAAAAGTCTTCTGCATATAAATTCATAGAAGATTCTTGCTTGTTCATAAAATTCATTAAGCCTTGCAAATCTTTAGCCTCATAAAAATCTAACATATCTTGAAACATTTTTTTATTACTGGCTAAGCTTTCATTAGCCATAAGTAACAAATCATCAACTTGATTTTCATAAGGCACTTTGTCTATTATGTTTAATTGGTCTTCAAGAGTTTCTAATCCAATAATTGCTTTATCAGCTTGTTTGGCTTGTTGCAGAAAATACATATCGTAACCTTGAGGATTGGCACAACTTAAAAAACTAGTCATAGCCATAGAACTCAAAAAGAAAGGTTTAATGTTTTGCATCATGGCAAAACTCATTCCTGGCACTTTGCCTTCAAAAAAAGTTTCTAACTGCTTCAGCTCTTGATCGGTTGTAAAATCGGCTAGTGTTTTGCCATCAGCCATGTACATATTCTGCATCATAGTTGTCATCATAGCTGGATCTGCCATATTAATTTCTAATGCAAGTTGATTGGTAGCTTCAAAAGTAGTTTTAACTTCTTCAGAAATTTTGACTTCGCAAGCTAAGTGAATTGTTCCATACAAGTAAGAATTTTCGTCAAGACCATTACCACTTACTTTCCATAATAAAGCATTTTCTATAGATTGTGCTTGTAGGTTAAAAACAACTGAACTACATACAACTAAGATTAATAACATTTTATTCATGATGATAGATTTTAAAAAATATTTGAATTAAAGTTTAAAGCTCAATTTTTTTCAAGTTTTTATAATTGGTTAAAAGCCTTTTGGTCAAAATACCATATAATAAGCGATAGAAAGCCCAAATAATTAAAATAATAAAACCAAGAATACCAATTGAGATAAGTATACTTAACCAGAAATGCTGGAAATTGATGTTGTCGAGATGGTTTAAGGTGACCACAACCGAAACAATAAATGTAATTGCAAAGAAGATGATATTAAACCAAACATAGTATTTTACAGTTAGGCGAGTTTTAACTATAGTTTTCATTAAACTCTTTACTGTATCAGTAGTTTGTATTTGTCTATAATTGTAAAAAAACTTGACGATAAAAGCAATAATAACAACGTAATTAATCACTAAAGTGATTCTGTAAAAGGTTTGTAAATCAAGTTCTTTTATACTATCATTTACGCTTTGGGACATGCCAATAAATTCTATGACAATCCAGAATATGAATTCAAAAATACTGATCAAAAAAATCCACTTCACGATTGAAGACGATTTTTTATGAAGCATATTATAAATATCTTTCGATTTATATTTGGGCAAGCTTGATTCTTGAGATTGCCAGCGTTTTTTTAATAATTCTAATTCGTCCATAATTAGGGATTCAAAATTCTTTTTAACTTGGTTTTTACACGATTCATTTTCACTCTTGCATTAACTTCAGTAATTCCAAGTGTTTCAGAGATTTCTTTATAGTTTTTATCTTCTAGATATAAAAACACTAAGGCTTTATCAATATCATTTAATTCTTTTATAGCTGAGTACATCAACTTTAAATTTTCTTCTACCGTGTCATCATAAACTTCCGAAGCGATTTTAAAATTCACTTGGTCAATATCAGTCGTGGTAACACGTCTTTTCCGCTTGCGATATAGTGTAATAGCCGTATTCAAAGCTACTCTATACATCCAAGTACTAAACTTGGCATCGCCTCTAAACTTTGGAAAAGCTTTCCATAATTGAACTGTAATTTCTTGAAATAAATCCTTGTGAGAACTTTCATCATAGGTGTAAAGCCGGCATATTTTATGCACGATATTTTGGTGAGTTTCTAACAACTCTACAAACTGATGTTCTTGTTGCTTAATCACGAAAGATTTTAATTCAACTTGTTAGTAGCTAAAGGTATTATTTTGTTACAGTAAATATAGCATTGAAAAATCAATATATTTAACTTCAAATTAAGGCTTAACCTTACAATAGCTAAATTGTCATATTTAAAACCTATCTTTGCAGCTATTTTTAAAATTTATATGAATACATTTGAATCATTAGGCTTAAGCCAAGAAATCTTAGAAGCAGTAAAAGATATGGGGTTTGAGTCACCAAGTGAAGTACAGGAAAAAACCATTCCTATTTTACTTGAAGAGCCAACTGATATGGTTGCGCTAGCCCAAACAGGTACAGGAAAAACTGCTGCATTCGGCTTTCCATTAATTCAAAACATTAATCTTAATTCCAAAAGCACGCAAGGTTTAATTTTGTCGCCTACTCGCGAGCTTTGTTTACAAATTACAAATGAGTTAAAATCTTATGCTAAGCACTACAAAAGCCTTAACACTGTTGCAGTTTACGGTGGTGCGAGTATCACAGATCAAGCAAAACAAATTAAAAAAGGAGCACAAATTATTGTAGCCACACCTGGACGAATGAAAGATATGATTCGTCGAAACATCATTGATATTTCTAAAATAGATATTTGCATCTTAGATGAAGCTGATGAAATGCTTAACATGGGCTTTTTTGAAGATATCAAAGAAATTTTATCACACTCACCAGCCACAAAAAACACCTGGTTATTTAGTGCAACTATGCCAAAAGAGGTTGCACAAATTGCTAAAAAGTTTATGCATAACCCAAAAGAAGTGACCATTGGTAAGAAAAACGTGTCTACTAAAAATGTTAGTCACGAATATTTTATTGTTGCTGGTCGTGACAGATATAATGCAATGAAGCGTTTGGTAGATGCCAATCCTGATATTTATGCCGTTGTATTTTGTAGAACTAAACGCGATACTCAAAAAGTAGCAGAACGTTTAATAGAAGATGGCTATTCAGCCTCAGCAATTCACGGAGATTTAAGCCAAAATCAACGTGATTTGGTTATGAAAAGCTTCCGATCAAAGTCAATACAAATGCTTGTAGCTACAGACGTAGCAGCCCGAGGAATTGATGTAGACGATATTACACATGTTATCAATTACCAATTACCTGACGAAATTGAAACTTATACACACCGTAGCGGTCGTACAGGTCGTGCAGGTAAAGAAGGTACTTCGATGGTAATTATCACGAAAAGTGAAATACGTAAAATTAAACAAGTTGAACGTATTATTGGGCAAAATTTTGAAGCAAAAGAGTTACCTTCTGGTGATGAGATTTGTAAAGTTCAATTACTACATTTAGCTAAAGAAGTTCACAATACTGAAATCAATCACGATATAGATCCTTATGTCGATCAACTAGAATCTCAATTTGAAGATGTTTCAAAAGAAGATTTGATAAAAAAATTCTTTTCAGTTGAGTTTACACGTTTTCATAATTACTATAAAAACGCCCCTAATCTAGCAAATCCTTCTGAAGATCGCAGTTCTAACAGTGGCGCAAATTATGGTGATGAAACACGATTTTTTATAAATGTCGGTGAAAAAGATGGCTTCAACTGGATGTCTCTAAAAGACTTTTTAAAAGAAACACTTGATTTAGGCCGCGATGCAGTAGCAAGAGTTGACGTTAAAAACACATTTTCATTTTTTAATGTCCCAAACGACGACGTTGAAAAGGTAAAAGCTTTATTTGAAGATTTTAAACTATTTGGCAGACATGTTAATGTTGAAATCACGAAAGATAAAAAGAAATCTGGCGGAGGTTTTAGAGGGAAACGCTCTAACAAGCGTCATTCTAACAGCAAAGGTTCAGGAAAACGTGATTTTAAATCTGGTGGCAGAAATAGAGATCGCAGCGTAAACAAATCAATTGAACGTCGACGCAAAAAACAGTAATTGTTAATTTTATCGAAATCTTAATACGACATATACGTTGCGTATTAAGATTTCTTTATTTTTAAAATATGAAATATTTACGTTACCTTTTAATTATTTTACCATTAGTAAGTTTTAGCCAAGATTCACTAAACGCAAAACTTGAAACAATTAAAGGTACAGTCATGAATGCCGCTAATGACAAGATTCTTGAAAACGTAAATATTATCAACATTAACACCGTTAGAGGCACAGTTACCAATTCAAACGGGCGTTTTAATATAAAAGCGCATGTTAATGATACCTTATATTTTTCTTATTTAGGCTTTAAACCAATTCAAGTTCGTATTACCCAAGATTGGATAGATTTTGGTGATGTTAAAATTAAAATGACAGAGTCTGCAATTGCTCTAGAAGAAGTAAAATTACAAGACATTAAACTTACTGGTTTCTTAGAAATAGACGCAAAAAATATCCCAATTTACGATAATTATAGATATTCAATTTCTGGTACAGAATACGCCTATGAAGGCGGCAATTACCAAAGCTCATCTATTTCTCGAACCATAGATGCCATCTTAAATCCTGCTGATTTGCTTTATCAAGTTTTTGGAAAAAAACCAAAACAGATGAAACGTCTACGTAAAATGAAACAAGATAATGCCATTAGAGACTTACTGCAAGATAAATTTGACCGGGAAACATTATCTGCTGTTTTACAAATCAGCAAAGTTGATATTGTTGACATTTTAAAAAAATGTGACTATTCAGAATCTTTTGTTAGAAGTGCTAACGATTTACAACTACTTGATGCCATCAGCGATTGTTATGAAGAATATAGAGCAGTTAATCGTTAAACATGTTAAATATTTGCGTACTTACAGGAGCTGGTATGAGTGCCGAAAGTGGCGTAAAAACCTTTCGCGACCATGATGGACTTTGGGAAGGCCATGATGTCATGCAAGTGGCAACGCCTGAAGCATTCAAGAAAAATCCTGAACTTGTGCTAGATTTTTATAACCAACGCCGTAAACAACTCAAAAATGTAAAGCCTAACTCAGCCCATTTAGCTTTAGCTCAACTTGAAAATAAATGCCATGTTAATATCATCACGCAAAATGTAGATGATTTACATGAACGTGCAGGTAGCAAAAATATAATTCATCTTCACGGCGAATTAATGAAAGCCAAAAGCAGTATTGATGATAATTTGATTTATAACTGGACAGAAGATATAAAAATTGGAAATACATGTGAAAAAGGCAGCCAACTCAGGCCACATGTCGTTTGGTTTGGTGAAGCTGTACCAATGCTTGAAAAAGCCATAGCTCAGGTTGAAGTTGCCGATATCATTATAGTTGTAGGAACTTCGATGCAAGTTTATCCAGCTGCAAGCTTAATCAATTACAAAAAGCCTGAAACACCAATTTATTTTATCGACCCACAACCACAAATTGAAGCCAACGATAAAATTAGAATATACACTGAAAAAGCCTCAACAGGAGTTCCTAAAGCTATAAAAGACATTTCTAAGCACATTTAAATAAAGCTTATTTCAGTACATTTAAGCTAAAATTTATGCCTAATAATGTATATTTGCGAGCGTCTTAAAATCTTAAACATGACTGCTTTAAACGCTATTTCACCAGTTGACGGACGCTACGCTTCTAAAACTCAAGACCTAAATCAATTTTTCAGTGAGCAGGCCTTAATAAAATATCGTATTCGTGTAGAAATTGAATACTTCATCGGCTTATGCCAATTACCACTACCACAACTCGAAAACTTCGACCATAACTTATTTAACCAACTGCGTGCTATTTATAATAATTTCAACAGTAAAGATGCTGAAGCTGTTAAAGAAATAGAAGCAACCACCAATCATGATGTTAAAGCAGTTGAATACTTTATCAAATCTAAATTTGATGATTTAGGCTTAACAAAATCAAAAGAGTTTATTCATTTTGGATTAACCTCACAAGACATTAACAACACCGCAGTTCCTTTAAGTTTAAAAGATGGTTTAGAACAGGTTTATATTCCTGAATTGAAATCGTTAGTCGAAGCGCTTATGCAAAAATCAAGCGAGTGGAAACATGTTTCTATGCTTGCCAAAACACATGGGCAACCAGCTTCACCTACGCGTTTAGGAAAAGAAATTGAAGTATTTATCGTAAGATTAAAACAGCAAATTAAAACGCTCGAAAAAACACCAATGCCTGCTAAGTTTGGTGGTGCAACTGGCAACTTCAATGCACATCATGTTGCATATCCGAAAATTGATTGGAAGGCGTTTGGACAAAAATTTGTAGAAAAAAGTCTAAATTTAACATATTCTTTTCCGACCACACAAATTGAGCATTATGATTATCTTGCTGCAACTTTTGATGCCCTAAAACGAATCAATACAATTATAATTGACTTAGACCGTGATATTTGGACTTATGTTTCAATGGACTATTTCAAGCAAAAAATTAAAGCAGGTGAAGTTGGTTCTTCAGCAATGCCACATAAGGTAAACCCTATCGATTTTGAAAATTCTGAAGGAAACTTAGGCATTGCCAATGCTTTATATGAACATCTCTCTGCTAAATTACCCATTTCTAGATTACAACGTGATTTAACCGACTCAACTGTTTTAAGAAGCATTGGTATGCCCATCGCTCATAGTTTAATCGCTTTAAAGTCTACAGCTAAAGGATTAGAAAAGTTACTATTAAACGAGTCGAAAATTAATCAAGACTTAGAACAAAATTGGGCTATTGTCGCAGAAGCCATTCAAACCATTTTACGTCGCGAGGCATACAAAAACCCTTATGAAGCTTTAAAAGGTTTAACAAGAACAAACTCAGTAATAAACCAAAAAAGTATTCAAGCTTTTATTGAAACCTTAGAAGTTAGTGATGAAGTTAAGCAAGAATTAAAGCAAATTACACCACAAAATTATACAGGGATTTAATGCAAAAATTTAAAGCTTGGATTTCGGCCGCGAGATTGCGAACCTTACCACTTTCAATAGCTGGTATTTTAATGGGTAGTAGTTTAGCATTTGAACAACAAGCCTTTAAACAAAACATATTTTGGCTTGCTATTTTAACAACACTTAGCTTCCAAATCTTATCTAATTTTGCAAATGATTATGGCGATGGTGTTAAAGGTACCGATAATAATGAGCGACTTGGACCTCAACGTGCTTTACAAAGTGGCGCCTTAACAGATAAAGAGCTTAAACGTGGTATAATTATTAACAGCATTATTGGTTTAATTTTAGCGGTTGCATTAATTTATGAAGCCTTTGGCCAAGAAAATTTTTTAGCCTCGCTCCTATTTTTTGCATTAGGCATTTTAGCAACACTAGCCGCAATTAAATATACTGTTGGAGATACAGCTTATGGCTACAGAGGTTTAGGTGATGTATTTGTATTTGTCTTTTTTGGTTTGGTAGCTGTTTTAGGGAGTCAATATTTAATGACAAATCAATTTTACGCAATTCAATTATTGCCAGCAACAAGTATTGGTCTGTTATCAGCTGCGGTGCTCAATCTCAATAATATTCGCGACGAAAATAGTGATCGCAATTCGAACAAATTCACTTTAGTAGTAAAGCATGGAAAGAAATTTGCTAAAATCTATCACGTAAGCCTCATTTGTATAGCGATACTGAGTTTAGTTTTTTATGGATATTTCCGGTTTGAGAATGATCAATGGTTAAGTTTAATAGGATGTATTCCTTTACTCATTCATTTAAAGAAAGTCGTTAATTATACTAATCCAAAAGACTTAGACCCTGAATTAAAAAAAGTAGCACTAAGTTGTTTTGCAATAGCCTTAATTCATCTTCTAACAAGTATATTTTAATCTAAAGTGATAAAACTCTCAGCTTTAACTTCAACCGAAAATCGACAACAAGATGTAAATTTTTAGTCAACGGAAAAATTACAAACTTCAATCTTAAAGTTTGAAAAAATCGTAACTTGTAATCAAAAGAAAATACAATGGCTTATACTGACAAAATGTTGCGTGAAGACGCTTTAAAAAACACTAATATTATTGTAACTGGTGGTGGTTCTGGACTAGGAAAATCAATGACCAAATACTTTTTAGAACTCGGTGCCAATGTGGTAATTACCTCACGAAATTTAGATAAACTGAAACAAACCGCAAACGACCTTAGTGCTAATGTTGATGCAAAATGTATTCCTTTACAGTGCGATGTAAGACATTACGATCAAGTTGAAAAGATGCTTAAAGAAGCCCATGATGCGCTAGGCTCGATTGATGTTTTACTTAACAATGCCGCTGGTAATTTTATTTCACCAACTGAACGCTTATCAAGTAATGCTTTTGATACCATTATTGATATTGTCTTGAAAGGCACAAAAAATTGTACGCTAGCGCTCGGAAAATACTGGATTGACAAAAAAGAAACCAACAAAAGGGTTCTAAATATTGTAACTACTTATGCGTGGACAGGCTCAGCGTACGTAGTGCCAAGTGCAACTGCTAAAGCTGGTGTTTTAGCCATGACACGATCATTAGCGGTAGAATGGGCAAAATATGGCATTAGATTTAATGCTATTGCGCCAGGACCTTTCCCAACTAAAGGCGCTTGGGATAGACTTTTACCAGGCGAACTAAAAGACAAGTTTGATTTAGCTAAAAAAGTACCACTTAAACGTGTCGGTGACCATCAAGAACTTGCCAATTTAGCTGCCTTTTTAGTCTCTGATTTTTCAGCTTATCTTAATGGTGAAGTAATCACAATTGATGGTGGCGAATGGTTAAAAGGTGCTGGACAGTTTAATTTACTCGATCAAATTCCTGAGCAGATGTGGGACATGCTCGAAGAAATGATAAAAAGTAAAAAGGCTAAATAATCCATTGTGAAGCATCGGTTGATTTACAAAAATTAATCGATGCTTTAATTTCAGCTGCCATAAATTTATCGGCTTTAACTAATGGAACTTTTGTTCTAAACTTTTTAATAAAGTCTTGAATTTCTTCACTGCTCTGAAGTGGTTCTCTAAAATATAAAGCTTGAGAAGCATTAAATAATTCAATAGCTAAAACGGTATAAACATTTTCGACCACCTTTATAAGCTTGGTTGCTGCATTTGCGCCCATACTAACGTGATCTTCTTGACCGTTAGATGACACAATAGAGTCAATCGAAGCTGGAGTACATAATTGTTTATTTTGACTAACAATACTTGCCGCTGTATATTGTGGTATCATAAAACCGCTGTTTAGACCTGGCACATCAACTAGGAAATCTGGTAAATCGCGTAGGCCTGATACTAACTGATATGTTCTTCGCTCTGATATATTTGCGAGTTCAGCCAAAGCAATTGCTAAATAATCTATAGGTAGAGCAATTGGCTGACCGTGAAAATTTCCGCCTGATATTATTTTATTTTCATCAACAAAAATATTAGGATTATCGGTCACCGCATTAATTTCTATTTCAATGGTTTTTTTCACAAACTCGAAAGTATCTTTAGTTGCGCCATGAACTTGCGGGACACATCTAAACGAGTACGGATCTTGAACGTGTTTTTTTTCAGCTAGAGCAATTGGGCTATTTTGGCGGAGTTCTAAAATACGCTGAGCAGTTTTAACTTGGCCTTGATGTGGTCTAACTTGATGAACCAAGGCATCGAATGGTGATAAATTACAATCAAAACCATCCATAGAAACGGCCGAAATTAAATCACCCAAATCAATCAACTTTTTTGTTTCTATTAATGCATATACAGCGTGAGCACTCATAAACTGTGTCCCATTTAGAAGCGCTAAGCCTTCTTTAGATTGTAAATCTAGCGCTTGCAGATGATGAGTTTTTAAAACCTCTTTTGCTTCAACTTTGGTTTTGTTTTCATAAACTTCGCCTTCGCCTAATAAAGGTAAAGACAAATGAGCTAAAGGTGCCAAATCTCCAGATGCACCAAGAGATCCCTGACTATAAACAACAGGAATGATGTTGTGATTATAAAAATAAATAAGTCGCTCAACAACTTCTAAACTAATACCTGAGTGACCATAGCTTAAAGATTGTATTTTTAGCAACAGCATTATTTTGACGATTTCTTGATCAACTAAATCTCCTGTTCCACAAGCATGTGATAAAACTAAATTTCGTTGAAGTTCAGAAAGCTTTTCGTTAGAAATTTGAATATTACAAAGCGATCCAAAACCAGTGTTTATACCATAAAAAGGCTTTTCGTTTATAGCTGAGTTATGGTCTAAATAATGTCTAGCTTTTAAAATTGAAGCCTTAGCGGACTTAGATAACGCCAATTTAAAGTTACCTTGAAGCAAAACTTCAATTTGATCTATACTTAAATGCGCATCGCTGATGTAATGAATTTGAGACATAGGAGTTTAATTTCAAACGATTGCGAAATTAAACATTTTTTTAGTTTTGTTCATACTCAAACTCTTTAAAAGCTCGGCCTATAAAATTTGAAATATCTGATGCTAAAAAACTTTCTTTAGACTCTTGATACAAAGCCAAATCTGCTGTTTTACCGTGTAAATACACACCTAAAATAGCAGCCTTCAAGGGCTCATAACTCTGCGCCATTAAAGCGGTAATAATACCAGATAAGCAATCGCCAGAACCAGCCGTTGCTAAGGCTGGATTTCCTGTAGAGTTTATAAAAACCTGGTCATGATTAACTACTTTGGTAAAGGCTTCTTTTACAACAACAATTACATTATATTTTTGAGAAAAGGCTTTGGTCTTATCTAACATTTCATAACTCGTTTGCCAATCTCCTATCAAGCCTTTTAATTCGCCTATGTGTGGTGTTAAAATAGATTTTGGTGGAATTTGAGGCCGTAAAGCTTCATCTTTAGAAATAACATAAAGCGCATCTGCGTCTAGTAAAACTGGCTTTTGAATATTTTTAAAAACAGTTGAAACAATTTTACTTGCTTCAGCTGTACGTCCTAATCCCATTCCCAAACCTATAGCATCAAAACCTTTCAGGAGTACTTCAGCTAAGTTTAAAGAAAGGTCTTGATCTATATTAGTTGTCATCGCTCCAGGTTGTCGGGTTAATAATATCTGGTTAGTTATGGCGTTAGAATGAACACTCAATTTACCAACACCACTTCTTAAAGCAGTTTCAGCAGATAAAATAACACTACCGTGCATACCAGTATTACCACCTATTAAAAGTGCATGGCCAAAGCTTCCTTTGTGTGAAAATTGTTTTCTTGGTCTATATATTTTGAGCAAATCTTTCTTAGTCAAGTAGTCCCATGATAATGATGCAGTAAAGTTATGGTCTTCAACAAGTCCGATATCTACAATATTAAATTCTCTTAAAAATGCTGCATTTTCAGCAAAGAAAAAACTGAGCTTTGGTGTATGAAATGTTAAACATAAATCGGTTTTAAACCGAACATCTTTAGGTTGATTAGCTTGGTGAGCATACATTCCAGAAGGGACATCAATTGCTATTTTTAAGCCTTTTTTCTGGTTTATATCTTCAATTATAGTTTCAACAAATTTAGGCATCGGACGGTTAAGGCCAAGACCAAAAATACAATCTATATAATTGCGTTGTTTTGATAATTTAATGTCTGTTTGATTTTCATCAATTTCAGTTATCGTAATTTCTTTTGGTAAACGATTATAGTTGATTTGGGCATCTTTAGACAATTGGTTGGCAAACTTTAGCCATAAAACTTCAACCTGATAATGCTGTTGTTTAAGTAATCGAGCAATAGCAAAACCATCTCCAGCATTATTGCCCATGCCGCACAAGACCAAAACAGGTGTCGATAATGGAAGGATAGACCTCAATTTAGCTATAGCATTTTCAGCTGCTTTTTCCATTAAGTCTGTGGAGCTCATACCTTTCGTTATAATGGTTAACTTGTCTAGCTCTGCTAATTGTTGCGGATTATAAATTTTCATAACCAAATTTTAACTTAAACATACGGCTTTTATCGCAACAAATAAAGCTAATCACCGCTTTAAATCACAGTCTAATTCAGCTAAAATTCTAACTTTGCAAAAAAACTTAATACGTATGAAAACAACAGCTTTAAACCATATTCATCATCAACTTGGTGCTAAGATGGTTCCGTTTGCAGGTTATGAAATGCCTGTTTCTTATGAAGGTGTAAATAGTGAACATGAATGTGTTCGAGAACATCTTGGCGTGTTTGATGTATCGCATATGGGCGAGTTTTTTGTTGAAGGTAAACAAGCGCTAGAGCTAATTCAATATATTACAACCAACGATGCTAGTAAATTAATTGATGGCCAAGCTCAATATACATGTATGCCAAATGAAAAAGGTGGTATTGTTGACGATTTGATTATTTACCGCTTTAATGCTCATAAGTTTTTAATGGTAGTTAATGCTTCTAATATTGAAAAAGATTTCAATTGGGTAACTAAGCATAATAACTTTGATGCTGAAGTAATCGATGCTTCAGATGAGTATAGCTTGTTGGCTGTTCAAGGACCCAAAGCTGTTGAAGCCATGCAATCACTTGCAAAAATAGATTTATCAGAAATTAAATTTTACCATTTTGAAGTTGCCAATTTTGCTGGTGTTGAAGATGTTATCATTTCTGGAACAGGTTATACTGGAAGTGGTGGATTTGAAATTTACTTTAAAAATAAACATGCAGAACAAATTTGGAGTCGCGTTTTAGAAGCTGGTAAACCTTATGGCATAAAACCAATCGGTCTTGCAGCCCGTGATACATTACGACTAGAAATGGGTATGTGTTTGTACGGTAATGACATCGATGAGACAACTTCGCCAATAGAAGCTAAATTAGGCTGGATAACAAAATTCACAAAAGACTTTATTAATGCAGAGGCTTTAAAAGCCGAAAAAGAAGCTGGACCTCAACGTAAACTTATCGCTTTTGAATTGACTGAAAAAGGAATTCCGCGTCAAGGTTATGCTATTTTAAATGAAAATGGCGATCCGATTGGCCAAGTGACTTCAGGAACAATGTCTCCAAGTTTAAAAAAAGCAATTGGCATGGGTTATGTTTCAGCTGAATACAGTAAATTCGGAACACCTATACAACTACAAATCCGCAAAAAAACAGTCGCTGGAATAACGGTGAAACCTCCATTTTATAAAAAATAAGCCCTATTAAAGGTGGACAAAAAATATTAATTTTAGGTGTAAGTGGATTTCTCGGTAGCGAACTCTACCGAGAGCTTTATGCCTTTTTTGATGTATATGGCACATACCGCACGCCAGATAAAGATTTACACAACAATAATAAGTTTTTTGAGTGGGATTTTGAGCTCGACTCTATTCACTTTTTACTTTCTGAACTTCAACCCGACTTAATTATTTCTTGCCTAAAAGGTAATTTTGCAGGACAAGTTTATACGCATTTTGAAATTTGTGAGTATCTAGAAAAGTACAATAAAAAGTTGATGTATATTTCATCTGCAAATGTATTTGATGCTTTCACTAATTATCCATCTTATGAGTATGATAAAACCCTTTCGGAAAGTAGTTATGGTCGCTACAAGATCAAGATCGAAAATCGGTTAATGAGATTACCAAATCACCTCTACAACATCATACGCTTACCGATGGTTTATGGTTATAACTCACCTAAAATAAAGGAGTTGAAATTATTACTTGAACTTGATGAAGCCGTTGAAGTTTTCCCAAATGTTGTTATAAATGCCACAACCCATCAAAAATTTACCCAGCAAATGCATTATATCATAAATCAAGATTTAGAAGGCATTTATCACTTAGGTAGTCGCGATTTAATTCACCATAAAGATTTAATTAAAGATATTGGGAAAGCTTTGGGTTACGATCACTTTCTCTTCAAAAACGTTTATAGTTCAAATCGAGATCGTTATATTGCAGTGTTACCTAAAACACATGTTCTCCCCGAACATTTGTACATAAGTATTGAAGACATTATTTACAACTCTGTAAAATTATAAGTTATGCAAACACTCCAAAAAACAGAAATAGAAGCAGCCTTAAATGAACTTGACCAATGGAGTCAAGATGGTAATTTCATTAAGCGTTCGTTTACTTTTGAAAATTTTAAAGAAGCATTTACTTTTATGTCTCGCGTAGCATTTGAAGCTGAAGAATTAACGCATCACCCTAATTGGGACAATGTCTACAACAAGGTTAATATTAGTCTTAATACACATGATGCTGGCGGAATTACCCAAAAAGATATTGATTTAGCTGCACGAATAGATGCAATTGCAAAAAGTTAGCTCAAATTAAAAACGGCTCTAATGAGCCGTTTTTATTAGTCAATCAAGACTTAGCTAACTAAAACAAATGATGAAAATTAATCTATTTCAAATCGCATACCGATTTGAATATTATGCTCGTCAACTGTATTATCACTAAATAAAGGGTTTAAGTTATACTGACCGTAAAGTTGAACATTATCCCAACCGATGTAAGTACTTATACCGTATAAAAAATTATTCGTATTCATATCAGTGCGCTGCTTAACTTTAAAATTATCGCCATTTTCTTTGTATTTAAGTTTTTGGGTGTTTAATAAGTTAAGACCTACAAAACCCCCAAAACCAAACTTAACACCAGGATCTGTAAAATAGGTATATTGGTCTTTTGTGGTTTTCTTTCTAGAATTAGTTAATTCTAAATGTAGAGGAATGATAAGGTTATCCATTCTGAATTTTGACTTATCTAATTCTACTTCAAAAGTTTCTAATACGGTTTGATTGCCATTTTCTACAAAAATCTGATTATCCTGTGGTTTTAATCCATTGAATTGAAACTCTACACCGTAATTAAATCGTAAAAAATTTGAATATTTAAATACACGCGTACTCCAATTCCACCCAAAACTAAAGTAACGACTCCCAGCAAACTTATAGTTTTCATTACCAAAATCATTTTCATTAAAACTGTTATTAAACCCAAAACCAAGAATAAATCGAGAGTCTGTGCGTGATTCTATTTTATATTGTTTGTTTTTAGAAATAGTATCTGAAGATTTAACACCAAATACTAAATTATTTTCACGCTGATCACCATCTTTTATAATACGCTCGTATTTAAAGAATGGTGTAAAATCTAGTTCAATAGTATCTGTATATCGCTTAAGACGATCTAGTGGTAAATTAAGGTCAAGGTTTAAGTCCATTTCACTCAAATCAATTAATTCAACATCGTTTCTAATGGCATATGATAAGTATAATTTGGCGAGTTGTTGTCGCTCTTGTATATTCATAGCTGCGGTTTGTGCCGCTTTTTGTTTCAGTGATTCAGCCTCATTAACAGTAATTTTTTTAGCTTCTAAGTTTTTGTTAATCGCTTTGACTTTTAGTTTTAATTGTTCTTTTTCTTGTGCTTCAATTTTATCCATGAGTTCTTGAACTTCTTGTTGATCTTCAACAGAAAGGCTGTCGAGAACAGTTGTCATTTGGGCGTTTACTGTTACATAACTAGACATAACAAGCACTGTTGCGATATAAAATGCAATTTTAATCATAGGTAATGGTTTTTAAGTTATAAGTATATCAACGTTGAGTAAGTGCCTCTTGCACTTGATTAAATTTAAGTTTTATGGCTGCCCAAACTTTATCCCTGAAATTATCATCTTCTAGCTGTGCATTAACATCTGCTAATAACAATTCTGGTGTAACATGGCTTACAAGCTGTCTTTGTTGCGGCTGAAGCTGCGCTTTTGCTTGTGCTAGTAGACGATCAACTTCGGTTAATTTATCCTTGGGTGCTGAATTTGGCTGTTCTTTAAGTTCTAATTCAATTTCGGCTAAAAGTGAGTTTGCTAAATCTTCAGTGGTTTCAGGAAGATATAAAGATTGCTTATTTAGGGTTTTAACAATTATAAACTTAGAAAAATGTATAGGATTAGACTGTGGAAGCTTTGCTTTAATTAGAATATCTTGAGATTTCAAATGAGAGCTAACGGCTAATACACTTTGGGGAACTGTGTTTGAAGTTGATGCTGGTGAAACGAGCTTTGTTGGTTGAACATCTAAGTTGTTGCTAGGCGAAAACCATAAAGTTTGTAAACTGAAAAATAAAACTAAACCTGCTGCAAGCCCTGCGATAAAATATAGATATGGCCGTTTTTTGCGTTGCGGTGATTGCTCTAAACCTTCAACTACTTTAAACCAAGCATGTTCACTGGGCTGAATTTCACGCTGTTCGATTTTAGATTTAATATGTTGTTCTAAATTTTTCATCCGTTCAATTGCTTTTGATCGTGAAGTAGGTTCATAATCATTTTTTTTGCTTTAGAGAGTTGCGACTTTGAAGTTCCTACACTTATTCCTAAAGTTTCAGCTATAGCTTTATGTGTATAAGATTCAACTACATAAAGGTTAAACACCAGTTTGTAACCACTGGGTAATCGATCAATACAGCTTTGTATTTGGTCTATTTGGGTATAATTTAATGTCTCATCATCAGTTGTAATGGCTAAATGCTCTAGTTCATGAGATGGAAATTCAATAGCCTTCTGTCGCCTTAAAAAATCGATAGCTTCACGTACTAAAATTTGCCTACACCAAGCTGGAAAAGCTTTGTCGTTTGAAGAGAATTGATGAATCTTATTAAAAATTTTCACAAAACTCCGTGACAAAACATCTTCGGCAAACTGAACATCAGCAATGTATAATCTTGCTAAACTCAGTAACTTGGGAGCAAAACGTTTATAAATTTCATGCTGTGCACGACGGTCGTTTTGCTTAGCTCTTGCTATTAGCTTTTCAAGCTTGGTATGTAAATTTATTATTTTCACAAAGCGTCTCTTGTTTATATAGACGCCATAATTTCAAAAAGGGTTGCCTGAAGCTTAAAATTATTTTTTAATAGCTTGAACTTCAGAAAGTGTAACAGGCTTTTTTTGTTTGTTTTCAAAGTTGTTCATGATATAATTCATTACATCAACCACTTCTTGATCACTTAAACCCATTGGCGACATCATATTATTATAAACTTTAGCATTGACTTCAATTTTGCCTTTTAAGCCATATTTTACAGCTTTAATACTCTCAGTTCGTTTTTCGATTAGCCAATTTGATTTTGCTATCGGCGGATAAACACCTGCAACACCTTCGCCATTTGGTAAATGACAGCGCATACAGAAATTATTATAAACGATTTCTCCACGCTTGATGCTCTCGGTGAGTTGGCTTTGCTCAAAGTAATTTATAGAACTACTCTCAGGTTTCCAGAACAATACAGATAAGCACAACAAAAATGAAGAGATTACAACTACTTTCATATTAAGACTTTGGAAGTATTTTTACTAGACCTACACCTTCTACTCCAACATAAATAAAGCCGTCAGGACTTTGTTCTACGCTTCTTACACGACCTATTTTATCGAGTATTTTTTCGCGCTTTACAACTTTATCTCCATCTAACTCTAAATGCTCTAAGTACATGAATTTGAGTGAGCCTACTAGTAAATTAGCGTTTAAATGCGGATATTTGGTTGAGTTTACAAAGGCCATACCGCTAGGCGCAATAGATGGCACCCAATAATGTATTGGCTGCGTCATGCCAGGCTTTTGAGTTTCATCGGTGATACTTGTTCCTGAATAATTAATTCCGTAAGTAACCACTGGCCAACCATAATTGGCCGCTTTTTTAATGATGTTGATTTCATCTCCACCACGTGGCCCATGTTCATGCACCCAAATTTTACCAGTTTGTGGGTGTATTTCCATACCTTGTGGATTTCGGTGTCCATAAGAATAAATAGCCTTCTTGGCATTGTCTTCATTTACAAACGGATTATCGTTTGGAATTCGACCATCTGCATGAAAACGATAAATCTTACCTCCATCACGTGAAATATCTTGAGGGTTTACGTCGCGTTCGCCACGTTCGCCAATTGAAATATAAACATAACCTTGACGGTCAAACTCTATACGACTACCAAAGTGTACGCCTTTAGTGGTGTTTGGTGAAGCTTTATACAAAACTTCAAAATCGGTAAGTTGTGAGCCTGTTAATTGAGCACGTGCAAAAGCAGTGTGACCGCCTTTAGCTTTACCTTCGGTTGAAGCGTAGGTAAAGTAAATCCAAGGTTGCTCTGGATATTCAGGATGTATTTTAACATCTAACAAGCCGCCTTGACCACGATTGTAGACTTCAGGAAATCCGCTTAATTTAGTTGTACTTCCATCATCATATAAATAGACTTCTCCAGATTTATCAGTAATTACAATCCGTCCATCATCAAAAAAATCAAATCCCCAAGGCATATTAACTTGGTCTGTAATAATTTCATATTCATAATCAACTTCAATTGTTGTAATTGATGTATCTTCTTGTGCACAAGCCAATAGACTAAAAGCAAAGCAAAATGATAAAGATAATTTCATATTTAAAATTTTATTAAATGTAATTAAATCTTTAAGTTAGACTACCAAATTAACGAGAGTTTAAACGCAAAAATTAAATAATTCTAAATATTAAGGATTGAATTACTTAATATTATTGACAGATTAATTTTATAATTTCTAGGGCTTGTGTACTTTTACACCAAAAGTGAACGCATGTTAATTATTGGTATTGCTGGTGGTACAGGAAGTGGTAAAACAACAGTTGTAAATCAAATTATAAATGAATTACAGCATGATGAAGTTGATGTAATTTATCAAGATTCTTATTATCAAGACACCTCGCATCTAAGTTTTGAAGAACGTACAAAAATCAATTTCGACCATCCTAAATCAATTGATTTTGATTTACTAGTAGATCATTTAAAAGTTCTAAAATCAGGCCAATCTGTAGAACAACCAGTATATTCATTTAAAGCGCATAACCGAACCCATGAAACCATCACAACGCAACCTCGGAAAGTGATGATTGTTGAGGGAATTTTAATTTTTACACATCCTGACATTCGTAAAATGTTTGATATTAAAATATTTGTACATGCCGACAGCGATGAACGCCTGATGCGACGCCTCAAACGCGATATTAATGAGCGTGGTCGTGACCTTGATGAAGTTATTAACCGCTATAAATCTACCCTTAAACCGATGCATCAACAATTTATAGAACCCACTAAAGAATATGCTGATATTATTATCCCAAACAATCGCTTTAATACGGTAGCTATTGATATTGTTCAAACAATTATTAAAGAACGTTTGGTTTAAATCAAATTTAAAATCTAAATATAGCACACACAGCTTTAGCTTTAATTTTTGTAAATTTATCCCATGAAGTTAAACGAATTAAGACATAAACGCTGGTTTAAATTACTTACCAACAAATATATTTTAACCCTAAGTTTATTTATAATTTGGATGCTATTTATAGACACGAATTCATGGCTAATACATCATGAACTCAACCAAGACATAGAAGAGCTTAAACAAAACAAGCAATACTATATTAATGAAATAGCTAAAGACAAAGCAACCTTTAAAACCCTTAATGACTCCGTAGAAATAGAACGCTTCGCTCGTGAAAATTATTTCATGAAACGTCCCAATGAAGAAGTGTATATTATCGAGTACGAAGATAGTTTACAACAAAACTAAACCACATGGCCGAAAAATTATTTAAAGATTTTGAACCGATAACCTCTAAAGCTTGGAAACAAAAAATTCAAGCCGATTTAAAAGGTGCCGATTATAACGAAAAATTAATTGATCACTCTGACGAAGGTTTTGACGTAAAACCTTTTTATCATCAAGACACGCATCAAAACATAGATTTACCAATTACAGAAGGTTGGCGAATTACAGAAAAAATATATCTCGAAAATTATACCGCTGTTACCAAAATAGTAAATGATGTTACCAATCGCGGCGCCGAATCTCTATGGTTAATTGTCCCGGAAGCCAATACAAAATTATTTGATTTACTAAAAGAAATCGACAACTTACAGGTTCCCGTAATGCTAGAATTTCTTAAACTTGAACAGGAGTTTTTAAAGCATTTAGATGAATTTAGTGCAGAACTGAATATTGATATTCTACTTAACTTTGACCCGATTAAGCAATTGTCATCTCAGGGTGATTGGCAGAAATCTGAAACTGAAGATTTAGCCATCATTCAACAATTTGCACAATTGAAGCATTTAAAGCCACAGCTTTCCATCGATGCGCGATTATTTCAAAATGCTGGTGCCTTAAAATATCAAGAATTAAGCTTCAGTTTAGCGGTGCTTAGCGAATACTTCAACTATTTGAATCATAACCAAGCATTACCAAAAACCATTCAACTTAACCTTATTACTTCAACAGGTTCTAATTACTTTTTTGAAATCGCTAAACTAAAATCCTATCGATTGTTAATCAATAGTTTAGCTAATTCATTTTCAGTAGATGTTACCTTAAAAATAATTGCTGAACCAAGCCAACGTAACAAAACCATATACGATTATAATGTTAATATGCTTCGGACTACAACCGAATGTATGAGTGCTGTGCTTGGTGGTGCCGATTGGGTTAATAATTTAGCTTACGACGAAATTTTTCATAAAACGAATGAATTTGGCGAGCGTATTTCTCGTAACCAATTACTCATTTTAAAACATGAATCTTATTTTGATCAAGTATACAACCCTACAAATGGCAGTTATTACATTGAAGAGTTAACCCAGCAATTAGCTCAAAAAGCCTTAGATGAATTTAAAAACATAGAAAAAAATGATGGCTATTTAAGTGAACTTTTTAAGGGCAACATTACCAAATCTATAGAAGCAAGTGCTAAGAATGAAGAAGAAAAACTACAAAAAACAGCCTTTGTGATGGTTGGTACCAATAAATATGAAAATGCAGATGATCGAATGAAAGCCGATTTGGAGTTATACCCATTTGTAAAAAAGCAACAACGCCAAGTCAAATTTAAACCAATCATCGCCAGAAGACTTGCAGAAAAGATTGAACTGAAACGCCTCGACAAAGAAGCAAATGCCTAAGCCAATTTAGAGACTATGAAAAGAAAAAATATACAAGATATAAAGCTTCAGTTTGAAAACAAAAGTCAAAACAAGTGTAAAAAAACTGCAAAAACTGCTGAAGGTATTCAACTAAAAAACTCTTACTTTAAAAGTGATTTAGACCAAACTGAACACCTTAACTTTGCCGCAGGAATTCCACCTTACTTACGCGGTCCTTACTCGACCATGTATGTAAGTAGGCCTTGGACAATTAGGCAGTACGCTGGTTTTTCTACAGCAGCAGAAAGTAATGCATTTTACCGTAGAAATTTAGCTGCAGGACAAAAGGGACTTTCAGTAGCATTTGATTTGCCAACCCATCGCGGTTATGACTCTGACCATGAACGCGTTGTAGGAGATGTAGGCAAAGCTGGTGTTGCAATCGACTCTATTGAAGATATGAAAGTTTTATTTAACCAAATTCCGCTCGATAAGATGTCTGTATCTATGACCATGAATGGCGCTGTTTTGCCAATTATGGCTTTTTATATTGCAGCTGCCGAGGAATCTGGTGTTGACCAATCTAAACTTTCAGGTACCATTCAAAATGATATTTTGAAAGAATTTATGGTGAGAAATACCTACATCTATCCACCAACACCGTCTATGAAAATCATATCAGATATTTTTGAATATACTTCTCAATTTATGCCTAAGTTTAATAGCATTAGTATTTCAGGATATCATATGCAAGAAGCTGGCGCCACCGCTGATATAGAATTGGCTTACACTTTAGCAGATGGTCTAGAATACATCAAAAAAGGACTTGATGCTGGGATGGATATAGACAGTTTTGCACCGCGCTTATCATTTTTCTGGGGCGTTGGCATGAATCATTTTATGGAAATTGCTAAAATGCGTGCAGCCCGAATGCTATGGGCAAAACTAATTAAGCCATTTAACCCCAACAACCCTAAATCTTTAGCACTTAGGACACATTGCCAAACAAGCGGTTACACCTTAACAGAACAAGACCCATTTAACAATGTAGCTAGAACTTGTATTGAAGCCACTGCAGCAGCTTTTGGTGGCACCCAAAGTTTACATACCAATGCCTTAGACGAAGCTATTGCATTGCCAACCGATTTTTCAGCTAGAATTGCTCGTAATACGCAAATTTACTTGCAAGAAGAAACCCAAATTACCAAAACAGTAGATCCTTGGGCAGGCAGTTATTATGTAGAAAAGCTTACCCATGATATTGCGCACAAAGCTTGGGAACATATTCAAGAAATTGAAGAACTTGGTGGAATGACTAAAGCCATTGAAGCAGGTATCCCAAAATTACGCATAGAACAAGCTGCTGCTAAAAAACAAGCAAAAATAGATAGCGGAAGTGATAAAATTATCGGTGTAAATGCCTACAGATTACCCAAAGAAGATCCTATAGTTACTTTAGAGGTCGATAACCAAAGTGTTAGAAATCAACAACTGCAAAAGCTTGAAACTATAAAAGCACAGCGTGACCAAACAAAGGTACGTCAAGCTTTAGAACAACTTACCAAAGCAGCTAAAGATGGTAAAGAAAATTTATTAACTTGTGCTGTCAAAGCTGCCAAAGTCAGAGCCACATTAGGTGAAATTAGTTTAGCCTTAGAAAAGGTTTACGGTAGACATGAAGCAAAAATACAATCGTTTAGTGGCGTTTATAGCAAAGAAATGAAAGAAGATAGCTCGTTTAGCAAAGCCAAAGCTTTGGCAAATGAATTTGCAGAAAAAGAAGGTCGTAGACCTCGAATTATGATTGCTAAAATGGGGCAAGATGGTCATGACCGTGGTGCAAAGGTAGTAGCCACAGGATATGCAGATGTTGGTTTTGATGTAGATATTGGGCCTTTGTTTCAAACCCCAAAAGAAGCCGCCAAACAAGCCGTTGAAAACGATGTGCATGTTTTAGGAGTTTCATCTTTAGCCGCAGGCCATAAAACCTTAGTGCCGCAAGTTATTAATGAATTAAAATCCCTCGGCCGTGAAGATATCATGGTAATTGTTGGCGGTGTAATACCTTCTGCCGATTATGAATTTTTATTTGAGGCTGGTGCCGTTGCAGTATTTGGCCCTGGAAGCCGAATTAGTGATGCTGCTATTGAAATTTTAGAAGTTTTATTAGATAGCTTTTAAGTTTTATACCAAACCTAATTTAGCGTTAAAGTTGAAGTCATTTTGGCTTCAACTTAACTTAAATCGCTTTACTTTAAACAAAAAGTTATGTTTGGATTATTCAAGAAAAAATCAGAGGCGGAAAAACTAAGAGATAAATACAAGAAACTTCAAAAAGAAGCTTTTGATTTATCTAAAACAAACCGAAAAGCTGCTGACCAAAAAACCGCTGAAGCCGAAGAAGTTGCTAAAAAGCTAGAAGCCCTAAAGAAGAATTAACGCATCAATTTTACCATGAGCTCTTTCAGTAAATCACCTTGTGAGGTTTGGTAACTATCGACACCTTTTGCCATTAAATCTATTTGTTTAATGTGGTGCAAATTTTGTGTTACCTTTTTTAATGGATATTTTTGAGCAGCAGCGACATATTCACTCACGAAATAAGGCGATACACCTAATGCTTTAGCTGCGCTCATTTTAGACTTGTCTTTAAGTGCATGATATTTAGCAATTTTTTGAAAATAGCTAAACAGCTGCCCAGTAGTGACTACTAATGGATTGTTTTTTGGATTTTGAGCAAAGTAATTGATAATTTGGTAGGCCTTAGGTTCATTCTTTAAACCAATTGCCTTGGTTAACTCAAAGTTGTTAAAATCTTTACTAATACCTATATTATCTTCAATAATTTCTGGCGTAATATTTTGACCTTTAGGAATGAGCAACATCAATTTCTCTAACTCTTTAGAAATATGTGCAAGCTTAACCCCCAAAAATTCTACCAGCATAACCGCCGCTTTATGATCTATTGTATATCCCGCAGATGTCATGGTTTGTGAAATCCATTCAGGTACTTGATTGTCGTAAATTGCTGGTGTATCAAAATATACATGGTGTTTTTTTAGTAGTTTAACCACCTTTTTACGCGCATCAGGTTTTTTGTATTTGTAACAAAATACTAAAATACTTGTTTCTTGAGGCTGCTCTAAGTAAGCTTCTAACTGTGCGAGTTGTTTAGAAAGGCTTTGCGCTTCCCTTACAATAATAAGTTGATATTCAGCCATCATCGGGAATCGTTTAGCTAAGCTAATTACTTCATCTATAGAAACATCTTTACCATAAACAATGTTTTGGTTAAAGGCCTTTTCATCTTCGGTAAGTACATGTTGCTCTAAAGCATTTGCAATTAAATCTACAAAATAAGTCTCACGCTCACCCACCAGAAAATAAACCGGCTTAAATTCGCGCTTTTTAATGCTATTTATCAAGGCTTGTGCTTGCTTCATTCGGGTTGCTTAAGTATATTTTAGTACTTTTGGTGCTATGCAAAAACTCAACTTCAATAAGTTTCAATTTAAGCTCAAAAGTAGTGAAAATAAAACGTTTATTTTTTCTAGACTACGTAAAAAATATCTTCTATTAACGCCCGAAGAATGGGTAAGGCAACATTGTGTTGAGTATTTAGTGAATGAAAAACACTACTCACCTCACCTATTAAACGAAGAAAAGCTGGTGAAACTTAATGACATTAAAAAACGTTATGATGTAGTTGGCTTTAACAAATCAGGCTCGATTGAATTACTTGTTGAGTGTAAAGCCCCAAATGTTAAAATTACCCAACAAACCTTTGACCAAATTGCGCAGTACAACTTAAAATTAAATGCTACCTATTTATGGGTAACCAACGGAATTTCTCATTATTATTGCCAAATAGATTACCAAAATCAAGCTTATATTTTTTTAAAAGACTTACCGGCTTATGAACGCTAATTTGCCACAAACTGCAGTTGCTATTTTAAATTGGAATGGTAAGAATTTGCTACAACGTTTTTTGCCAAGCCTTACTAAATATAGTAAAGAAGCTTCTATATATGTCATTGATAATGCCTCTACCGATGATTCTATATTATTTTTAAAAGAAAATTACCCTGAAGTAAATATTATTAAAAACAAACATAACTTTGGTTTTGCGGGTGGCTATAATGAAGGACTAAAATTAATAAAAGAAGACTACCTTATTTTATTAAACAATGATGTAGAAGTTACCAAAAACTGGATACCACCATTAATTAAATTATTACAAACACAGGCTAAGGTTGCCGCGGTACAGCCCAAGTTAAAAGATTTAAACAAACCTGATTATTTTGAATATGCAGGCGCAGCAGGCGGTTTTATAGACCAATTAGGCTACCCATTTTGTCGAGGCAGGTTATTTAACGAACTTGAAAAAGATAAAGGCCAATATAATGACACAATTGAGATTTTTTGGGCTAGTGGCGCTTGTTTTGCTGTAAAGCGCGAAATTTTTATGAATCTTGGCGGTTTTGATGAAGACTATTTTGCCCACCAAGAAGAAATAGACCTTTGTTGGCGATTTAAAAATTTTGGCTACAAAATTATGTATACTGCTAATAGCCAGGTTTATCATTTAGGTGGCGGTAGTTTAAACGCACAAAACCCCAAAAAAACATTTTTAAACTTTAGAAACTCTTTATTTAATATCATTAAAAACACCCCTAAAAGGATAACAAGACTTATTATTTTAAGGATTTTAATTGATAGTTTAGCTGTAATCTATTTTCTCTTTAAACTTCAACTAAAACACGCCTTTGCAGTTGTAGAGGCTTATATCAGCTTTTTTAAACTATATTCTAACATAAAGCACAAACGACGTGAAGTTTTTTCTTCAGAACAATATTTTAAAGTTAAAAGTATAGTTTGGCATAAATTTTTCTGTAAAATTTCAAACTTTGAAGAATTGACTTCAAAAAAGTGTTAAGACTTATTATTAGCATTAGATAAAACTTATTTTTGTTTAAAATTAAATTGAAAACGTGATGAAAAAAGTAATTGGATTGGGATTAGGCGTGTTGCTATTAACCAGCTCATGCGTATCTAAAAAGAAATTTGCAGCCTTAGAAGAAGATTATTCTAAAGTAGAAAATGATTTAAAATCTGCCGAAATGGCTTTAAGTGCTTGCGAAGATAAAAATCGTGATTTGGTAGCAAATTATAAATCTCAAATAGAGACTTTAAAAAATACCAATGCTGCACTACTAAATAGCCAAGGCGATTTAGCAACTATTTCTAAAAAAGGCGCTGAAAATCTTGAACGTTCTTTAGAAAGCCTTCAAGAAAAAGATCTACAAATTAAAACTATGCGCGATGCTATTAACAAAAAAGATAGTGTTACACTAGCACTTGTTACAAGTTTAAAAGGTGCTTTAGATGATGTAAACGATAATGATATTGAAATTAGTGTAGAAAAAGGTGTTGTATTTGTTTCCATTTCAGATAAATTATTATTTGGCAGCGGTAGTTACAAGATAACTGAAGAGGCTAAACGTGTTTTAGGTAAGGTTGCCAAAGTCGTTAATGATAAAAAAGACTTTGAATTTATGGTTGAAGGACATACCGATAATGTACCAATTTCTAGAGAGTGTTTTGAAGATAATTGGGATTTAAGTACAAAACGAGCAACTGCCGTTGTGCGTGTTTTACAAAATGAATATAATGTAGACCCATCAAGAATGATAGCTGCTGGACGCAGTGAATACATACCAGTGGCTGATAACGATACAAAGTCTGGCCGTGCTAAAAACCGTAGAACTCGTATTGTTGTTTTACCGAAATTAGACCAGTTTTTTGGTATGATTGAAGAAGGTATGAAAAACTTAGACTAAAATTAATTAGTTGTATTTTTAAAGCGCTCTTAACCGAGCGCTTTTTTTTATGCGTTTATTAGTTTAAAAAGTTGTGAGAGCTGATAAATGTTTTATATTTGCATCCGCAAAACAAAACACCAGTAAGTAGGGATAAAACCCTAGCCTGGTCAAAAATAAGGTCGCGTAGTTCAGCTGTCCCGAAATTTCGGGATACCTTCTAAGCAGACCATGACATATTGAAAACTAAATACCAGTAGATAGGAATAAAAATCCTAGTCTGGCCAGAAATAAGGTCGCGTAGCTCAGCTGGATAGAGCATCTGCCTTCTAAGCAGACGGTCACAGGTTCGAATCCTGTCGCGATCACTTGTAAATCAAAGCCTTGCAGAAATGTAGGGCTTTTTTTTATACACTCTTGAGTAATCTGTTACCATCATTAACCATTAATATAATAGTTGATAAAAAACTACTATAACCTATCAATTACAGCTTCGAATAAAACTTCAACTATGATCTAAAATTATTTATCTGAAATAAGAAGTTAATTCAGTTCATCAACAACTTCCAAAACATCAACTTATTTAAGGTTAATTAAGATTTAATGATTTTCAATTTTATTAAATTCACATAAGATCATTACTAAATATTTTGATACTTATGATTAATTTATCATTTTATAATAGTCATTTTATATTTTAGTGTACAATACTTTTTAATATAATGTACTTTAATATATAATTTAATGTACATTATTTTTGCATTTAATGTACATAACTTTTTAGTTTTATGTACATTATTTTTTTATTTAATGTACATTATTTATACTTTTAATGTACATTAAATTACTAGACATTGGCTATCAAACAAAATATTTATGCTAAGTGAACGCAAAATTATGCTAATTCACATTTTTTATTTGATATGATTATTTTTAAAACAGAGAACATTTAAATTGCTTTAGCCTATAATCTGCTTCAATTTTTACAAAATAAAACTTGTATAATTGTTATTTATTTATAAATTAGTCATATATTTAAATGATTCTTATTTTCGGTTTTCAAAAATGGGACTCACCATGGCGAAGCCGTGATTAATTTTAACTAAGCTTAAGTTTTTCCCCACTTATTAAAACAAAAAAATAAACTGTTGTGGCATGGATAAACAAGTGATATTAAAACCTTTAAGACATCGCGGTAAAGATTGTGTAGCTATTCATTTTACATTTGACGAATTAATTAAGGCGACTATAAAAAAAGTTGGTGCCCGTTGGACGCAAACCCATCGGTGTTTTTATATTCAAAATACAACCAAAGCCAAACAGCAATTATATTTACAATTACGCTCAATAAAGTGTTATGTAGACTATTCGGCTATGCCCAAAAAAGTGCCTGTAAAGCATGCTTTATTGAAGTTTGAAACTTTACCTCAATCACATCAAGCCGCTTATACTGCTTTTAAAAATTACTTAATTGGTCATCGTAAGAGTGAATCGACCGTGCATACGTACACTAATTTTATTCAGCGTTTTTTAAGTTATTATGCCAGTAAAAGTTTAGACCGTATCAATAGAAGATCTATTGAAGTTTTTATGGAAGAAGTAATTGCTAAAGGTGGCTATAGTGTCAGCTCTCATCGGCAATGCATAAGTGCCTTTAAGCATTTTAGTCAGCTTAATTTAGGGATGACTTTTGACGCTTCTGAATTACATTTACCTAAAAAAGACAAAAAATTACCAGTTGTACTATCGGCTACTGAAGTGGTTGAACTAATTAGAGTTACACGAAACTTAAAACATCGTGCTATTATTGGTTTAATTTATTCTTCAGGCTTACGCATAGGCGAATTAATTAATTTACACATTAGTGATTTAGATTTAGAGCGAAACACCATACATATTAGAAGTGGTAAAGGCCGAAAAGATCGAGTGTGTGATTTAGGAGAACGCATAAAGCCGATGTTAATTAATTATGCACAAACTTATAAACCTAAATTATATTTATTTGAAGGAGATGAGTCGGGTAAGGCATACAGTGCTAGTTCTATAAGGCAATTTTTGCGACGAAGTTGCAAGGCGGCAGGCATAAAAAAACGAGTAACGCCTCATACGCTAAGACACAGTTTTGCCACGCACTTACTAGAAAACGGCGTAGATGTTAGATACATACAAGAATTATTAGGACATTCAAGGCCAGAAACGACGATGATTTACACCCATGTAAGTGAGCGTAAGTTAAGTGAAATTACCAATCCTTTAGATCAAGCCATTCATAAATACAATCAACTTGATAAACGTGACACGCATACGCTGTTATCCCGGAACAAGAACAAATAAAAGTGTATATTTGAATTTATATAACGAGTTGCATACAAGTACTCGGAAAAAACTCGGGTCGGATAAATGATAGTTGAGAATCTGAATTTATCTAGCATCATCTCAAATGAATCGAAAACTGCTTTTTAAAATTCGAAAATTCCGTTTCAAACGAAAATTAGTTTTTGAATCTGAACTAATAAACAAAATTCTAAAAAATTTGACTTTTATCGAATGTTTAGCATTGAGCAGCCATCTAAAATTGAACAGCAAAACGCGGAAAAGCAACGCAGTGAAATTTTAGCAAGCTTGAAAACAGATGAATTCACTCTTGAAAACAGTTTTTTAAATCCAGATTAATATAAAATAACTTCTGCTCTACTCGACGGAATTTAATAGCAGAGCGAAAAAAAAGGAAACGTGAAAATTGTTTCGTTCTAATCAGTGCGTGTCGTACCAGTATGCAACAACAGCTATAATGCATTGCGGTTTGGAATTTTCTGTTGAAAATTCCAGTTAAAAGTGTAATTTCGTTTCCAAGCGGAATAATCCTAACGGATGATTCCGCAACGACATCATAGCCAAGACCGTTGCATACAAGTACTCGGAAAAAACTCGGGTCGGATAAATGACAGTTGGAAATCTGAATTTACCAAGCATCACTTCAGATGAATTGAAAACTGTTTTTAAAATCGAAATTTCTGTTTCAAACGAAAATTGGTTTTTGAATCTGAACGAATAAAACAGAATTCTGAAAAATTTGACTTTAATCGAATTGTTGAGCACTGAGCAGTTATCTGTATTTGAATAGCAAAACGCGGAAAAGTAAAGCAGCGGAATTTTAGCAAGCTTGAAAACAGATGAATTCACTCTTGAAAACATTTTTTATATAGATTTATATAGCAAAACTTCTACTCTACTCGACGGAATTTAATAGCAGAGCGAAAAAAACGGAAAAGTGAAAATTGTTTCGTTCCAATCAGTGCGTGTCGTACCAGTATGCAACAACGGCTATAATGCATTGCGGTTTGGAATTTTCTATGGAAAATTCCAGTTTAAAGTGTATTTTCGTTTCCAAGCGGAATAATCCTAGCGGATGATTCCGCAACGACATCATAGCCAAGACCGTTGGCAAACATTTAGTCTGAATTATTTTTTTTTAATAAATGCCCTTCGTTTAATGCTTGTATTCCTAAATCGAATAAATATTGAAAATCTGGTTGATCTTCGCTACTGGTGCAAATTGAACTGCTAATTAAAATTGATTTATGAATTTTACCTTTAAAATATTCAATCATATCTTTTTTATTCCAATCATAAAACTTAGACAAAAGAATTTCTATTTGATCTTTGTTTATTTGAATTTCAGGAAAACATATAATTAAGTTTTCGTCATCTGAATTAATTTGATTTAATCTTTTTTTGAATTTATAAAATTCATATTTATTTGATTTGCACATAAAATTTAATTTAAGATTTATTATTTGAATTGAAAAAACGTTAGCCAACAGCGCATAAAACAAGCCGAATTAACCAGTGTTGCGCTGGCTTATTTTATACGCCACCAGTTGTGCAACATTTGAGAAAAATCGCGTGAAAGACAAAAAACAGATAATACGATTGATTGTAATTTTAGGAATTGGACTATTCCTAACTTATCGAATTTATCAATTCAAATTTTCGAGTTTTATGTTTGACGGCATAATATTTGGCGGAATTGCACTCATTGGAATTACATATTGGATTTGGTCTACCACAAAAGACATTAAAAAATATAAGTTGACCAAAAACAACCAATTCCTAATTGGACCAATAATAGGAATTTTATTCATCGGACTGATTATCGGACTGAATTGGAAAAACAACTCTGAATTTAAAAAACCGACTTTGGTTCGGGCATATTATGACGGAGATTTTAACGGAACGAGTATCGACTTTAAAACAGACGGAACTTATATTTTCGATAATCACGCAATCGGATTTAGTGAATACATCTATGGAAAATATAAAATCAACGGGCAATCAATAAGTTTGGACAGAAATGAAATTGATAATGTAATTAAAACCGACAAACTCGAAATTAAAGACATTCCAGAAAATGGAGTTGATTATTTGGCTGGAACATATATTTTGCAGATTGAACCGAATGGTAATGAAATAGAACGAGCAACTAAATTTAGAGTTGTAATAGATAACAGAAAATAAAAAAACGTTGCACAACAATGGCTATAAACAATTGCTATTACAGGCTTATCCTGAAAATTCCTGCTGAATTTTCAGCTTTTCGTGTACTTGCAAAAGTCCGTGCTAACCCACGCAACTGTTCATAGCCGAGACCGTTGTGTGCAACCTGAAAAATGATTAACGTAATAATTTTAGATACAAATATCCTTCGTGGATTAGGACCCAATTTTTTTGATAAGATTGATTACATCAGTTTACAAGATTATTGCTATTCCTCTGCCTCAGAAATAATTGTACCTAATGCAGTTTTACTTGAATATTTAGATTATTATGAAAGAGAAATTATTCAAAAAAATATCAATGAAGTCGAACAAGCATATTCAAAATTATTAAAACTTGAAAAGTTTGGTAAAGCGAAAAAGCCAAACTTGAAAAAATACGCTGAAGACCAAATAGAGTTTATTAAAAACAAATTAACTGAAAACCGACTAAAACCTTTCTTGACACCATTCTTACCTGAAAACGAATTGTTGGACTTTCTGATAGAAAACAAACAGGAGATTAAAAAAGACAACACAAGAGATTTTATCATATGGACAAATACATTGGAAATCGGTGAAAAATACTCTGATGAACAAGTTGTACTTATTTCAAATGACAAAATCTTTAAGGAAAACAAGTTTTTTGAAAAAATTAGAATTAAAAGAAAAATTGAAAATTTAAAGATTTTCGATTCAATTGCAAGTTTTCTAAGTGTTTATGGCTTCAAGTCAGAGAACTTAAATAAGGAATTAATACTCAAATCTATTCCCATTTCAACTATAAAAAAAGAATTAAAAAGAGAGAAGAACTCAATTCCGAGTCATATAAGCAGATATTATTATCATTCAAGAAGAAATTTCAAACTAGAAGAATTTGAAGTCCAAAATTTAGAAATTGAAGAATATTACGCCCATAAAGAAAATGAAAGCGGAATTATAAAAGTAATCGTTCACGTAAACGTCAAAGTAAAAATGGTTTTTGAACCGGAGAAAGATTTAGATAGATTAAGCAAGTATCTGAGTAATGTAGACGAAAAGAAAGACTTTTATCCTAATTCATTTGACAAGGACGGGCGACCAATATTTGACGATTGGATACTTTTCCATTTTGGAATGGAGTTTAATGAATCTGAACAAAAAATAGAGAATACAGAATTTTATGATTTTTTTCCTGAAGATGCTAATTTCAGAAGAATGAAGGCAGCACACAACAATGGGTATACGTAATGCGGGCTGAAGTACTAAATCGAAATTATGAACATAAAACAAAACCAACGGAAAACTGAAAGATAAGTGCATCGAAATCCGCACTACGCATACCCGAGACCGTTACCACACATTTGAGTCAAACAATGAAAAAAGGAGTTATAATAACAATAATTACAGTTTTAATTATCGGAATTACTTATTTCGGAATTGAAATGTTTGACTTTGCAAAAGGAGTGAAAAATGACATAAAGATTCCTAAACAAGAAAATGCAGATCTAACAGAAAAAGAAACTGAATCTGAATCTGAATCTGAATCTGAATTTAGCGAAGATGATTGTGTTTTTGACTTAAATACTCAAACGGATGATTTTCTCAAAGAAATCCCTGAATTTTCAAATTACGTTTGGGATAATGAGAAAAAAAAGGCTACAATAAAACTTGACAACGGAAATACATTAATCGTAACTCGTGGTGGTTGTGTCCACTTTTCATTTTATGGAAATTTGCTTCTAAACAAATCGGAACTGAATTTTAATGACGAAAATGGAATATTTAAAAAAGCATTATGGATAGCCGAAAAATTGTTTCATAAATCGGACTATGAATTAATAAAAAAGACATTGAATGACAAAGATTATGAAATTGAAAAATCTGAAAATCAATACTATTTGAATTTTAAAAGCGAACTTTATTGCGATATGACTTTGGTCGTTGAAAATCTGACTGACCAAAATCTAATATCAATTGAAATCGGATTTTATCAATGTTAAAAAAACGTGTGGTAACAATGTATAACCGCAATTACGGCGGATTCGACTACGTCCGAATCCACTCGGAATTGCTAACGTTAGTGCTAAACCGAAAAATTTGCGTACTTTAACCCGTAACTGACGGTTATACTAGAACGTTGCCACCAATTTAAAACCCAAATAAAACAGCTTAGAATGAAAGAATACTTCATTATTTTGAATGACAAAAAGAAAGGTCCATTATCAAAAAAAGAGATTAATGAAATGGAATTGAACAACAAAACACCAATATGGTGTGAAGGTATGAGTGATTGGAAAGCTTATGAAGATTTAAAGGAATTTAAAACTGAACCACCTAATTATGAAAACAAAATTGTAAATAATAAATCGGAAGTTAAATCATTATCAAAAGCTATAATAGCTACAGAATTTGTTAAGATTTTTGGACTTTTGAAATACTCATTAATAATTGCTTTGATAGCATTTTTATTTTTTTCAATTTATAACAAAGGCTTTTCCTATATGTTTGAAATTGATAAAATTTATTGGTCAGATGCTAGAGAAGCTTTAGGTTATATTCCTTCTGAATTTAAATATACAAGACATGGTAACGGATATGGTTCTTATTCGGTTTCTGACAAGGATTACGGTGATGTGAAAAAAGAAGTCGTTATCGAGTTATTTTCAGAAGCATTTGAAGAAGCAATAATTGTTTTACCGATAGCTTTTGGTGTAATTTTATTTATACACTATTTGATTTATTTAATAAAATGGACTAGAAAACATGCAAACAAATGAAAAATATAACTATTTACATATTAGCTGGTATCATATTAATTTCATTCATTCTTTTATTTACTAAAATGAATAAAGGAATAGGAGTATACAATCTCAAAATTTTTGGAATAACTTTAGTTGCAAGTCTAGCATCTATTCTTGTTTTGAGTGATATTCCCCAAACGAGTTTAACCGCAGCTTTTGGGATTTTAGGTACCATAATTGGGTATTTATTTGGAATTAAAAGTAAAAAAGATACATAATTAAAAACTGGTGGCAACACTGCATATCGCTCATTGCGGATTTTCGGCTGAAATCGGAGTTTTGGGATTTTCTAGAAGTTAAAAACCAAAATTGAAAAATAATCGCTAATTTGCCCGCAACGAAGCGATATACGAGACCGTTGTGGTGCATTAAAATTGCGATGAAACTAAATATCTTCAAATACTTAATATTAGTCCTTCTTCTAACAGGTTGTAAGAAAGAAAATAAGACTGTGAAAAATTATGGGTATTTAAAAACTGAACCTTATAATCTAAATGTAAGTTTGAAGCTATCAGAATTTAATAACTTCGGAAACTTTGTTGACAGGATAAATGAAATAGTTTGTAATGATAGTATCCCGAAAATTGTTATACAAAAGAAAAGAATTGTAAAAAATATATACCCAGTTGAAAACTGTAATCCTGCCTCATATCAAACAGAAAGGAAACATTACATAACATTTAGAAAAGGTAAGCCAAACAAATTTCATTCTAACAAAAAAATTAAAACTGACTCTCTGGATCATCTATTAAAAAATGAACTCGCATACTACGAAAGATCTAATAAAACTAATGATCCAAACGTATATTATGTGATTATTGAATCTCAGCGAAATGAAGGCTTGGACGGTATTCAAGAATTTCTAATGAAACTAACAGATGAATTTGACAAGCTTGAAACGGAATCAAACTTTAATATTCTATTCGGGAATGTCATGCCTATTCCTCCACTTCCTCAAGAACATACAGAAGAAGAAACTCTTCAATAAGTTTTTAACTAGAAATTATATTTAAGTGAATATTAAAATAAAATTGGAAGTGAAAACGCACCACAACACCGGCTATAATTCATTGCGGCTGAATTCCTTATCGGAATTCAACGCAATTTTGTTATCTTTCGGCTACGGCGGAAAGAATCCTGCGGATTTTTCCGCAACGACATCATAGCCAAGAACGTTGCATACAAGTACTCGGAAAAAACTCGGGTCGGATAAATGACAGTTGAGAATCTGAATTTATCTAGCATCATCTCAAATGAATTGAAAGTTGCTTTTTAAAATTCGAAATTTACGTTTAGATCGAAAATTAGTTTTTGAATCTGAACGAATAAACAAAATTCTAAAAAATTTGACTTTTATCGAATGTTGAGCATTGAGCAGCCATCTGAAATTGAACAGCAAAACGCGGAAAAGCAACGCAGTGGAATTTTAGCAAGCTTGAAAACAAATTTTTTTGATTTAGATTTATATAGCAAAACTTCTGCTCTACTCGACGGAATTAAATAGCAAAGCGAAAAAAATCTGATACGTGAAAATTGTTTCGTTCTAATCAGTGCGTGTCGTACCAGTATGCAACAACGGCTATAATGCATTGCGGTTTGGAATTTTCTATGGAAAATTCCAGTTAAAAGTGTATTTTCGTTTTCAAGCGGAATAATCCTAACGGATGATTCCGCAACGACATCATAGCCAAGACCGTTATATGCAAACTGCTATGGAATGATTGCGTTATCATAATCTTGCATTTTTGCGTAATCATCGAATTTATTTCTCATAATTTTCATCACGCTTTCTGAATCATCTGAAAGCCTTAAATATCCTGTTGATAGTTTAGGGTGCTTAAATTGTTTTGATTTTTCTAAACTACTTATTTTGATTTTTCTTAATTCTTCAAATGATAGTTCTACTAATATTTTATTTTCGCTTTCTGAAATTGCAGATTTTATGTATTTCATAATATTTAAATTTGATTAATATTTATTTGAATTAAGTCGGCATATAACAGCGCATAAAACAAGCCGAATTTACCAATGTTACGCTGGCTTATTTTATACGCCACCAGTTGTGCAACATTAGAGAAATAACAATGAAATATCTTTACTGCCTTTTGCTACTTATAATTTCTAATAGTCTTTTCGGGCAAACAATCACCGAAGAGTTAGAAAATGAAATTAAGAGACGCGTAGAGCTTGAAATTAATCCGAGCATTTCCATTGGTGTTTTGTTTCCTAATGGAAATACCAAATTTTATGGTTTCGGCCACTTTAATAACAGTAAAAAGCAACCAGATAGCTTAACCCTTTATGAAATTGGCTCCGTTACAAAGACCTTCACTGCCACGCTTGCAAATATCTACTTGAACGACTCTTTGAATAAGCCTTTATCAGTCTTTTTTGGTGAAATTGAGAACCTAAAACTAGATAGTCTTACACCTTACGAGTTACAAAATCATATTGCTGGCGTACCTCGTTTATCCAATCAATTTTCACCACAGAATTGGTCAGACCCTTTCAACGGTTACTCTAACGATATTTTACAAGAAGAATTGCAAGATTTGAATCCTGATACTTCCAACATTTGGAGCTATTCTAATTTTGGATATGGAATACTTGGTCGAGTTATTGAAAAGGCTTCTGGAAAATCTTATGAAAACTTAATGGGTGGTCTTTTGGAAGACATAGGGATGGACAACACATTCCTTTCGGCACCTAATGATAAAAACCAGAATATTGCAAAGCCTACCAATATCGGAACTTCGAACAGTAATTGGCATTTTACAGGACCTAGCAGGTATGCAGGTGGTTTAGTTAGTAACACTAAAGACCTTTTAGACTATTTAAAATACCAAAAGCAAAACAACGTACTATTCTCCTCAGATTCTTTACAAAACCTTATTCAAACAGGCGTTCCAAACCTTGGAAAGGATAAACTTTTCTATCAGGGCGGATGGTTTGTTCTACAACCCGATAGTACCACCAATATTCTATTACATAACGGTGGTACGGGTGGTTTTATATCATTTATCGGTTTCAATAAAAATACAGGTATTGGAGTTGTGGTGCTTTCTAACGCTGTAAATGTTGTGGATGATATTGGAATTAACATCCTTTATCCAGCATTCAAATTAAATCATCCTGAACGCACTATAGCTTACGAATTGGCAGGAGAGATAGATGCGGGAAATATTGATAGTTTAGCTGGCAAATATCAAAAGCTAAAAAGTGAAGAATATCCAAATAATATCTTAGACACTTACTGGTTAGAGCGTTTCCATTTTGGGAAGGGTAATTATAAAATTAGTACTCAGTTAAGTGACATTATGGTACAAGAATTACCAGAAGATTGGGAAGTATACGACATAAAAGGGCAAAACCTTGAACAGTTGGAAGACTTCAAGAATGCAATTATAGCTTACGAAAAGGCCTTAGAGCTGAATCCAGCAAACGAATTGTTGAAAGATAAAATAAAACGTTGCACAACACTGTATAAGCGTAATGCGGAATAAAGTGCTAAAGCTGAGCGATTTGAATATTAACAAACATAAAAATAAACCGAAAGTAAAGTGCTTCTAATCCCGCACTTCGCTTATACTTGACCGTTGTGTATAATTTAATAATGGCATAAAAAAGACTAACAAAAAAATGAACATTCTAATAGTTGAAAACTCAATAATACCTTTTAAACATTACGGTGGAACTCAAAGAGTTATTTGGTATTTAGGAAAGGAATTGTATAAATTAGGTCATAAAGTGACATATTTAGTTAAAAAAGGTTCAAAATGTGATTTCGGAAAAATTATTTTTATAAATAATGACAAAGAATTATACGAACAAATACCAAATTATATTGATATTGTGCATTTTAATAACCAACCCGCCGATTTATATAAAATAGATAAACCGTATATTATTACTATGCATGGTAATTTAAACAATAATAACAGTTTAGATTACAATACTGTTTTTGTATCTAAGAATCATGCTGAAAGATACAATTCTAACTCATTTGTTTATAATGGATTAGACTGGAATGATTACTCAAAACCTAATTTTAATAAAAAAAACTGTTATCATTTTTTAGGAAAAGCTTCATGGGGTGTTAAAAACTTAAAAGGATCAATTCAAATTATAAAGGGACTAGAAAATAATAAATTACTTGTTTTGGGTGGTAAACGTTTTAGTGAAAGGGTTCTTAAAATGGGTCCAGCATATTTTTTATCTACCAAAGTAGATTTTAAAGGAATGGTTGGTGGAAAGGAAAAAGAGAATTATCTAAATATGTCCAAAGGTTTAATATTTCCCGTATTATGGCATGAACCATTTGGATTAGCTATAATTGAAAGTCTATTTTATGGTTGCCCAGTATTCGGAACGCCTTATGGATCTTTACCCGAATTAATAAATAACGAGGTAGGATTCTTAAGTACTAAGAAAAAAGAAATTAAAAATAGAATCAAGGATACAGGGCTGTTCAATAATAAATATTGTCATGAATACGCATTAGAAAATTTTAATAGTAAAAATATGGCCAAAAAATATTTAGAAAAATATAGTGTAGTTTTAAATGGTGAAAAATTAAATCTAAATAAACCAGAATTAAAAAACATACAGAATCAAAAATATCTGAAATTTGAATAGCAAAACTATACACAACAATGGCTATGGTTCATTGCTTCGGATTTTCTTCCGAAAATCCAAACATTTTTACTATCTTCGTTTTACGGCGGAAAATCCTCGCGGATTTTCACGCAACGAAACCATAGCCGAACCGTTGTGTATAATTTAATAATGGCATAAAAAAGACTAACAAAAAAATGAACATTCTAATAGTTGAAAACTCAATAATACCTTTTAAACATTACGGTGGAACTCAAAGAGTTATTTGGTATTTAGGAAAGGAATTGTATAAATTAGGTCATAAAGTGACATATTTAGTTAAAAAAGGTTCAAAATGTGATTTCGGAAAAATTATTTTTATAAATAATGACAAAGAATTATACGAACAAATACCAAATTATATTGATATTGTGCATTTTAATAACCAACCCGCCGATTTATATAAAATAGATAAACCGTATATTATTACTATGCATGGTAATTTAAACAATAATAACAGTTTAGATTACAATACTGTTTTTGTATCTAAGAATCATGCTGAAAGATACAATTCTAACTCATTTGTTTATAATGGATTAGACTGGAATGATTACTCAAAACCTAATTTTAATAAAAAAAACTGTTATCATTTTTTAGGAAAAGCTTCATGGGGTGTTAAAAACTTAAAAGGATCAATTCAAATTATAAAGGGACTAGAAAATAATAAATTACTTGTTTTGGGTGGTAAACGTTTTAGTGAAAGGGTTCTTAAAATGGGTCCAGCATATTTTTTATCTACCAAAGTAGATTTTAAAGGAATGGTTGGTGGAAAGGAAAAAGAGAATTATCTAAATATGTCCAAAGGTTTAATATTTCCCGTATTATGGCATGAACCATTTGGATTAGCTATAATTGAAAGTCTATTTTATGGTTGCCCAGTATTCGGAACGCCTTATGGATCTTTACCCGAATTAATAAATAACGAGGTAGGATTCTTAAGTACTAAGAAAAAAGAAATTAAAAATAGAATCAAGGATACAGGGCTGTTCAATAATAAATATTGTCATGAATACGCATTAGAAAATTTTAATAGTAAAAATATGGCCAAAAAATATTTAGAAAAATATAGTGTAGTTTTAAATGGTGAAAAATTAAATCTAAATAAACCAGAATTAAAAAACATACAGAATCAAAAATATCTGAAATTTGAATAGCAAAACTATACACAACAATGGCTATGGTTCATTGCTTCGGATTTTCTTCCGAAAATCCAAACATTTTTACTATCTTCGTTTTACGGCGGAAAATCCTCGCGGATTTTCACGCAACGAAACCATAGCCGAACCGTTACATGCAAGCTAAGACGAAAAAAATTGCTAAATCATAAAGTAGTTTCTGATGATTTTACCAGCAATACGTGAAATATGAAAATTGGATTTTTAATGTCAAAATGATAATTTAAATCTTAATAGAATCAAACGATTATTTTACTCAAAATCTAAATATGAATCTTTGAAAACAAATGACTAAAATCGTGTTCTGAATATTTGATTTGAAACTCTAATATCTGCACTGCTTTACTCATTTGTTGAATAAATTAGGTTGAGCGTTAAGTTGCTAAATGGAAATGATAGGTTTATTGGAATTTTCTGAATTTTATCACTCAAACTCTGAATTTTCTCTTTCTTGAAAACAAATGGAAACCATCAGCGCTGAAAAAATGACTAAATTAACATCGGAAAAAATAATAGCAAATCGAATAAAGCCAGCATGTAACAACGGCTATAATGCATTGCGGTTTGGAATTTTCTATGGAAAATTCCAGTTAAAAGTGTAATTTCGTTTTCAAGCGGAATAATCCTAACGGATGATTCCGCAACGACATCATAGCCAAGACCGTTGTAAAACATTATGAAAAAAAAATACGTAATATTATTAATGATTTTGTGTTCAACAATATCATTTAGTCAAGTAAAAAAAGAAGCTGTCGAAGTAATTGTCGGAGCGGAAAAAGAAATCATACCTAAAATTGGAGATACTATTAACGAATATTATTCTGATAACCAAACACTAAAAAAGAAGAAATTCCGAAATGAAAATACATTCACTGTAAAAGAATATAACGAAAATGGTAATATTTATAAATCAACGGATTTCCCTCTTGAAAATCTTAAATTTAAAACTCTGACTAAATATAACTCAAGTGGTAACGTTATTTTGATTGCAAATTATGATAATGGAATCGTGACTGGTTTTTTTCAAAAATTTCATGACAACGGAAACAAAAAGCAAGTCGGAAATTATGACAGAATGAGAAAAATTGGTGAATGGAAATATTTTGATGAGAATGGTAACTTAGAAAAAACAGAAAGATACGAAAACGGAAAACTAGTGGATTAGAATAACGTTTTACAACACTGCATATCGCTCATTGCGGATTTTGTGGCTGAAGTCGAAGGTTTGGGTTTTTCTGGGTATTAAAATCTATAATTAAAAAAATAATCGCTAATTTTCCCGCAACGAAGCGTTATGCGGAAACGTTGGCAGCAATTTGAAAACAACCTGATGAGACAGATTTTTATCACAGCAATTCTTTCCTTGACAATTATGTTGTCTTGCGGATCAGGTGAATCAAACCAAACTGAAAAGTCGACCGAGTTAAATCCCACTGACACTTTAACTGAACATGTTCTTCCTGACGAAATTGAAATAAGCATAGATACTTTAAAGATTTCAATGAACGGCCGATTAAGAAAAGTTGCACTGTTCAAAGACAATTTTTACTGCATGTTTGAATCAGGTAGAGAGAACACTTCAAAGTCTTTTAAGAAAATGATTGTGGTTGATAAGGAAGGTGACTTTATCGAAGACGTCTTCATTCCAGAAGGTATTCAAGACATGAACTACTATGATATTGTGATTGAAAATGACAGCCTTTTCTTAAAAAGAACACAGTTTGATGAAGAAACCTTCCTTTTAGGAAAGTACGTTGCAGACTTCAAACAAATCGAAAGAAGGAATTTTAGTATGTATCAAGACAATTCCTACAAAGTTTTCGCAACTTGTAATGGTGAATGGGGAGGAACCATTTTCTTTAAAGACTTGCAAACAAAGGAAGTTTATGAAGCTTCCTCAACATGTCCGATTGTGCTAAATAAAATAGATGGCGACTATTATGTAACGAACTATATGGGACACATGATGGGATTTGCAAGTGTTTTGAAAATAACTGACCCAAGAAAACTTCATAAATCGGAACTCAATTTTGACACCCAGCAGGGAAGTCAATATCATGATGGAGTGGAAACGCTTTTGGATACAATGGAATTTTATATGCCAACTTCTTTTGTTGCGAATGGAAATTTACGCCACCTCTATTCAGACGAAAATGGAACATACATTGGGAAAATAGAAAATGGCAGAGTCATTCCGATTTACAAGTTTGATTTTACGTTTTATGCTCATTTCAATCAACAAGACAATAATGGTCGACAGATACTGAGTTTGAATATTCCTGAATCCGAAGACAAAGGAGTTTTGGTCATTGACAAAGGCAAATTGAATTTTTATATAATGAATTGAAAAATAAAAAACTGCTGCCAACAATGGCTAAAAAATCATAGCTGCCCTTCGGGACAGCAACGCTTTTTAGCCTAACCGTTGTAGCACATTTGAATGAACTTTACGATAAACATAAAATCATTACTCATACTGACCATAATGTTCATATTATTTACAGTAATTGGAACAGTAAGTCACGAATATGGACACATTGCTGTTGCAAAATATTTTGGTTATGAAACCAGCTTACATTACGGAAGTATGAACTATTATCCAAAGGGTTATTTACAAGACGAAGATTTAGAAGCTTATAAGAAACTAACTAGAGAATATTGGAACTCAGAATACGAATCGTGGCCTGATGACGTAAAAGAGAAAGCAGTAGAATATCAGAATATTTTACAAAAAAGATATTGGGATGAAAAATCAAATAAAAGTCTTTACGTAAGCATTGGTGGTCCTTTACAAACAATTCTAACAGGGATTCTTGGACTAATAATATTGTTTGTACGTAGGAAAAATATTCAAAATAAAGGTTTCAAGTTAATCGATTGGCTCGCTGTTTTCCTTGGTCTTTTTTGGCTGAGAGAAATATTTAACCTTGTTCATTCATTAGGTAGTGAGATAATATCACCAAATGGTAGATGGTTCGGTGGCGATGAATATTACATATCAAAAGGCTTGAACCTTTGGTCAGGAACAATCCCAATAATTTTAGGCGTTACGGGATTACTAGTATCAATTTACATTGTATTTAAAATTGTCCCAAAGAACTTACGTTTGACTTTTATACTAAGCGGACTGATTGGCGGAATATCAGGATTTATATTATGGATGAATATAATCGGACCAAGGGTCTTACCATAATGAATAAGAAAAAACGTGCTACAACAATGTATATAAAAAATAGGCGAAATAGTAATAAATTCAATGCTTTTGGCTCGTATTAAAGTTTGTATTTAACTGAAAGATCCGTGCTTCGAAATCGCCTACTTTTCATATACTAACCGTTACTTTCAATTGCGCCGATAAACTTGCGTAGAATAGAATTCTTTAAAATCATATTTTTAGTTTCGCTTCAACTGAATGAAACGCGACACGTTGAAAATGACTGAATTTTAGCTTGCCAAAGGTATTTGATTATATGAATTTGTGAGTTTTCCAAAATTTTAGCTGAATGAAAAACAACACGCTGAATGAATTTGATTTTCTGATTTGACTTAAGTAGTTGATTTAATCTAATGTTATTTCAAAATCAAAATTACGGCTGAATTATAAATATTACGGAAAAACTTGGGTGGATTAAAATCATGAAAATAAAATCAAAACTGATGAAAAACGAAATCACTGAAAACTCGACCGCTGTAAATGAAAGTGGAAAAGTATTTCGTTCTTACTCAGACGTGGCGCAAAAGAAAAGTAACAATGCATATAATTCATGGCGATTGAAAGATATAACCAGAACATTTTAGTATTTTTAGGAACTTAAATATTTAACCGAAAGGCGAGCGGATTTTAAGTCGCCACAAATCATATGCTAGACCGTTGGCGTGCATGCAAACAAATAATGAACAGAGTTGACAAAATATGGACAGACTTGAAAGACTTGACAACAGACGCTCAAGTTTTAAGCTATTGGGATAACCGACAAATAAGAATTTTGGAAATCCTTAAAACTGCTGACTCGAATTTTGAAACGGCAATCAATATCATTCACAGACTTGCAAAATCACTCAATGACAGAGAAAAGTATTCTGCTGTTTATTACTTGTACAAAGCAGGATTTCAGCCGATAGAAAAAAAGCTCAATCAATCGGACAACTTAAATGAAGTTAAATTTGAACTTGGTCGTGGACTTCATCACAATAGAAAATATGACTACTCTAAGCGACTGTTTAATGAATTAGCATCTACGGACTTTGAAACGAGTAGAATTGACGGATGGTGGAATCAAACAGCTTTTGCAAGTACAAGAGACAGAATTTGGATAAAAACAGATGTACTTCCAGCAATCGGAAGATTTTCGATTATGGTTGCCTATATGGTGATAGCCATTAAAACAGTAGAATTCCTAATCTCAACGACAATTTTCATAATCCTATTTGAACTTTATGAGACTTGGTGGTATCAATATCGAGTTACGAGCTACTTGAAAGAATATGAAGACTTACCTGAGATATCTGACATTAAAAGGAACATCAAGCAAAAGATATTGATTGAGCTTGGAATTTCACTTTTGTTTTATCCAATTTATCTTTTAAAACAAGAATGGTTACTTCCATTGGTTTTCATTATCGCAATTTATTTTCAGGTTTTCCACTACGGACTGAACCTTTATTATTTACCGAAACTGATTGGAGAATTAAATAGAAAAAAGCACGACACGCCAACATCGGCTATAGCAAATGCGGGCTAAAGTGCTAATATGAAAGTAATTACACAAAATAAACTAACTGCAAAACGGACAAGTAAGTGCCTTGAAATCCCGCACTTGCCATAGCCGAGAACCGTTACCTGCAAGCTGAAAAACAATGCTAACATACATTATAATTGGAATTGGGATTTTGGGTTTGATTTTTTTAATAAAGTCTAACAGACCGAATCCGAAACCAAAATCTGAACTTAATAGAAAACCAGATGACTACGTTCCAACTTCAGAACTGATAAGAAGAACTGAAGAACGAATTGCCTCTTCAAAAGCGCTACTTGCGGAAATTCGAGCGAATGAAGGAAACGAAACAGTACTTGAAAATACAGAATCGGAATTGGAATCGGAAACTGGAATTTATGAAGAATACGAAATAACAGGAGTTCACATCGCAAGCAGAAAAAATTACATCCTAAATTATTGTGCGGAATATGACGAGTTGGAATTAAAATACGAAAAAAATAATAAATTTTCGGACAGAGCAATCGAAGTGAAACACGATGGAAAGAAAATTGGATATATTTCGGAATCGGACGTAGAAGAAGTTCACGGAATTATCAAAAATGCGTTTACATCACATATTGCGGAAATTGAATATGATGGTTCATATTTAACTGTCCAAATTGGAATAGAAAATTAGAACGGAAATAAAAGCCAGCAGGTAACAATGGCTATAATTCATTGCGGCTGAATTCCTAATCGGAATTCATCGCAATTTTGCTATCTTTCGGCTACGGCGGAAAGAATCCTGCGAATTTTTCCGCAACGAAATCATAGCCGAGACCGTTGTGCGGCAGCTAAAAAAACAGACACTTGAGAATTAATAATGGGATTCGGATTTAATTTATTCATCATATTCATTCTAGTCCCATTGACAGGAATTCTATTGATAGCTTGGCTTCTATCGAGAAAACTTTGGATTGGAAAAATACTAGGATTTATTTGGTTTGGAATTTTGGGACTTGCACTACTCTCAGGAATCGTTCAATGGTTGACTTCAAAGACAGAATTGGACAAGGAAGATTACTATGGCGAATATGTTATTAATCGGGACTATTTCAAAGGCGAACAGACTGATTGGCAATACAACCATTTTCGTTTTGAAATAACTGACGAAGACTCAATTTTCTTCTATGTGACTGACAAAGAGAAAATATTGAAAACTTATCGTGGGACGATTAAAACAACTACACCTTACAGTTCTGCTCGATTGATAATTGAAATGGATCAACCGACACACCATATTATGACAAGTAATCCGACAACATACAGAAGTGCGTGGGACTTCTATATAGTTTTTAAGTCGCCAAAATTTTACAACGTATTTTTCGAAAAAGGAAAATGGAAGCTGATAGAATGAAAAAGAAAAAGCCGACCGCACAACAACAGCTATACGTAATGCGGGTTTTAGTGCTAAATTTAAAGTAAATGAATATTAACAAACATATCGGTAGGCGGACAGTGAAGTGCTCTTTAATCCCGCACTACGCATAGCCAAACCGTTAGGCACAAGTAAAAAATGATACGAAAATTAACTTGCATAATATTGCTGACAGTAACTTGGTCTTGTAGTCAATCAGCAGATAAAAAGGAAAAAGTAGAGCAACCTGTACAAACAAAATCTGAATCAACAGATAATGAAAGTTCAGAAGCGTTGGACTTCGACTACCAGAAGTTTGAGATAAAAAACGGACAACTTGGGGAAATTAAAGTTGGAATGACGATATCAGAAGCAGAACAAAGATTCGAAGGACTTAGAAAAGAAGTTGGTCAAGCTACAAGTTATGGATTTGGTGGTGGAAGTCCCGCTTATTTGTATTATGACAAGGATGACTTAGCATTTGGTCTGATACCGACACTTGGTACAGACACCCTTTTAATCATAATTGCAGCTTCACCTAAATTAAAAACAACAAATGAACTCAATCCAAATTCAACTATAAAAAATATTTCAGATAAGTATCCCAATATAAAAGTCAATCAAGACTTAATGAATGGGTGGGAGTATATTTCTGATACAACTAATAATTGGGGTTTTGTATTTATGACTGAAGAAAAAACAGTTGGAGACTATCCTGAATTAGAAGTTCCGTCTGACTTGAAAAACTTAGATATAAAAGCAGATTGGATAACAATAAGATAAAAAAACCAGTGCCTAACAAGGTGTATAGCCAATAGGGCGATTGAAGATAGATTGAAAGTCCTGTTCTTTGAGCGGGCAACGCCAAAACAAAGTTTTGACGTTTAACAAAAAGAAAATTAAAAGTAAAAACGTTTGTTTTGGCTTAGTGGTAAAATGAAAGTGAATTGCTTCTAATCTGCCCTACTGTCCATACACAGAACGTTATGTGCAAGCTAAAAAAAATCCGAACTATGATTAAACATTGGTTTATAACCATAATACTACTCTTCAATTTTACGATTGTAATTGGACAAACGGGAATTAAGGTTCCTGAATTTGATGATGATTATAGTAAAACAGTGCAAATGCTTGAAAACGCAGAAACTGACATTGACTATAAATCATTTAGGGAAAGTTTTATAGAAAGTAAACAATTCAAAATTGCGTCTGAAAAAAGTTCTGAATTTAGGGATTTGAAAAAACAGATGTATCGCCAAATGTCTGAATCAAAATACGACAGTATTATTGCTACCACGAAAAAAATGTTGAGTATCGACTACACGAGTATGACTGCACATAAAATATTGAGACAGACTTATAAAATAGTTGGAGACTCAAAAAATGCAGAAAAATATAAAACAATTCAATTCGGACTTCTAAAGTCAATAGTCAATAATGGAGACGGAAAATCTTGTGAAAATGGTTGGCCTGTAATCCAAATATCTGAAGAGTATTTTATTTTAGATATGCTAGGAGTTGAATTAAAAACTCAAAGTATAGATGGCGGAATTTGTGACCGAATGGAAGTCGAGGATGAAAACGGAGAAACGAAAGTCTACTATTTTGAAATTAGTTACGTTTTTAAAGGAAAAGAAAAACTGAAAGAAAAATAAAGCCAGCACATAACAACGGCTATAGTTCATTACGGATGAAATTCCAAATCGGAATTTCAAGCCTTTTTACTAAATTTATGGTTACGGCGGAATGATACTCGCGTACCATTCCGTAACGAAACCATAGCCAAAACCGTTAGCAACAAGATTAGTTCAAAGAAACATTTTAGATAAAATCAAAGTTAGAGTTTCAATCAACTGAAAAATGAAAAAATAACTGATGAAAAAATTGCGTGGAAATTGAATACAAATTTCATCTAGCCCAAAATTTTGGCTAACAATCGAAAATTTGGTTAAAATTCAACTTTCGGTTGAATATGAAAACAGACAAACGTTGCGGAAGTGGATTGCGTTGAATTGAACATCCCGAAATTGATAATAAAGGGAAAATTTGTCTTCACTTCAACTTTTGGCTTAGCAAGTTAGCCGATAAACGAAACGTGAATTTGATACTCTGAAAACGAATTGAAAAAATGAATTTAGAAATGCAATTTTTACGACTGAATTACGAGTTTATAAATTAAAACTTGCTGAAATAGGGATTGAAACGATTGTGAATAGCATAGCGCAAAAATCCAGTTGCTAACAATGCATATAATTCATGGCGAATGAAAGATTTAACCAGAACATTTTAGTATTTTTAGAAAATATACAGTTTAGCCGATAGGCGTGCGGTTTTTAAGTCGCCACAAATCATATGCTAAACCGTTACCTGTAATTATGAAAAACATCCTGCTAACATTGTTACTAATTCCATTTTTGACTTATTGCCAGTCATCTAAAACATATTTGGAATTAGTTGATGGAGCTAAAACGAAGAAAAGTGCGGAACAAATTGAAAAGTTGATTATTGGAACGTGGGAATTTCAAAAATTGACAGATAAGAACGGTAAAACAATTGCGGAAGTGAAACATTACGTAAATGACTCAATCACGGCTACTGAATTTGTTTCTCGACCAAATATGCGAATTGAAAAGGACAAAACGTATGAATTATTTGGTTGCGAGAATGCGGAAAACTGTGAAAGCGGAACTTGGGAATACGACTCAGAAGCAAAAATTTTTAGAATGACTTTTCATAAACCAAAATACAACGTGCCGATTGACAAACTTGCACCTGGACTTTTGGAACAGTTAAAAAAATCTGGTTCTTTAATTGAGTTTACTAAAAACGAAATAGAAATAGCGGAAATCACTCAAAGGGAATTGAAAGTTTTTGAGTTTTTAGAAAGTGATGGAACGGAATTGAAATATAATTTAAAAGTTTATAAGAAAAAATAACTACAGGTAACAACGGCTATAGTTCATTACGGCTGAAATTCCTAATCGGAATTTCGAGCCTTTTTGCTAAATTTATGGTTACTGCGGAATGATACTCGCGTACCATTCCGTAACGAAACCATAGCCAAAACCGTTACTTTCAATTGCGCCGATAAACTTGCGTAGAATAGAATTCTTTAAAATCATATTTTTAGTTTCGCTTCAACTGAATGAAATGCGACACGTTGAAAATGACTGAATTTTAGCTTGCCAACGGTATTTGATTAAATGAATTTGTGAGTTTTCCAAAATTTTGGCTGAATGAAAAACAACACGCTGAATGAATTTGATTTTCTGATTTGACTTAAGTAGTTGATTAAATCTGATGTTATTTCGAAATCAAAATTACGGCTGAATTATAAGTATTTCGAAAAATTTAGTGATTAACATCTTGAAATTCAATTAAAAACTGATAAAAAAACAAAATTTCTGAAAACTCGACCGCTGAAAATGAAAGTGGAAAAGTGTTTCGTTCATACTCAGACGTGGCGCAAAAGAAAAGTAACAATGCATATAATTTATGGCGATTGAAAGTTTTAACCAGAACTTTTAGTATTTTTAAAAAACTTAAAGTTTAGTCGAAAGGCGAGCGGTTTTTAAGTCGCCACAAATCATATGCTAAACCGTTAGCTTTAATGTAAAAAAAACTACTTTAAAGAATAAACCGAAAAAGGTTATTTGAAAAGCAAAATTATATGAATTTTAAGCATCTTATATTTCTACTTCTATTTATTTGTAGTCCTTATTTCTGTTTTGCGAGTGGAAATGATATAATTCCTTTTTTTGATTTAGAATTTTTATTAATTATTTCTTTTGTGATTTTTTTGTTTATAATAAAGATGAATAAAAAAGCAAAAATATTTTTAACATTGACTTTTATAATTTCTAATATATTACCTCTATTAATAACATTTGATTTGCCATATTCCGAAAATATTTTACTCATCAACTTTTTCACGTTAGGTTTTCCGATTTTTACAGTATTAATATTTTATATAGTGGTAAGAAAATATCGTGCAGAATAAAAAAGATTGAATGAAAAATAATCAAATCGAAAATGTGGACTATGAAATACAAAGATGTCAGAATAAACTTGTTCGAATAAAAAAAATGATTCCACTCGGAATTTTAATCGGAATTGTATTCTCTTTACTGTTCCCATATTTGCCAGGAAGACGTGGAAGAAGACCAATGATAGAAACTTGGGAATATCAAAATGCAGTAATATTTAGTGCTATAATTTTTATCGTTGCTTATTTGATAGGTTATTTATTCAAAAAAGATAAATTAGAGAAAAAAATACGTGAATTAAAACTTAAAAGACACCTGATTGAAAAAAATGGTGAATGAAAAACACTAAAGCTAACAATGCATAACAAAAATGGCGAATTTATAGCTAAAACGAGAGTTTTGTCTATTTTTAGAAACTAAAATTTAAACCGAAAAACTTGCGTTTTTTAAGTCGCCACTTATGTTATGCAAGACCGTTAGCTACCATTATGACAAACAACACGCAAAATATCATCTTCATCATTTTATTTGTACTTGGATTCCAAAATACAAGTGGACAGGAATTGAATGAAGATTATATGTTGTTCTCAAAAATTGATAACAGAACGGAATACTTGGAATTTAAAAGCGATTCTATTGTGACACGAAAACCATACTATTGTCGCAATGGTTGCGGACTTGCCAACCTACAATCTACTAAAGCCGATACGGAAATTTATAAAGACTATCGATATACCAAACAAAACGATACGATAAGAATATATGATTTTCAAAACTCGAGTAGCGTTGATTTCAGAATGACAAATGAAAGGTTTTTTGAAAATGCTGATTTAGGAATGGTTTATGTTTTGAGAGAATTCTATGACGAATTTCCAGATGTTGCAGTAAGTTTTGAAAACGAAATTTACTGGTTGGATTCACCAAAAACGTCTAACGGAATAATCAAAAAAGACGGAAAGAAAAATCGAAAACTTGCTCGAATTATGCGTAATAAGGATACAACAAATATAAAAGCCCAAGTCTATAAAGGATACCAAGCCTTCGAAAAATTTGGATATGAATATGTATTCGGAATTATTGAAGTGAGCGAAAAATAACGGTAGCTAACAACGTGTATAGCTCATTGCGGCTGAAGTTCTTAAACCAAAGTTTGTGTTTTTTTGCTAACTTTACTGCTTATCCGAAAAACCTCGGATTTTAGCCCGCAACAAGCCATACACAATCACGTTGTGTGTAATGCGAGAAATTCGTTTTCAAAATTAATTTTGTTTACTAAAAAGGAAACTTCTATCTTTGTAACAAACTAATATCTGAATGACGGAAAAATTTAAAGTGGAGTTTTTAAAAGAAGTTTTTGAATTTCTTGATGGAATTGACAAAAAGGCTCGAAATAAAATCCTTTTTAATATAGACAGAGCTAAAGTTAAAACCGACAATACTCTCTTTAAAAAATTGACTTCGGATATTTGGGAATTTCGGACTTTGTACAACAAAAAGCAATATCGACTTTTTGCATTTTGGGACAAAACAGATAATAAATTGACCATTGTAATTGCGACTCACGGAATTGTTAAAAAAACACAGAAAACACCCAAAAAAGAAATTGACAAAGCGACCGAATTGATGAACAAATATTTTGAAAATAAAAACAAGAAGTAATGAAAACATACACACTTGACGAAGTAAAAGATAAATACCTTGGAAAAAAAGGAACAACGGAAAGAGATGCTTATGAGAACGAATTGCGACTTGACTTAATCGGAGAAGCAATCAAACAAGCTCGAAAAGAAAGAAAATTGACCCAAACGCAACTTGGAGAATTGATTGGCGTGAAAAAAGCACAAATATCGAAAATCGAAAACAATTTGACTGATGCCCGATTTGAAACAATTTTAAAAGTGTTTAGAGCTTTAAACGCGAAAATCAATTTCAACGTAGAGTTACTGAATCAGAAAATGAATTTAGCAACTGAATAAAAAAGCACTACACACAACAATGGCTATAAGTAATTGCTTATTCTCGCCTACTTCTGAAAATCCGCGAAGATTTTCAGTTTGGTGTGTACTTGCAAAGTTAAGTCTAACCCACGCAACTACTCATAGCCGAGACCGTTGTGTGCAATTTGAAACGACAACCATAAAATGATAAGAAAACAGGAGTTCACTAGACTAAGAATAGAAGTGGAACAAGCCGTAAATGAAGTTTTCGAGTTTGCAAAAAACCACGAGAAAAATCAAAATGACTACATTTTATTTCTATCTCGTTCAAAATATGAGCCCAAATACGAAAACAATGATAGAGTAACTCCTTGGTTATTGGATCATGCCCTCGATGAAATATTGGACAGAGATAGAGTAGACTTTCTTTTAGAGCATTTGAATTCTCAATATAATTTCAGAGCGATAAACACATCTGATTCCAAGTTTTCCCTGACTATGGAATTAATGATTTACACTCACCTTTGGGAATCTAAGCGAAACTTGGCAATGTTTAAAAAGCTCGCAGACCTTTGCGACTCGAAACCTTATGATTTTAATGTGAAAGTACCTAGCCGTGGTAAATACGACTTTGTAGTAAATAATATTCGGAATGTTTTTGAAAAACATCAACTTAAAATTTACGACATTATTAAATATGCCTACAGGTCGCAACTAAGAAATGCTTTTGCTCATTCAGTATATCACTTTGGACTTAATGAGACAGATATAGTGTTAGAAAATTATGATCCACCAAACAGCCCTATTGAGAGACTTCCATTTGACGAGTGGACAAAAATTTTCCTGAAATCTGCCCTCCTCCAAAATTTCATCTTCAATAAGTTCAACCAAGAAATTGAAGACCTAGAACCCCTTAAGGAGTATGAAGTGCGAATGGATTACGGAGATAGTAAATCGGTTGGAACAATAAAGTACGACTCTGAAGGAAAGAGATTTACGGGAAAAAGAAATTAAATAAAAACTGCACACAACATCGGCTATAGCAAATGCGGGCTGACTGATTGAAAATGAAGATATTACAACTAAATAAAATCACGGTAGGCGGACAAGAAAGCGGTTTCAAAATCCCGCACTTGCCATAGCCAGGACCGTTGGGTGTAATTTGAGCGAAAATCTACAAAATTTGATTTTTTACCAAAAATTGGTATATTTGATAAAAATGAATAAAATGAAAAATACATCCATATCGCTCGGAAATTATTTTGACCAGTTTGTACAAACCCAAGTTTCTGCTGGACGATACAAAAATGTAAGCGAAGTAATCAGAGCTGGACTTCGACTTTTAGAAAATGAGGAAAGTAAAGTAATTGCGTTAAGAAATGCTATTCAAGAAGGAATTGATAGCGGAATTGCTCACGATTTCGACCCAAAAAAAAATCTTGAGGATTTAAAAGCTAAACGCAAAAAGAATGGCTAAATACGAATTGACCAATAAGGCTGTAGCTGACTTAAATGGAATTTGGGAGTATACAGTTGAGAATTGGTCTGAAAATCAAGCTGACAGATATTACGATATGCTTCTTGATATTTGCCAAGATATAGCTGACAATCCAGAATTAGGAAAAACCTATGATGGAATCAAATCTGACCTTTTCGGATTAAAAGCAAATCGACACATAATATTTTATCGAAAAAGAATTGACCATCAGATTGAAATAACAAGAATTTTACACGGTCAAATGGATTTGAAAAACAGAATAAAAGAATAAAAAAAACTACACCCAACAATGGCTATAAGTAATTGCTTGTTCCCGCCTACTTTGGAAATTCCTTCGGAATTTCCAACTTGGTGTGTACTTGCAAAGTTAAGTGCTAACTCACGCAACTACTCATAGCCGAGACCGTTGTGCAAAATATGAACTCTGAACACACTATGCGCCAACACTAGGTTATTATTTAAATAGAACATTTTTTAAAAATATATTAATACAATATTTAGATTAATTAAAGTGATTCTCATTTTTTCTAATTTGCAATATAATTAAACATTCCAAAAAACTATTGCCATAATCTTGTCACAGAGGACTGACAATCCAACGTCAAAATATGTGAAATTCTACAAAAAAGACATTAAAAATATTGTGGGCGAGTTGCGAAAATCGAAAGAGTAGTATTCTATTAACAATTAAATTTTTATATTATGATATTCAATTTTAAAAATTGTATTTTTTTTATTTTAATTTCATTGTTAACAATTTCTTGTTCAGAAGTATTGAACAATGAAGATATTAATTCAGAAATTACTGAATTTAGACAAAAAAATTCTAACAATTTAGAGTTAAGCTTAAAAAACCAAATGAATGAAATGACTAAATTCGTAAATTCTGATGGTACACCTAGCTCTGTTTTTGATGAACAAAAGGCAAAAAGTGTTCTTATGCCTTTTGTTAACAAAACAAAAGATTTGCTTATTAGTGAAGGAATAAGCGAACAAGAAATAATAGATGAATTTGGTTCTCTTGATTCTCCTGAACTTGCGTTAGTAGGAATTGCTATTATAGAAACACAAAATCAACAAATTTCTGAATCAGATAGTCCTAGTGTGCTAGACTGTGTTGCCAGAGCCTTTGTTGGTATAAAATTACATGAAGGATTTTGGAGCAACTTTACTAATCGAAGGGTTCTGCTTAGAGCAGTAGGTAAACTAGCTACAAGAACCTTAGGCTGGGTTGGAGCGGCATTAGTTGTTTACGACTTTACAGATTGTATGGGTTGGATTTAAATCAATCATTATGAAATTTTTAGATATCTCTTACATTGTATTTTTTGCTGTGATTTCTATTGTTGTTGCAATAAATATTTTAAAATCCAACAAAAAACATAAGACATACTTTAATTATGAGTATGTTATCTTAATTTGTTTGATGACTTATTTTTTATATCAAAAAATTATCGATTTATAAGGTTAAAAAAAGGGCTCTCAAAGAATTACATGAGAGCCTTTTTTTTAATTTTAAATAAGCACTTATTAAAGATGTAAAGTTAAATACTTTGCACAACAACGTATATACTTTATGGCTAAATTAAGGCTTAAACTAAAAGTTTTTGTACTTTTAAAATCAAAAGTTTATGCTGAATCGAGAAAGCCTTTTTGCATCGCCACAAAGCATATACGCAGAACGTTACCCACAAGCTGAAACCAGCCGCACATTTTAGCACATTTGGTTTTTGCCAACGCTAAAACCCAATCCTTAAAAACCAAAAGAGCTAAAATTTCCCTACGCTCGAATTGAATATTTCAAATAGAATTTATAAATTTGTCAAAAAATGACAAGTCTTATGAAAACCACTTTTGGAGAATACATCCGACTTTTACGAAACGAAAACGAATTGACCTTAACTCAACTTGCGGCCAAATTGAACTTAGACTCTGCAAACTTGAGCAAAATTGAGAACGGGAAACGTGATTTTGACGAAAAGAGATTACCAAAACTTGCTAAAATCTTCAAAATCAATCTCACAGAATTAAGAAATGAATATATCACTGACCAAATCGGGAAACAGATTTATGAAACAAATTGCACCAAACAACTTTTACAAGTTGCGGAAGAAAAAGCAGAATACAGAAGAACATTAAAAGAAAAAATAGTATGAGAATAGTATCATTTTTTGCAGGAGCAGGCGGACTTGATTTAGGATTTCAAAAAGCAGGATTTAATGTTGTTTGGGCAAATGAATATGACAAAGATATTTGGGAAACTTACGAGAAAAATCATAAAAATACTACGCTCGACAGACGAAGTATTGTTAACATAAAATCGAATGAAGTTCCTGAATGTGATGGCATTATTGGTGGACCACCTTGTCAGAGTTGGAGTGAAGCAGGGTCAAAACGTGGTATAAATGATAAGCGAGGGCAGTTATTTTTTGATTTTATAAGAATATTAGAAGCTAAACAACCTAAATTTTTCTTAGCAGAAAATGTTAGCGGAATGCTCTTAAATAGACATAGTGAAGCTTTAAAAAATATTAAGCAACTTTTTAAAGATGCTGGATATAACTTATCTTTCAAATTGCTAAACGCATCTAATTTTGATGTTCCACAAGACCGAAAACGAGTTTTTTTTGTTGGTATTCGGGAAGACCTTGATTTTAAATTTAAGTTTCCTAAGCCACTTAAAGAAAAAGTAACTCTTGAACAAAAAATAGCTGATTTGCAAAATTCAGTTGTTCCTGCTAAAGAAGGAAATAAAACCAATATGGAAAATTGTAAAATTCCAAATCACGAATATATGATTGGCGGTTTTTCATCAATGTTCATGTCAAGGAACAGAGTGCGAAGTTGGAACGAGCAATCATATACAATTCAAGCAGGTGGCAGACACGCACCATTACATCCTCAAGCACCTAAAATGAAATTTATCGAACAGAACAAACGCATTTTTGTTCCAGGTAAAGAAAATTTATATAGAAGACTAAGCGTAAGAGAATGTGCTAGAATTCAAACTTTTCCTGATGATTTTATTTTTTATTATAATCATATAGCAGCTGGTTATAAAATGATAGGTAATGCAGTCCCTGTTAATCTTGCAAAGCATATTGCAATAGGCATAAAGTCGCAAATTGAAAATGCAGAAAAGAAACAAAAACCAGTTTCAAAAAGAAAAATGGAACTAGAAAATACTTTATCATAATTTATGGCAAGTCAAACAGTAAATGGTAAAGCCTTCGAATATGCTTTACTTATAGAATTTCACGAACGCTTAAATAAAATTACAAGTGTTTCAATAACAATGAATGAGCCTTACAATACAGCAAAAGGCTTTTTTGATGGTTTTAGTGAAAACGAGCAAGATACATTTAGGATTACAGCGAGTGCTTCAATTAATTTCCTAATAGATATAGAACCAAGATTATCAAACGGTATTAACAAAGATGATATTTTAGTTTTAGAATTAGTAAGCGATAAAGCTGGTCAAACTGGAGACGTTCGAGATGTTTTGATAATTCGCTCGATACAAAAATGGGAAATCGGTATTTCGGCTAAAAATAATCATAGAGCAGTAAAACATTCAAGATTATCACAAAAAATAAATTTTGGAGAAAAATGGCTTGGCGTTAGTTGTTCTCAAGATTATTTTCAGGAAATTAAACCAATTTTCGATATGCTTACAGATTTAAGAGCTGAAGATAAATCAACAAAATGGACTTCTATTGAGAATATGCACGAAGTTGTATATATTCCAATATTGAATGCTTTTCGAAAAGAACTGCTTCGTCTTGACAAAGAAAATCCAAATGTTGTAGCAGAAAATTTAGTGCAATACTTAATTGGTAATCAGGATTTTTACAAAGTCATTAAAGGAAAAAAGAAAGTTGAAATTCAAGCATATAATTTACACGGAACTCTGAATCTGCCATTTGAAAAAGTCAAACCAAAAGCAAAGATTCCTAAATTAAAATTACCGACAAGATTAATCGAAATTGTCTATCAAGAGAACTCAACCACAACATTATTGGTTTCTTTAAACGAAGGTTGGCAAATATCATTTAGAATTCATAATGCTAGTTCTAGGGTTGAACCATCATTGAAATTTGACATAAATTTAGTGAGCGCACCTCATACTTTATTTACAAACCACATATTTGTGAATGGATAAGCCAATACTAAAAGCCATACACATTTGCAATTCGCACCAGCCAATGCTCTATTTAAAAATTGCAAAAGAGTATGTCTTTGCCAACGCTGAAAACCAAGCAGGACGCAGGAAAGCCTGTGGGTAACACGGTGTATAGTTAATGGCGAGATTTGGGCTAAATCGCAAAGTCCGAATTTTTTTGGTAATTTTACGATTGAATAAGAAAGGTTCGTGTATTTTTAGTCGCCACTAACCATACACCAATCCGTTGCACACAAGTACTCGGAAAAAACTCGGGTCGGATAAATGAAAGTTGAAAATCTGAATTTACCAAGCATTACCTGAAACGAACTGAAAACTGTTTTTAAAGTCAAAATTTTGATTCTAGCGAAAGTTGGTTCTCTAATCTGAATAAAAAAAAATTCTAAATTTGACTTTTGACAAATGTTGAGCATTGAGCAACTATCTGAACTTGAAATGTAAAACTCGGAAAATCAACGCAGCTGAATTTTAGCAAGTTTGAAAACAGATGAATTCACTCTTGAAAACAGAATTTGAAAATTTAGATTTATATAGATTAACTTCTGCTCTACTCAACAGAATTAAATAGCTATGTGAAAAAAATTCTGAAACGTGAAAATCGCTTCGTTCCAATCAGTGCGTGTCGTACCTGTATGCAACAACGGCTATAATGCATTGCGGTTTGGAATTTTCTATTGAAAATTCCAGTTAAAATAGTATTTTCGTTTACCAGCGGAATAATTCTACGAATGATTCCGCAACGACATCATAGCCAAGACCGTTGTAAGTAATATTATGAAACACTTTTTGCTAACATTTTTAATTCTAAAATCAATTTGCAGTTTAGCTCAAAGTGAAAAATTGATTTTGACTGAAAATGAGAACAAATTATGGTTTGAATCACTCAAAAAAACCGAATTACTTGCGGAAAAAATTGATTTGATAAATAATCGGCTGACTAATGATGTGAACGTATATATTAAATGGAGTTTTTCGGACGGAATAACTGTTTCGAGATTTCCAAAATTGGACAGTCTTAGCAAGATAAGAAAGAAAGGTTTCTGTAAACCGCTTTACTTGATAAAATACAAGAATAATGTAATAGCATTCCGAATTGAAAACCCAATTGATTCTGAACTTACTGATTCTGTCACAGAACTAATTTCGGAAAGTAATATTCGCAATGTAGAAATATGGACTGATGACAATAGACAAGCATTGTACGGAACGAGCGCAGATTGCGGTGTGATTATATTGGAATTAAAAAAGCGGAAAGTATTTAGAGCTTTCAAAAAGCTAAATCTAACGAATTGGAAATACGATGAGATTTCGAATTATAAATGAATATTATTAAAAAATACTACTTACAACAACGGCTATAGTTCATTACGGCTGAAATTCCTAATCGGAATTTCAAGCCTTTTTGCTAATTTTATGGTTACGGCGGAATGATACTCGCGTACCATTCCGTAACGAAACCATAGCCAAGATCGTTGCCACACATTTGAGCGAACCAATGAAAAAAGGAATTTTTATAACAATAATTGGAATTATAATTGTCGGAATTACTTATTTCGGAATTGAAATGTATGGCTTTGCAAAAGGAGTTAAAGAAGATTCTCAAAAACAAATCGGAATTAAAAAAACCGAACTTTCTAAATATCAAAACGCTGAATTGTCAATATTTTACAAAGATTTTGAGAAAAAAATAACGGAAATTATTTGGACTGACGAACCGCCTGCTAAACTTTCTGGAGTGATTTTAGAAGTTAGTGAAAATAAATATTACGAAATTGATTTAGATTCTATTCCTGAATTGTATAGAATGAACTTGGAAATGAATTGGAAAATGAGCGAAGTCGGAAATAGTAAAATTCGGAATATAAAACTGATTGAAAAAAATTAAGAATAAAAACGTGTGGCAACAACGTGTATAAAAAATTGCTACATTAGTGCTTAAACAAAGGTAGTTGCATTTTTGTTACATCTGATTTTCCTTCGGAAAATCCTCGCACACAAAACCGCAACTTTCCATACACAAAACCGTTGTAAACAATTTAAGAAAACCGAGAAACACACAAAAAATGAAAAAGATATTTACACTGATATTTCTAATGACCATAAGTTCAACCGTATTTGGACAAACACTAACCGAAAAGGAAATTTATGGAAAATGGAAGGTGGAAAAAATTATTAAAAAACCGACAAACCCTCAATTCGTCCCCCTAATTGATGGATTTGAAAATTCTACCTTCTTTTTTAACGAAAATGGGAATTTTAAACTGACCACTACTTCGAAATCTGAATTGTTCGGAATGATAACCGAAATGACCAACGGGACTAAATGGAAAGTAGAAAAAAACAAAAAGTATGTTAAAATTGGAAACCAAGAAGACGGATATTCAATAATGGGAATTTCAATTAGAGAAAATAATGGCAAGAAGATATTTCATCTTGATGAAAGCGAAATAACTCTTGAAATGAAAAAAACTGAATAAAAAACTGTTTACAACACCTAGTATAGCCAATAGCTACTATGTGCTAAACCGAAAGTTTCTGTATATTTAGAAAGTTAAAAGATAAACTGAAAATCAAGCTAGTATTTGGACGCTACTGGCCATACTAGAGAATCGTTGCCCACCATTTGAAAACGAAAAATCTACTTAAAATATTAATTTTAACGATATTTTTGATTAGTTGTAGACAAAACAACAAATCGGAATCACAAGCTATTGAATTAACTCAAATTGAAATCACTGATGAATTCAAACTTGAATTCTATAATCAAATCTTATCTGATAGTTCGGATTCAAGATTGTTATTTGATAAAAGAGAATTGATTACAAATTGGCCTGAAATGACTCCACCAATATTACCAATTGACCCTAAAAATTATTCAAAAACAATATCTCATGCTGAATTTATTTCTGACACTTTAAAAATTAATGATGTTGATTTTGTTAGAAAACAATTTAAAGAAAATCAAGATTTCGATTTTTTAAATTTAGAAAAAAATGGTTTTAAAGTAATTGATGTAAAGGGACTTAAAGAAAATCAAATCGAATGGGATTCAATTGATAAAATTGCCGAAAAATATTATGAAGAAAATAAAATGATTGATTTCTATTCATTTTTTCATATAACAAAGCCAATATTTAATAAAAATCTGAATTTAGCATATGTGCGAATTAGATCTGGCTCAGGTGGTATGACGAGAATTTATGAAAAGAAAAATGGAATTTGGAGAGTAAAATATGAATTTGATGTTTGGGTTGAATAAAAAACGGTGGGCAACAGCGCATAACAAAAATGGCGAATTTATTGCTGAAACGAGCGATTTGTGTATTTTAGAAAAGTAAAAATTTAACCGAAAAACTTGCGCATTTTAAGTCGCCACTTTCGTTATGCGCGAGACGTTGCCAGTAATTTAAGAAATGACGAACTTAACCAGAAGAAAATTTATAAAAAGAGGAATTTTAGCCTCAATTGGATTAGTTCTTTTGGATTCACTTTGGTTTGAGAAATATGTAATTGACTGGAATTACTTTGACATCTCAAAATCGGAAAAAGATAAAATAAAAATCATTCAAATTTCAGATTTACATTTTGACCAATTAAGGTACTTTCACAAATCTATTGCGAAAAAAATAAATTCAATAAAACCTGATTTAATATTCATAACTGGAGATTCTGTTGATAAAACAGAAAAAATTAAATCTCTAAATGAATTCCTTGAATTAATTGACAGTTCGATTAAAAAGTATGCGATAACTGGAAATTGGGAATATTGGGGAAATATAAATCTGACAGAACTTAAAAGTATTTATTCTAAAAATAATTGCGAATTATTGATAAACGAGAATAGAACAATTTCAATTAAAAATAGAGAAATCTCAATAATCGGAATTGACGATTTTGTTGGCGGAAACGCTGACTTTGGAAAAGCAGTTGAAAATCTAAAAGAAACTGAAACCAATATTGTTTTATCACATTGTCCTAAACACAGAGATATAATTACAAAACAAAAAGGAAATCTAAATATTGATTTAGTGCTTTCAGGACATACTCACGGAGGACAAATTACATTTTTAGGAATTGTTCCTTTCAAACCGCAAGGAAGTGGAAAATATTTAAAAGGTTGGTATAATGAATCCGAACCGAAAATGTACATATCAAAAGGAATAGGAACAAGTATTTTACCAATCCGATTTGGAGCAAGAGCGGAAATGGTAGAAATGGAAATATAAAAACTACTGGCAACAACGTGTATAATTAATGGCTTGTTCTCGCCTACTTACGAAAATCCTCGCAGATTTTCTATTTGGTATTTATTTGCTAAATTAGGTGCATAAACACGCCACTAATCATACACAAAACCGTTGGCAAACATTTAAAACGAACCGATAATGGGATTAGATTCAGTAGAATTATTGATGTCAGTTGAGGACAAATTTGGAATACGAATTGAGGATTCTGAAGCTGAAAAAATATATACCGTTCAAAATTTTGTGGATTCCGTTTACAGCAAAATCATTACAAATCCGAATGAAAAATGCTTAACCCAAATAGTGTTTTACCGAATCAGAAAAGCGGTTCGGAATTTAAAATTGACCGATAAAGAAATTAAACCCGGAACAAAAATAACGGAGTTGCTCTCTCAAACGGAATTAAAAGAAAAATGGCACCTTTTGAAAACAGAAATCGGACTTGAATTGCCTGAATTGGTAGCACTTGATTTCAATCCAGAATTAGGCTCTCACGTTAAAATTTTTGGGATTAAAACCATAAAACGAACAACGCCAGTTTCAAGCGGAACTATCCGTGAATTGATTGATTGGACAATCGCATTGAATGAAGAAAAACTCATTGACATTGAAAAAATCACAAACAAATATGAAGTTGAGCGAATTATAATTGGAATTATAAACAAAAATATGGGAATACCAATTAGTGAAATAAAATTGGAACACTCAATAACAAACGATTTAGGAATTGACTAAAAAAAAAAAAACGATTTGCCAACACCGTGTATAATTAATGGCTGGTTCTCGCCTACTTACGAAAATCCTCGCGGATTTTCTATTCGGTATTTATTTGCTAAATTAGGTGCTTGAAACACGCCACTAATCATACACAAAACCGTTAGCATTAATACTGAAAAATACTGGTAAAAATTTAATGAACGAATTAAAATATAAATCCAACTACTATGATAAGCCATTCGATGCTAAGCATACTTTATATAAGGCTTTACTATCTTTGACTATTGGATTTTTATCATTTGTCATTATCATAAGTTATTATTCAAAAGGAAAATACTACGATTCAGATTTTTATTTTCGAGTTTTCAATAGATTTATTGATGGAATAAAGGAAGTGAATGGAGAAGAGTTAATTAAAATAACAATTTCCGCTTTTTTGATAATGGTTTTTTTTTATTTGATCTTTAGACTTAGTTTTCTTCGAAAAAAAATAATTGTAGCATTTGATATTAATGACGATGAGAGAAAAATTTCTTTTGCATTAAGAAACTACCAAGACTCAAAAATAACATTAAAGGAATATTCATTTAAAAGCATAGCTTGCATTAAAATCAATGCCTTTGACGGTTTGAGTAAAAAAAAGAAAAAAGGTATCAAATTCACTAAGAAAAATAATACAATAGGAAGGCTTTTTTATCCTCATTCGATGTGGGGAAGCTTAGATGAATTTGAAATTACAAATGCAATTGACAGACTTAGGATTAATACTGTTGAGCCAATACAAAATGAAAAAAATGAAACTCACTTGGAAAAGTACTAATGCTAACAGCGTATAACAAAAATGGCGAGATTAGTGCTGAAACGAGAAGTTTGTGTAATTTTAAAAAAGTAAAACTTAACCGAAAAATTTGCGCACTTTAAGTCGCCACTTATGTTATGCGCGAGACGTTATGGGGTATTTAAAAACGAAAACAGAAAATTGAAACAAAATATTTTAATAACATTTTTGATTTTGACTTTTTTGATTATGTCATGTGAAAAACAAAGAATATTTCATGATTTTAAGTCAATTCAACAATCGAGAACGCTTCAAAACTGTAAACATCACCCGAATGAATATATTGAATTAGACGATGAGATCATTTCAATCTGTCCAGAGCAGACTTTTGAATTTCACTTTGATATTTTAGATGAAAATAATTCCTTGATCTTCTCAATTGATAAATTTGATACAATTGGATATCTATCATTTTCCGATAAGATTGTTTATTTTGAATCTAAAGCAAATACTGAAAGACAAATACTATTCGATTTTAATAAAAAAATTGGAGCTGAATATAAAATTGAAAATTGTGGCTTATTAATCAATGACCTTTTGAAAATAACTGATATTGATAATAAGAATGATGAAATAATTCAGACACTAGATGTTAGAAAAAGTGAATTATCAAAACCTGTTCATCCTTCAATAAATAATGACTTGACTAGAATTACAGATTTGATAGTTTCATCAAAATATGGAATATTAGAAATAAAAATTTTTATTGATTGGGCAGGTAAAAGTGTGGAAATAAAAAACACCCCATAACAACGGCTATAATGCATTGCGGTTTGGAATTTTCTATGGAAAATTCCAGTTAAAAGTGTAATTTCGTTTACCAGCGGAATAATCCTGCGGATGATTCCGCAACGACATCATAGCCAAGACCGTTGCAAGTAAGTTGATTTCAATGAATTTTTAGAGATAAAATTCATATTTCGATAATTCTAAGAATTGGAATTGACTCTGATAATATTTAAAAAATTTGATTAATCTTTGAAAATTGGATGTTGTCACTCAAACTCTAAAACTGAATTGGTTTGAAAACAAATAGAATTGATTTTTGGTTGAGCTTTGAGCAGCTATCTGAATTTGAATATCAAAACGCTGAATAACAAAACGCGAAAAATCAACACAGCGGAATTTTAGCTAGCTTGAAAACAAATGAATTCACTCTTGAAAACAGATTTTTAAATCGAGATTAATATAGCATAACTTCTGCTCTACTCGACGAAATTGAATAGCTGAACGAAAAAAACGAATTAATTGCGCTCTATAAAAAAACCTACTTGCAACACCGCATAACCGCAATTACGGCTGATTCGACTATAAGCCGAATCAACTCGTATTTGCTCACTTGGGTTTTGTAATTGAAAATCACTAATTTTAATTCCGTAATAACTGCGGTTATACAAAAACGTTGTACCTAATTTTGAAACTGAAGTCTTAATGAAATTCACACTAGTAATTTTTATTCTAATTTTTCAATTTTTGATATTAAACATAAATAATGAAAAAATTGATTCTGTAAAAAATATTTCTAGAATTGAACAAGTGAATTCGCCAGATAGTATTATGCTTGATTATCTTAAATCCAAATTTACTGCTGTGGACACTATCAAAGTAAAAAAACCAAAATGGATGACTTCAGAATCGAATGATAAAAATGAATTTTGCGGATTTAAAATTATTTTTAAAGAAGAACATACTTTCACTCACGAACAAGAATGTAATGAATGGGGAGAAATCGTAACTGTACGTTTTAAAAACTTCCAAAAAGATGCTGTAAAAAAAATAGTTGAACAATTATTTGAAACTGATGATTACGATTGGTATGAAAATAATACTGAATATAGACCTGAAAAATATTATGAAAAAGTATGGACTTTTAGAATAATAGAAAAGAATAAAGCAACCGAATTAGAATTTGCCTACTCGTGGATCTGAAAAAAACTAGGTACAACAGCGCATATAGTTTATGGCGGAATTAGTGCCAAAACCAAAGTTTTTGTATTTTTAAAAACGTAAAACCTTAACCGAAAAATTTGCGCATTTTTGCTCGCCACAAACCATATGCGCGAGACGTTGGGCAAAATATAAACGAAATGAAAATAATACTAACTATAATCATATTGATTGGAATAAATTCAAATGCTCAAGAATTGACTTGTGCTGATTTTAAAGAAGGACGGTTTTATATTCCTGAAACAGAAACAGAATCTGAAAATACAACTGAAATCGAGAATGACGACAATGATGCTGAGATTGAAAAATATATCGTCATACGAAAAGGAAATACTCAGACCGAATGGACGAATGGAATTGGAAATGGAAAACCTGACTACGAAATAATTGAATGGATTGATGACTGCACATATCGGTTGACTTACGATGATTCAAAATATGAATTAGACGCTGAAAAAAAATGGGTAAATGACAATAATGGAATTGTAGTTTCGAAAACTAAAATTGTCGATAATTGTTTAATGTACGAAGCGATATTAACAACGAATGACGGACAAAAAATTTCGCAGAATGGAATAATATGCCGTGAATAAATACTTTGCCCAACAGCGCATATAATTTATGGCGAAATTCTTGCTAGAAAGATAATTTTAGTATTTTTTAGAAAATTAAGAGTTTAACCGATAGGCGAGCGGTTTTTAACTTCGCCACAAACCATATGCGCAAACCGTTACCAATAAGTTGATTTCAAAGATTTTTAGAGATAAAATTCATATTTAGATAATTCTAAAAAACAGAATTGACTCTGATAAAATTAAAAAGTAGAATGAGCTTTAAAATTTGATGTTATCACTCAGACGCTGAAAACTGAATTGATTTGAAAACAAATGGAATTGATTTTTGGTTGAGCTTTAAGCAACAATCTGAATTTGAAAATCAAAACGTGGAAAATCAACACAGCGGAATTTTAGCAAGCTTGAAAACAGATGAATTCACTCTTGAAAACAGATTTTTTGATTATAGATTTATATAGCAAATCTTCTGCTCTACTCGACGGAATTGAATAGCAAAGTGAAAAAAAATGAACTCAAACTCAATATAAAACCTATTGGTAACAACGGCTATAATGCAATGCGGTTTGGAATTTTCTATGGAAAATTCCAGTTAAAAGTGTAATTTCGTTTTCAAGCGGAATAATCCTAACGGATGATTCCGCAACGACATCATAGCCAAGACCGTTACCAATAAGTTGATTTCAAAGATTTTTTAGAGATAAAATTCATATTTCGATAATTCTAATAAACGGAATTGACTCTGAAAATATTGAAAAAATTTGATTAATCTTTAAAAATTAGATGTTATCACTAAAACTCTGAAAACTGAATTGATTTGAAAACAAATGGAATCGATTTTTTGGTTGAGCATTGAGTAGCTATCTGAATTTGAAAATCTAAACGCTGAATAACAAAACACGGAAAATCAACACAGCGGAATTTTAGCACGTTTGAAAACAGATGAATTTACTCTTGAAAACAGATTTTTAAATCGAGATTAATATAGCAAAACTTCAGCTCTACTCGACGGAATGGAATAGCAGAACGAAAAAAATGAACTCAAACTCAATATAAAACCTATTGGTAACAACGGCTATAATGCATTGCGGTTTGGAATTTTCTATGGAAAATTCCAGTTAAAAGTGTAATTTCGTTTCCAAGCGGAATAATCCTAACGGATGATTCCGCAACGACATCATAGCCAAGACCGTTGCCAACAATATGAGAAAACGCAGAAATAACAACAAAAAAAGTCGATTTTCGATTTTATTTCCAATCCTGACAATACTCGGAATTGGAATTATTGCTGTGTTAACTTCTGGTTATGAAAAAAGCTGGACGTTTAATTGGAACGGAATTGAAAGTACTATTAAAGATTCAATTAGTGTTTATAAATATCAATCCATTTCGAGCGGAATTGGAGGAAATGGAAGAGCAATAACTGAAGAAATTGAAAGCCGAAAATGGATTATGGAAAACGCAACTGAATCTGAACTTCTAAAACTAACGGAATTTCCAAACGGAAATATCAAGGCAATTGCTTACGAGGGATTATTAAGAAAAAAGAATTTCAAAAACAAAGCTGAACTGATTTCTAATGCGATTAATGACACAATTTATTCTGTTTACTATCAATCAGGTTGTTTAGGAAATGAATTAGAAATTGGAGAATATTTGGTTAAAAATGTTTTAATAATTGACGACCGAATTCCACCTTTTAGACCTGAATTAATAACTGATTTTGGACTTTCTGAAATGGAAAAGCAAAGAATCCTGAATGAATTTCATAATCGGAAAAAATAAAATACTGTTGGCAACAATGTATAACCGCAATTACGTCGGATTCGACTACGTCCGAATCCACTCGGAATTGCTAACGTCTGTGCTAAACCGAAAAATTTGCGTACTTTAACCCGTAAATGACGGTTATACGAGACCGTTAGGCAAAATTTAAATTTGTTGAAAATATCTGAACTTACAGAATTTCGAAAAGTAAACAGACCAACTAAAAAAATAATAGATGGAAAACGAGTCTATGAAAAAATTGAATTTGAATTAAAGTATGACCCAAATATTAAAAATGATAGTTATAGGTTATTTGCTAAAATTTTAGACATTTTAATCGGAATTATTATACTGTATTTTTTAGTAAAAAACGATATTATCAAATTAACTCCTACAATTTATTTCCTGCCAGTTTTTTTAATTTTTTTAAATTCAGTTTTAGAAACAATTTTAGGTTCATCTATCGGAAAATTAATTCTTTGGATTGAAGTTGTTAATGACAAATGCGAACATTTGAATCTTTTAAAATCTATAGAGAGAAATTTTTATTCTTTTTTATTATTTTTTTCATTTCCTATTTTAAGAAGTGCTTCAGCAGATACAATTGACTATTACGATAAAAAGATGAAAGAAAAACACATTTATTTTATATCAAAACGAGAAAAAAGAAAAATTAAAGCAATGTTGAATAAAAAAACTTTGCCTAACAACGTATATAACAAATAGCTGCACCTTTTATAAACTACAAATTTTGGTATATTTACAAAGTCGCCAAATCTTTTGATTTGGCATTTTGAAAATAAAAGATAAAAACAAAATACAAAAGATTTGGCTTGTGGTTCAACCGAAAAATAATCGCTAATTTACACGCTACTTGTCATATACAAATCCGTTGGCATTCATTTAAAACACAATACAATGAAGAACAAATTTTTAAAATTAGACAATCCTTGTAATGAAAAGTGGGAAAATATGAAACCCAATGAAAAAGGAAATTATTGTGATTTGTGTTCAAAAAATGTTATTGACTTTACTCAACTAAATCAAGTTGAGATTTC